>NZ_JBTVWW010000021.1:0-68536 GCF_054819825.1 Desulfocurvus sp. DL1XJH-121
GCCGCCACACCCCGTTCTTCTCGGGCTACCGTCCGCAGTTCTACTTCCGGACCACCGACATCACCGGCGTGATCGCGTTGGATGAAGGCGTCGAGATGGTCATGCCCGGCGACAACGCCGTGTTCAATGTCGAGCTCATCGCTCCCATCGCCATGGAGCTTGGCCTGCGCTTCGCCATCCGCGAAGGCGGCCGCACCGTGGGCGCCGGCGTCGTCTCCAAAATCGAGGAGTAAGCAAGATGGTCTCCATGCAGAGCGACCGCATTCGTATCAAGATGAAGGCATACGATTACCGCATCCTGGACAAGGCCGTTTCCGAGATCGTGGACACGGCCCGCAACACGGGTGCGAGCATCGCGGGACCGATCCCGTTGCCGACGAATATCCACAAGTACACCATCCAGAAGTCGGTGCACGTGGACAAGAAGTCCCGGGAGCAGTTCGAGATGCGCGTCCACAAACGCCTGCTCGACATCCTGGAGCCTACTCAGCAGACCGTCGACGCATTGGGCAAGCTTTCGCTGCCCGCGGGCGTGGATGTCGAGATCAAACTCTAGAACGAGGAAAGCATGATGGCTAACACGCTTGGCATCATGGGACGCAAGCTGGGCATGACCCGCATATTCGGCGACGACGGAACGGCCATCCCCTGCACCGTCATTGCCGCCGGTCCGTGCCCCATCCTTCAGGTGAAGGACGCGACCACGAAAGATAATTACTCCGCCGTCCAGATCGGCTTTGAGGAAGTGGACGAGAAGAAGCTCACCAAGCCCGCCAAAGGCCACCAGGCCAAGGCCGGCAAGGCCTACTATCGCTTCCTCAAGGAAATTCGTCTGGAAGACAGCGGTGAGTTCGAATTGGGACAGGACCTGACCGTGGACATGTTCGCCCCGGGCGAGAAGGTCAAGGTCACCGGCACCTCCAAGGGCAAGGGATTCCAGGGCCCCATGAAGCGCTGGAACTTCCGCGGCGCCCCGGCCTCCCACGGCCACGAGAAGGTGCATCGCTCCACCGGCGGCATCGGCCAGTGCGCCTGGCCGGCCAAGGTCTTCAAGGGCCGCAAGATGGCCGGGCAGATGGGCAACAAGAACGTTACCTGCATCAATGTGGAGATTCTGGACGTGCGTCCGGATGAAAACCTGTTGATCCTTAAGGGCCAGGTTCCCGGGCCCAAGAACGGGATCGTCATGGTCCGCAAGCAGAATCGAGGGTAAGAACATGGCACTCGTGAAAGTTTACGATCAGGCCAATAAAGAGGTCGGCGAACTGGAGCTTGCGCCCGAGGTCTTCGAAGTCGAGGTCAAGCCCGAGATTCTGAACCTCGTGGTTCGCTCCCAGCGCGCCCAGCAGCATGCCGGGACCCACGCCGTGAAGAGCAAGGGCCTTGTCCGCGGCGGCGGGGCCAAGCCCTGGCGTCAGAAGGGCACGGGCCGCGCCCGCGCCGGCTCCAACCGCAGCCCCATCTGGCGCGGCGGCGGCACGGTCTTCGGGCCCCAGGTCCGCTCCTACGACTTCAAGGTCAACAAGAAGGTCCGCAAGCTGGCCCTTCGCATGGCCCTGTCTTCCCGGGTTGCGGAATCCTCTCTGACGGTGGTCGATTCCATCAAGATGGAGGACGTCAAGACCAAGCAGTTCGCCGAGATCGCCAAGGGCCTCGGACTGAAAAAAGCCTTGATTGTTCTGCCTGAAGACGATAAGACTCTCCGTCTTTCTGCCCGGAATATTCCCGGCATCACCATTCTCAAGCAGGACATGTTGAACGTCTACGACGTGCTGCGTCATCCCCAGATCGTCCTGTTCCAGGATGCCGCCAAGGCAGTGGAAGAGAGGTTGAAGTAATGGACTACACCCAGATACTCATTCGCCCGCTGGTCTCCGAGAAGGCGACCAATGCCAAGGAGCAGGCCAACCAGGTCGTGTTCTATGTGCATCCGGACGCCAACAAGATCCAGATCGGCGCTGCCGTGGAAAAGGCGTTCAACGTCAAGGTTACCGGCGTCAACGTCGTCAAGCGTCGCCCGCGCCCCCGCACCCGCTTCGGCCGTGTCACCGGCCGCCTGGCCGGCTGCAAGAAGGCGTATGTGACCTTGGCCGAGGGTGAAAAGATCGAACTGTTCGAAGGAGTCTAAGCCATGGCCACGCGTAAGCTGAAACCCACTTCGCCGGGCCGGCGCTTCCAGACGATCTCCACTTTTGAGGAGATCACCGAGGTCACGCCCGAGAAGTCCCTGACGGTCGGGTTGACCAAGAAGAGCGGTCGCAACAACCTCGGCCGGGTGACCTCCCGCCGCCGTGGCGGCGGCCACAAGCGTCTGTACCGCATCATTGATTTCAAGCGTGACAAGGCCGGAGTGCCGGCCAAGGTCGCGACCATTGAATACGACCCGAACCGCAGCGCCCGTATCGCCCTGCTCCACTATGTGGATGGCGAGAAGCGCTACATCCTCGCCCCGGTGGGCGTGAATGTGGGCGACACCGTGGTCTCGGGCGAGGGCGCGGACATCAAGCCCGGCAACGCCCTGGTCCTGTCCCGCGTGCCCGTGGGCACCGTGGTGCACAACATCGAGCTGCATCCCGGCAAGGGCGGCCAGTTCTGCCGCGCCGCCGGGACCTACGCCCAGCTCGTGGCCAAGGAAGGCAAGTACGCGCTCCTGCGCATGCCCTCCGGCGAGGTGCGCAACGTGCTGGCGACCTGCATGGCCACCATCGGCCAGGTGGGGAACATCCACCACGAGAACATCTCCGTGGGCAAGGCCGGCCGCGCGCGCTGGATGGGCAAGCGCCCCGAAGTCCGCGGCGTGGCCATGAACCCCGTCGACCACCCCCTGGGCGGCGGCGAGGGACGCAGCTCCGGCGGCCGTCATCCGGTCTCCCCCTGGGGCATGCCCACGAAGGGGTACAAGACCCGCAACAAGAAGAAGCCGTCGTCCAAGCTCATCGTTAAGCGACGCGGCCAGAAATAGGAGTTGTCATGCCCAGGTCTCTGAAGAAAGGGCCGTTCGTTGACGGCCACCTCCTGCAGAAAGTGGAGAAGGCATCCGAGAGCGGTGACCGCCGTGTCATCAAGACTTGGTCCCGCCGTTCCACCATCATTCCCGAAATGGTGGGCATGACGTTTGCCGTGCACAACGGCCGCAAGTTCATCCCGGTGTTCGTCACCGAGAACATGGTCGGCCACAAGCTCGGCGAATTCGCTCCCACCCGCACCTATTTCGGGCACGCCGCGGACCGCAAGAGCGCGGCGAAACGCTAAAGGACAGGTGGCTGAAATGGAAATGAAAGCAGTTGCCAAGTACGTGCGCCTGTCGCCCCAGAAGGCGCGGCTCGTCGCCGAGAACGTCAAGGGGCTTCCCGTTGAGGACGCCATGAACCTCTTGCGGTTTACGCCCAAGAAGGCTGCGAAGCTGATCAACAAGGTCCTGAATTCCGCAGTGGCCAACGCGGAGCAGCTTCCCGGCGTCGACATCGACAATCTGGTGGTCAAGCAGGTGCTCATCGACGGCGGCCCGACGCTCAAGCGCATCCGTCCCCGCGCCATGGGCCGGGCCAACCGAATCCTGAAACGTACCAGCCATATCACTGTGGTTGTCGCAGAGTCCTAGGGAGGCTGACGTGGGACAGAAAGTTCATCCGTACGGATTCCGTCTTGGATACAACAAGAATTGGCTCTCCCGCTGGTTCGCCGGCAAGAAGGATTACGCAGCCAATGTGTTCGAAGACGACAAGATCCGTAAGTTCATCAAGACCAAGCTCTATCATGCCGGCATTTCCCGGCTGGAGATCGAGCGCGCCGGCGGCAAGATCCGCCTGATCATCTTCACGGCCCGCCCGGGCATCGTCATCGGCCGCAAGGGCGTGGAGATCGAGAAGCTGCGCGACGACCTCAAGCACAAGTTCCAGCGCGAGTTCTCCATCGAGGTGAACGAGATTCGCCGCCCGGAGACCGACGCCCAGCTCGTGGCCGAGAACATCGCCGTTCAGCTGGAGCGCCGCGTGGCTTTCCGCCGCGCCATGAAGCGCACCGTTGGCATGGCCCGCAAGTTCGGGGCCGAGGGCATCAAGGTCGCCTGCGCCGGTCGTCTGGCCGGTGCCGAAATCGCTCGCAGCGAGTGGTACCGCGAGGGCCGCGTGCCCCTGCACACCCTGCGCGCCGACCTGGACTACGGCTTTGCCACCGCCCGCACCACCTACGGTGTGATCGGCGTCAAGGTCTGGATTTTCAAGGGTGAAATCCTTGATCAAGAGGTGGAACAGTAATGCTTACACCCAAAAGAACCAAATACCGGAAGCGGCAGAAGGGCCGCCTGCGTGGCAAGGCCACGAGGGGCAACACCATCGCCTTCGGTGACATCGGCATCAAGGCTCTTGAGCACGGCAAGCTCACCAGCCAGCAGATCGAGGCCGCCCGTGTGGCCATGATGCGCCACATCAAGCGCGGTGGAAAGGTCTGGATCCGGATCTTCCCGGACCAGGTCTACACCTCCAAGCCCGCCGAGGTCCGCCAGGGCAAGGGTAAGGGCGCTCCCCAGGGCTTCTACGCCCCGGTGAAGCCCGGCCACGTGCTCTATGAAATCCACGGCGTGGATCTGGAGCTGGCCAAGGAGGCGCTCGTCAGGGCCCGCCACAAGCTGCCCATCAAGACCGCCATCGTCCTGAGGGAGGGGCTGTAAATGACTGCCAAGGAACTGAAGGAGCTGTCCGCGGCCGAGTTGAACGCGAAGCTTGGCGAGTTTCGCCAGGAGCTGTTCAACCTGCGCTTCCAGCATGCCACGGCCCAGCTGGAGAACACCCAGCGTCTTCCTGAAGTGAAGAAGACCATAGCCCGGATTCTTACCATTCTCCGGGAAAAGGAAGTTGGAGCGTAAGCCATGGCTGACGAACACAAGTCCAACAAGCGCGTGCTGACCGGTATGGTCGTCTCCAACGCCAACGACAAGACCATTGTCGTGCGCGTCGAGACCCTGGTGAAGCACCCCTTGCTGAAGAAGTACATCCGCCGCCGCAACAAGTTCATGGCGCATGATCCCGAGAACGCGTGTGGCGTGGGCGACAAGGTCCAGATTGTCGAGCACCGTCCCTTGAGCCGCCGCAAGCGGTGGGCCCTCAAGTCCATTCTGGAAAAAGCTGTCTAGGAGCCGACCATGATTCAGGTGGAAAGCAAACTCGACGTTGCCGATAACTCCGGCGCCAAGAAGGTTTCCTGCATCAAGGTGCTCGGCGGCAGCAAACGCCGTTACGCCAGTGTGGGCGACATCATCGTGGTGGCCGTGAAGGAAGCCATGCCCCATTCCAAGGTGAAGAAGGGCGATGTCATGCAGGCCGTCGTGGTGCGTACGAAAAAGGAAGTGGGCCGTCCCGACGGCTCGTACATCAAGTTCGACACCAACTCCGCGGTGCTTCTCAACAAGAGCATGGAGCCCGTCGGGACGCGTATCTTTGGCCCCGTGGCGCGTGAACTTCGCGCCCGGAACTTCATGAAGATCGTCTCGCTGGCGCCTGAAGTGCTGTAGGAGATATGGACATGAAGAAGTACAAGATTCGCAAAGATGACAAAGTTATGGTCATCGCCGGCAAGGACAAGGGGAAGGTCGGCAAGGTCCTGAAGATCCTTCGCAAGAAGGACCGGGTCCTGATCGAGAAGGTGAACATGGTCAAGCGCCACACCAAGGCCAACCCCTACACCCAGCAGCCGGGCGGCATCGTGGAGAAGGAAGCCCCGATCCACATTTCGAACGTGGCGCTGATGTGCGACGCGTGCGCCAAGCCGACCCGCGTCGGGTTCAAGGAAACGACCGACGGCAAGAAGGTCCGCTTCTGCAAGAAGTGCAACGAAGTCATCGACTAGGGTGGACGACAATGACACGTCTCGAAAGCATATATAAGGAAAAGGTCGCCCCCGCCCTCCAGAAGGAGTTCGGCTACAAGAGCCCCATGGAGATGCCCAAGGTCAAGAGCGTGAGCCTGAACATCGGCCTGGGCGAGGCGAGCACCAACAACAAGTTGATCGAGGACGCCGTCGAGGAGCTGACCGCCATCGCCGGTCAGCGGGCCGTGGTCACCCGCGCCCGGAAGTCCATCGCCAACTTCAAGTTGCGCGAAGGCCTGCCCGTGGGTTGCCGCGTGACCCTGCGCGGCGACGGCATGTGGGACTTCCTGGACAAGCTGATGAATTTCGCCCTGCCTCGGGTGCGTGACTTCCGGGGGATCCCGGACCGCGGCTTCGACGGCCGGGGCAACTTCACCATGGGCATACGCGAGCACACCATCTTTCCCGAAGTCAACATGGACAGGGTGGAACGCGTCAAGGGCATGAACGTGACCATTGTCACCACCGCCCGGACCGATAAGGAAGGGAAAGTCCTGCTCGACATGCTTGGCATGCCGTTCAAGAAGTAGGGAGGATACATACGTGTCTCGCAAAGCTTTGCTGAATAAGTCGCAGGCGAAACCCAAGTTTTCCAGCCGCGGCTACAACCGCTGCCCCATTTGCGGCCGTCCCCGCGCCTTCATGAGGAAGTTCGGCATCTGCCGTATCTGCTTCCGCAACAAGGCGCTGGCCGGCGAGCTGCCCGGCGTGCGCAAATCGAGCTGGTAAGGAGATTATCATGGCAGTGATTGATCCCATCGCGGATATGCTGGCCCGCATCCGCAACGCCCACCAGGCGCTGCACAAGGAAGTTACCGTGCCCCGCTCCAATGTGAAGAGCGCCGTTGCCGGTATCCTGAAGGAAGAGGGCTACATCACCGATTATACCGAGGCCGAGCGCGAGATCAACATCACGCTCAAGTATGCTGACGGACGTCCGCTCATCAGCGGCATCAAGAAGATCAGCAAGCCCGGCCGCCGCGTGTACGTCGGCGCCCAGGATATTCCCAGCGTCCAGAACGGCTTGGGCATCTGCGTGCTGTCCACATCCCGCGGCCTTCTCGAAGGCACCGTGGCTCGTGAGCAGAATGTGGGCGGCGAAGTGCTGTTTGAACTCTGGTAAATGAGGAAGAGTCATGTCCAGGATCGGTAAGAAACCCATCGCCATCCCCTCCGGGGTCGAGGTGACGATCGGGAAGACGAAGATAGATGTGAAGGGGCCCAAGGGCATCCTCTCCACGCCGGTGCATGACAAGGTCGTGGTGGCCAAGGACGGGGAGTCCCTCGTGCTGACCCGCGCCGACGAGTCCCGCACCGCGCGAGCCCAGCACGGGCTGCGCCGCACCCTTATCGCCAACTGCATCGAAGGCGTCACCAAGGGCTTCGAGAAGACTCTCGAGGTCGTGGGCGTGGGCTACAAGGTCCAGGTGCAGGGCAAGAACGTGGTGCTCAGCGTGGGCTTCTCCCATCCCGTGGAGTACCCGCTGCCCACGGGCGTGGAAGCCAAGGCCGAGGGCATCAAGCTGACCATTTCCGGCGTCGACAAGCAGCTTGTCGGCGAGGTTGCGGCCCAGATCCGCCGCGTGCGTCCGCCCGAGCCGTTCAAGGGCAAGGGCATCAAGTACGCGGACGAGACCATCCGTCGCAAGGCCGGCAAATCCGGCGCGAAGAAATAATAGGGTATCGCTATGAACCACTCTAAGAATACCAAGCGCCTTCGCAGGAAGATCCGCATCCGCAAGAAGGTCAGCGGCACCGCCGAGCGTCCTCGCCTGTGCGTGTTCCGCTCCAACGCCCACATCTACGCGAACCTCGTCAACGACGAGACGGGCGAGACCATCCTGTCCGCGTCCACCTTGTCCTTGTCCAAGGACGGGGCGGCCAAGAGCCTGAACAAGGAGTTGGCCACGGAAGTGGGTCGCGAGATCGCGAAGCTGGCAAAGGAAAAGAACGTTGCGGACGTGGTTTTCGACCGCAACGGCTATCTTTACCATGGCAGGGTCAAGGCCCTTGCTGACGGCGCCCGCGAGGGCGGTCTGAACTTCTAAGACTGCGGAAGGTAACACATGGCAATGGAAGGGAAAGGCCCTCGCAGGGACAGGGACTCTCGCAAGGATTCCCGCAAGGAACAGCAGCAGGACGAGTTGGGGCTGATCGAAAAGATCGTCTACCTCAACCGCGTGGCCAAGGTCGTCAAGGGCGGCCGGCGCTTCAACTTTAGCGCCCTGGTTGTCGTCGGCGACGGCAAGGGCTCGGTGGGCTGGGGCCTGGGCAAGGCCGTGGAGGTCCCCGAGGCCATCCGCAAGGCCAGCGAAAAGGCGCGCAAGACCATGGGCAAGGTTTCCCTGCTCGACGGCACCCTGCCTTACGAGGTCCTGGGCCGCTTCGGCGCCGCCCGCGTGGTCTTGAAGCCCGCGTCCAAGGGTACCGGCATCATCGCCGGCGGCCCGGTGCGCGCGGTCATGGAAGCCGTGGGCGTCAGGGACATCCTGACCAAGGCCATCGGCACCAACAATCCGCACAACGTGCTCAAGGCCACCATGGAAGGCCTGACCTCCCTGCGCGACGCCAAGGAAGTCTCCGCCCTGCGCGGCAAGAAGCTGGAAACGCCCAGGAAGTAGGTGAGGATCATGGAAACGATTAAGATTCGCCTGAAGAAGAGCGTCATCGGCTGCCCGCCGAACCAGAGGAAGACCGTTGCGGCCCTGGGTTTGAGGAAGATCCGCCAGGAAAAGGAACTTCCCAAGAACGAGGCCGTTCTCGGCATGATCAATCGAGTGAACCATCTCGTCGAGGTGATTGGATAATGAGACTGCACGAGCTGTATTCGTTCCCCGAGGAGCGCAAGGACCGCAAGCGCATCGGCCGCGGTCCGGCTTCCGGTCAGGGCTCCACCTCCGGCAAGGGCCACAAGGGTCAGAACGCCCGTTCCGGCGGCGGAACTCCGCCCTGGTTCGAGGGCGGACAGATGCCCCTGGCGCGCCGCCTGCCCAAGCGTGGGTTCAAGAACCGTTTTCGCGTGAGCTACGAGGTCCTCAACCTGGGCCGCCTGCTGGCCGCCTTCGAGGGCGCCTCGGAGATCACCGTGGCCGACATCTACCAGCGCGGCCTGGCCAAGGTCGATGCCCCGGTGAAGATCCTGGGCGAGGGCGACGTCCCCGCCGCCGTGACCATCGAGGCCCATCGCTTCAGCAAGTCCGCTGAGGAGAAGATCGCCGCTGCCGGCGGAACCGCCAAGAAATTGGAAGGGTAAGAGAACGTGGCTCTTTCTGGGGTTGAGAATCTCGCCAAGCTGCCGGAGCTGAAGAAGAAGCTTCTGTGGACCTTCGTCCTCCTGGCAGTCTACCGCATCGGTATCCACGTGCCCACCCCCGGGGTGGACACCGCCGCGTTGCAGGACTTTTTCGACAGCATGTCCAACACGCTGTTCGGACTGTTCGACATGTTCTCGGGCGGAGGGTTGAGAAACCTTTCCATCTTCGCCCTGGGAATCATGCCCTACATTTCCGCGTCCATCATCATCCAACTGCTCCAAGTCGTCAGCCCCGAGCTGAAACGGCTGCAGAAGGAGGAGGGCGCGGCCGGCCGCAAGAAGATCACCCAGTACACCCGCTACGGCACGGTGCTCATCACCGTGGTCCAGGGCCTGGCCATCGCCATCGGCCTGGAGGGCATGTCCAGCCCCGGCGGCGCGTCCGTGGTGGTGGATCCGGGCTGGGGTTTCCGCCTGGTGACCATCATCACGCTGACGGCGGGTACCGTGTTCATCATGTGGATTGGCGAGCAGATCACCGAGAAGGGCCTGGGCAACGGCATTTCGCTGATCATCTTCGCGGGTATCGTGGCCGGGCTTCCGGGCGCCATATTCAAGACCTTCCGCCTGATGAGCGCCGGCGAGCTGACGCTTTTCATCGTGCTGATCCTCGTGGCCGCCATGGCCGTGGTCCTCGGCTTCATCGTCTTCATGGAGCGGGCCCAGCGCAGGATACCCATTTCCTACGCCAAGCGCATGGTCGGCCGGAAGATGTACGGGGGCCAGTCCTCGCATCTGCCGCTTAGGGTCAACACCGCGGGCGTGATTCCGCCCATCTTCGCCTCCTCGATCCTGATGTTCCCGGCCACCGTGGGGCAGTTCTCCAAGGTCGAGTGGATCAACGACGCGGCGGCCTGGTTCGCGCCGAGCACGCTTCTGTACAACGTGCTCTTCGTGGCCCTCATTGTTTTCTTCTGCTTCTTCTACACGGCGATCATTTTTGATCCGAAAGACATCGCCGAGAACCTGCGCAAGCAGGGCGGCTTCATCCCGGGCATCCGCCCCGGGCAGAAGACCAGGGAATACATCGACAAGGTTCTGGGCCGCATCACTCTCTGGGGCGCGCTGTACATCTCCGCGATCTGCGTGCTGCCCATGCTGCTCATTTCCAAGATCGGGGTGCCGTTCTACTTCGGCGGCACCAGCCTGCTCATCGTGGTGGGCGTGTCCATGGATTTCATGTCCCAGATCGAGTCCTATCTGATCTCCCGCCAGTACGAGGGGCTGATGGGCAAGGGACAGAAGATCAAGGGGCGACGGTAGTTTTGCGCAAGGTGCGGGGCATCTATCTCAAGAATCCGAGTGAAATCGCGATCATGCGCGAGGCTAACCGGATGGTTTCACTGATTCTGGACGCCATGGGCGCAGCGGTGAAGCCGGGAGTCCCCACCATGCACTTCGAAACCATCGCCCAGGATATGTGCAAGGAATTTGGCGTGAAGCCCGCCTTTCAGGGATATGGCGGGTTTCCCTACGCCCTGTGTTGTTCTGTGAATGAAGAAGTCGTCCACGGTTTTCCGTCGCAGACCCGCATCCTTGAAGAAGGGGATATCGTCAGCTTTGACATGGGTGTGGTGTACGACGGATTCAACGGGGACTCGGCCCGGACCTTCGCGGTCGGCGCGGTGGCGCAATCCACCCGCGACCTGTTGAAGGTCACCGAGGAGTCTCTGATGCTCGGCATCGAGCAGGCTCACCCCGGAAACCACCTGTACGACGTCTCGCGAGCTGTGCAGGACCACGTCGAATCCCGCGGCTACTCCGTGGTTCGGCGGTTCGTGGGACACGGGATAGGACGAAAGCTTCATGAGAAGCCAGAGGTGCCCAACTTCGTTCCCAAGGGGAGCATTGGCGTACCGCTGAAAGCCGGAATGGTGCTCGCCATCGAGCCCATGGTCTGCGAGGGAACCCACGAAGTGGAGGTCCTCGAAGACAAGTGGACAGCCGTGACAAAAGATCGTAAGCTGTCCGCCCACTTTGAACATACGGTCGCCGTGACCCCGGATGGTCCGGAGATCCTCAGTCTAAGCTAAAAGCTTGACGGGAACCTGAAGAAACGAACATGAGCGGCGGTGCGCGCAAGGCTGCGACCCCGCGGAAAATGGAGCAGGTCATGAAAGTCAGACCTTCTGTCAAGAAGATGTGCCCGAAGTGCAAGGTGATCCGCCGCAGGGGCGTTCTCCGGGTTATCTGCGAAAACCCCAGGCACAAGCAGCGCCAGGGCTAGAATAAGGGGATTGGAAAGTGGCACGCATTGCAGGCATCAACTTGCCCAAGGCCAAGCGTCTGGACATCGCCCTGACCTATATTTACGGGATCGGGCGCACCACCGCGTTGCAGATTCTCGACGCCACCGGTGTCGACTGGACCAAGACCACGGACGACCTGACCGCCGAGGAGACCAACGATATCCGTAAGGAGATCGAAGAGAACCACAAGGTGGAAGGCGACCTGCGTCGCGATATCCAGGCCAACATCAAGCGCCTCATGGACATCGGCTGCTACCGGGGCCTGCGCCATCGCCGCGGCCTGCCGTGCCATGGGCAGCGCACCCACACCAACGCCCGCACCCGCAAGGGTCCCAGGCGTTCCGTCGTGGGCCGGAAGAAGAAGTAACATTTGTTTGGCCGTCCACAGGGGCGGCGGCAAAAGAACGTTCCAATACGGAGAGACACGACTATGGCCAAACCCCGCCGCACCGGGAAGAAGAAGGAAAAGAAGAGCGTGCCTATGGGCATCGCCCATATCAAGGCGTCCTTCAACAACACCATCATTACCTTCACCGACATGAAGGGCAATGTGGTGAGCTGGGCCACATCCGGCGCCAGCGGTTTCAAGGGCTCCCGCAAGAGCACCCCCTTCGCCGCCCAGGTTGCCGCCGAGCGCGCGGCTCGCGCGGCCCAGGAGCACGGCATGCGTACCGTGGGCATCCTCGTGAAGGGCCCGGGATCCGGCCGCGAGGCCGCCATGCGCGCTATCAACAACGCCGGCTTCAAGGTCAGCTTCATGCGCGACATCACCCCCGTTCCGCACAATGGCTGCCGGCCGCCCAAGCGCCGCAGGGTCTAACCGGTCGATCTTTTAGGAGGATACAGTGGCAAGATATACCGGAGCTAAATGCCGCCTCTGCCGCCGCGAGGGGCAGAAGCTGTTTTTGAAGGGCGACCGCTGCTTCACGGACAAGTGCTCGTACGAGCGCCGTCCCTACGTGCCCGGCCAGCATGGCCGCCGCCGTAGCAAGATCACCGACTACGCCCTGCAGTTGCGCGAGAAGCAGAAGGTCCGCCGCATGTACGGCGTGCTGGAGAAGCAGTTCCGCAGCTACTATCACCAGGCTGAAATGAAGAAGGGCGTCACCGGCCACAACCTGTTGGCCCTTCTGGAAATGCGTCTGGACAACGTGATTTACCGTCTTGGCTTCGCCAACTCCCGCGATCAGGCGCGCCAGCTCGTGCGCCACGGGGTGTTTGTGCTCAACGGCCGTCGCGTGAACGTTCCTTCCATGCAGATCAGGGAAGGCGATATCGTTACCGTGCGCGAGGAGTCCAAGAAGATCCCCGTGATCCAGGAAGCCCAGGAAGTGATCGCCCGGCGCGGTTGCCCCGATTGGCTGGAGGTTGACGGTCAGGCGCTGAAGGGCACGATCAAGGCCCGCCCGGTCCGCGAGGACATCCAGTTCCCCATCAACGAGCAGCTGATCGTCGAGTTGTACTCCAAATAACAGGGAGCCAAGATGATCATCCAAGACGGCGACAAAATGGTCAATACGCGCAACTGGTCCGAGCTGGTCAAGCCCGAGCAGCTGATGCGGGACGGCAAGAGCTCGAACACGTACGGCAAGTTCGTGTGCGAGCCGCTGGAACGCGGCTTCGGGACGACCATCGGCAACGCGCTGAGGAGGGTTCTGCTTTCCTCCCTGCAGGGCGCGGCCATCGTGTCCGTGAACATCGAGGGCATCCAGCATGAGTTCACCACCATGTCCGGTGTCATCGAGGACGTCACGGACATCGTGCTGAACCTGAAGCAGGTGCGGTTCGCCATGACCTCCGAAGAGCCGCAGAGGCTGGTGCTGGAGGCCGACAAGAAGGGCGCCGTCACCGCCGCGGCCATCAAGGAAAACCAGCGGGTCACGGTCCTGAACAAGGATCAGCACATCGCCACCCTGTCCGAGGACATCAAGCTCCGCATGGAGCTCGAGGTCCAGATGGGCAAGGGCTACGTGCCCGCCGAGATGGGCGACACCTTGACCGACGAGATCGGCCTGATCCGGCTGGACGCGAGCTTCTCCCCCGTGAAGAAGGTCGCCTACTCCATCGAGCCGGCCCGCGTCGGTCAGATGACCAACTACGACAAGCTGGTCCTCGAAATCTGGACGGACGGCTCGATCTCTCCCGAGGATGCCCTGGCCTACAGCGCCAAGATCCTCAAGGATCAGCTCACCGTGTTCATCAACTTCGATGAGCAGAGCTCCGACGACGAGCAGGCCCACAGCTCCCATGGCGACGACCTCAATCCCAACCTGTTCAAGGGGATCGACGAGCTGGAGCTGTCCGTGCGCGCCACCAACTGCCTGAAGAGCGCCAATATCCGTTCCGTGGGCGAGCTGGTGCAGCGTACCGAGGCCGAGATGCTCAAGACCAAGAACTTCGGTCGCAAGTCCCTCGACGAGATCCGCCGCATCCTGTCCGAAATGGAGCTGGAATTCGGCATGACCGTCGAGAACTTCCAGGAACGTTACGAGGATTGGCTGAAGAGGAAGGAAACCGATGAGGCATAAGAAAGCCGGCAAGAAGCTGAACATGGACAGCTCCCAGCGCAAGGCGATGTTCCGCAACATGGCCCGGTCCATGGTCGTGCACGAGTCCATCCGCACCACCGAGACCCGCGCCAAGGAACTGCGCAAGGTCGTTGAGCGGCTCGTCACCTACGCTCTGAAGAATACCGTGGCTTCGCGCCGCGAGGCTTACAAGGTCCTGGGCAATCACGCCCTGGTGCAGCGCCTGTTCGATGAGATCGGGCCCCGCTACGCCGCTGGCGGCGGCGGGTACACCCGCGTCATCAAGCTGGGCATGCCCCGCGTCGGCGACTGCGCCCCCCTGGCGGTGATCGAGTTCACCAAGAAGGCCGGGGAGAAGGCCGAGGAAGCCAAGCCCGCCAAGAAGGCCGCTCCCAAGAAGGCCGCCGCGTCCAAGGCCGCCGCCGAGGAGCCCAAGGCCGAGGCCCCCGAGGTCGAGGAGGCTCCTGAGGCCCCCGAGGCCGAAGACGCCGCCGAGGCTCCCGAAGCCGAAGAAGCCGAGGAAGAAGCCGAGCCCAAGGAAGGCAAAGCTGATTAATCTGGCTTTTTCCATTGAAACAGCTTAAAAAGCAGGCCGTATGGCCTGCTTTTTTTTTGCCGTCGCCGGCAGGCCTGAACAGGGTGACCCGGAGCGCCGCATGGATGTACGAAAGCTTGAGGCCTTTATCAAGGTCTACGAATTGATGAGTTTTTCCAGGGCAGGGGAGGAGCTGTATCTCTCGCAGCCCACCATTTCCGCCCATATCTCCGCCCTGGAGTCCGAGTTGGGCATGCCCCTGTTCGACCGCCTGGGTCGTTCCATCCTGCCCACCAGGGCGGCGGAAATCCTCTACCGCCACGCCCAGGACGTGTTTTCCTCGCTGGCCGCGGCCACGGCCGAGATCCAACTCCTGCAGGAGCGCGTGGTGGGCGACCTGTTCGTGGGCGGCAGCACCATCCCCGCCACCTACGTGCTGCCCCCCCTGGTGAAGCGCTTTTCCGCGCGCTATCCCGAGGTCCACTTCATGCTCAGGCTCGGGGACTCCGAGTCCATCATCCGGCGCATCGCCGGGGGCGAGGACATGGTGGGCATGGTCGGCGCCATGGAGGAGCACCCGGACCTGACCTTCGAGCCGCTCATAAGGGACGACCTGGTGATCATCGCCGCGCCCGGGGAGCCCTATGTGGGCGACGGCCTGCTGTCCCCCGGCGACCTTGCGGATTTGCCCTGGGTGGAGCGGGAGCAGGGCAGCGGCACCCTGCGCGCCTTTGTCCAGGCTTTGGCGAGCCTGGGCCTGGAGCCGCCCACGCCCAGTATGCGCGTGCAGAGCACCGAGTCGGCCATCCAGTGCGCCCGCGCGGGCATCGGCGCCACCGTGACCTCCCGGCTGGCCGCTGGCGAGGCCCTGGCCCGGGGCGTGGTCACGGAGCTCAAGGTGCAGGGGCTGGCCATGCGCCGCGACTTCTATCTCGTGTACCACGCCAAGCGCCATCTTTTCCCTGTGGCCCGGTATTTCGTGGAGTTCCTGCGCCAGGAATGCCGCGCCCAGGACACCTTCCCGTCCTGACAGGTACGGGAGCAAGACAGCATCCACAAGGAGCCGTGATGTCCGAGAAGATCGTTCTCGTGGACACCGTCAAAGCTGCTGGTTGAGCCGCCAAGATCGCTCCAGGGGACCTGGAGCAGGTGCTGGCGGCCCTTCCCGGGCAGTCCGACGCGCGGATCCTCGCTGGCCAGGCATTGGGCGAGGATGCCGCCATTCTCCGTTTCCCCGGGGGCAAGGCCCTGGTGCAGACGGTGGACTTTTTTACGCCCATCGTCAATGATCCCTACAGGTTCGGCCAGGTGGCGGCGGCCAACTCCCTGTCCGACGTCTACGCCATGGGCGGCGAGCCCATGGCCGCCATGAATATCGTCTGCTACCCCATCAAGGACCTGGGGCCGGAGATCCTGCAGGACATCCTGCGCGGCGGCTACGACAAGGTGCGCGAGGCCGGGGCCGTGCTGGCGGGCGGCCACAGCGTGGAGGATAAGGAGATCAAGTACGGCCTGGCCGTGTCCGGCGTGGTGGACCCCGACGCCTTCGCCACCAACGCGGGCCTCAGGCCCGGGGACGAATTGATCCTGACCAAGGCCCTGGGCACCGGGGTCCTGGCCACGGCGATCAAGGGCAAGTGGGAGAACGCCGACGAGCTGGAGGACATCCTGTACCGCTCGGCCTCGCGTCTGAACAAGGCCGGGGGCGAGGCCATCCGCCGTTTTTCCCTCATCGGGGCCACGGACGTCACGGGCTTCGGCCTGGGCGGGCATCTGCTGGAGATGGCCCGCGCCTCGCGGGTGGCCGTGGAGCTTTCCCTGGCCGGGGTGCCGTTCCTGCCCCATGCCGTGGAGTTGGCGGGCATGGGCCTGATCCCGGCGGGCAGCTTCGCCAACAAGCATTTCTGCGCGGGCCTGGTGAGCGTGGCCCCGGGCCTGGACACGGTGCTCGTGGACCTGGTCTTCGACGCCCAGACCTCGGGCGGGCTGGTGCTTTCCGTGCCCCCGGAGCACGTGGACGGCGTCTGCGGCCTGCTTACCGAAGCCGGCGACCTGGCCGCGCGCATCGGGCGCGTGGCCGAGGCGGCCGACGGCAAGGGCAGGCTGAACATCGGCGCGTAGCCGCGCCCCCGAATCCCCGGCAAAGAGCGGGCAATGAGCATTTCCATCACCGACGCGGCGGGCCGCGAACTGCGGCTCCCAGCCGACCCCGAACGCACCCTGGTCCAGGCGGCGTACCTGTCGGGCCGCTACGAGACCCGGGCCCTGTGTTCGGGCCTGGGGCGCTGCGGCCGCTGCCGGGTGCGCTTCGAGTCCCCGGCCCCGTTGCCCGCGCCCGGGGAGGACCTGGTGCTGGACGCGGCGGAGCTGGCCCGGGGCTGGCGCCTGGGCTGCCGCCACAAGGCCCTTGCCGGCACGCGCATCTTCCTGCCCGCGCCTCCCATGGACGAAGCCCCGGCCGCCGCAACCGCCGCCGGATT
The DNA here is from genome assembly GCF_054819825.1 of Desulfocurvus sp. DL1XJH-121. NCBI lineage: Bacteria > Pseudomonadati > Thermodesulfobacteriota > Desulfovibrionia > Desulfovibrionales > Desulfovibrionaceae > Desulfocurvus > Desulfocurvus sp. DL1XJH-121. The sequence goes on from NZ_JBTVWW010000021.1 coordinate 16,971, forward strand.
GGACCTGCTCCTGGCCGTGGATCTGGGAACCACCACAGTGCATTGGCGCGCCCTGGACGCCGGAGGCCGCGAGGCCGCCTCGGGCTCGTTCCTCAACCCCCAGATGGGTGCGGGCAGCGAGGTCATGTCGCGGCTGGCCTTTGCGCGCTCCGCCGCCGGGGCCGAAGTCCTGCGCGGCCTGGTGCTGGACGCCCTGCGCCGCGTGGCCGCGTCCCTGCCGGGCCGGGCCGCGTCCCTGGCCGTGGCGGGCAACCCGGCCATGACCCTGCTGCTTCTCGGCCTGCCCGTGGACGGGCTTTCGGCCGCGCCCTACACCCTGGACGAGCCGGGCGGCCGCTTCGCGGCCCTGGGAGAGGGCCTGCCCGAGGCCTACGTGCCGCCGCAGCTGGCGCCCTTCGTGGGCGGGGACCTGAGCGCCGGGCTGACGGCCCTGAGCCTGGGCCCCGAGTCGGTGCGGCGGCCGTTCCTGCTGGCGGACATGGGCACCAACGGCGAATTTCTCCTGGCTCTCTCGGACGGAACCCAGGTGGCGGCCTCGGTGCCCCTGGGCCCGGCCCTGGAGGGCGCGGGCCTAGCCTGCGGCAACGTGGCCGGGCCGGGCGCGGTGTCCCGTTTCGCGCTCACGCCCAGGGGCCTCGAAACCCACTGCATCGGCGGGGGCGCGCCCTCGCTGGCCGCCGGGATCACGGGGGCGGGCTATCTGTCCCTCATGGCGCTTCTGGCGGAGCAGGGCGTCCTGGATTCCAAGGGCGGCTTTTCGGCCGGGAATACGCCCCTGGCGCGCCGCCTGGCCCAGGACCTGGGCGAGGAGGGCGGCGAGGCGCGCCTGGACCTGCCCGGGGGGCTGTATTTGGCCGCCTCGGACGTGGAGGAGGTGCTCAAGGTCAAGGCGGCCTTCGACCTGGCCTGCTCCACGCTGCTGGCCGAGGCCGGGCTGCGGCCGTCGGACCTCGGCTCCGTGTGCCTGGCCGGGGCCCTGGGAGAGCACGTCGCGCCTTCGGATCTGGAGTCCCTGGGCTTCATCCCCCCGGGCCTGGGCGCGCGCGTGCGCGCCGTGGGCAACGCCTCCCTGGACGGGGCGGCCCTGCTGCTCGCCAGCGCCGAGGCCAGGGCCTTCGCCGAGTCCCTGCCCGCGTCCACGCGCTGCCTGGACCTCGCCTCGCGCCCGGACTTCACCCGGGAGTTCGTGGGGCGCATGCGCCTGACTTATGGTTGATCCGGTGCCTGGGCCGGCTTAGGAGCTAGCGCTCACTGGTCCACCGTCCTGGTCTCCTTTTTGGCCCCGTACGCCCCGCCGCCGACCTCCCTCGCCCCGAGGGAAACCAGCGCCGTGACCGTCTTGTTCATGACGTCGACGTACTCGTCGGTGCCGTAGTCGCTGTACCAGGCGTTGTATTCGACGGCGCGGCACAGATAGGTCCCTCCGGACTTTGCGCCCTCGTAGAGGGGGATGATGAATATCATGCGCTCCAGCCCGCTGTGGCCGTAGAACACGATGTCCTCGTACGGCACGCCGAGCACCCCGTTGTTCGTGAAGTGGCAGGGCATCGTGGGCGAGAACTTCACGCTTTCATTCTGCAGGTAGCTGATGGCGACATCCCTGGGCATGTTCGCGTGGCTGGAGTCGATCTCCAGGCCCGTCCCCCTGTCCGCGCATCCGCCGGGCAGCGCCGCGACGAGCAGAAGCAACAGTGATTTTTTCATGCGCTATTCTCCTTGGGGGCAGTACGTCGATCCGAGGGACTGGACAGCCGCCCCGATCCACTTGAACGTCTTGTCGACGTATTGCGGGCTGGACCCGGCGAGTTCGGCCCACGTGAATTCCGTTCCGCAGATGGTCGCGTGCGCATCCAGGTCCGTGAACACGATGGCGGGGCCGTCCTGCGCCCCGGGCGCGACATGGTCCTGATAGGCCAGCCTGAAGCACGTCCTGCCGTAGCGCACGAACTCTCCCCGTTCCCGGTTGGCGACGCCTTCCTCCGTCAGCACGCACATGCCCTTGCCGGCCGTGGCCCTGGCTTTGGAGAACACCAGGACGGCTTCCATGGCCACCTCGCGGGGCATGCTTTCGATCTCCTGCGGATCGGACGTGGTTTGCCTGATGTGATAGGCGGAGTTGCATGCGGACAAAAGCAGCGCCAGGGCGATAATCGCCATTCTTCGTTTCATCATTCCTCGCTGAACTCCTCTTGGACCACCTGCGCGCACACATGGATTTCGTTGTCCCAGGCGGACGGGATCACCGAGATTCCCGTCGCCATGACCTTGCCCACCTTGGCCTCGATCCTGCGCCCTCCCAGGTCGATGCGGACCATGTCGCCCTCCTGGGGGCGGCGGTCGCCCACATAGCCCGCCACCACGTAGCCCCATTTCATGATCACCTTGGTCACGTCGGCGATGTGGTGGATGCGCATCTTGCCCAGATCGGGCTTGCCCGAGAGGTAGACCGGCTTGAGCAGGGAATTCTGCTCCCAGGGAATCTGCCTGTAGCCGGTTTCCTCGGCCACGGACCGGCGCACCTTGGTCATCAGCTTGCGGACCTCGAGCCGTTCGTTGAGGTGCAGGATCAACGCCTTGGAGAACGGGCTGTGCTTTCCGCTGCCGTCCAGGGCCACGTTGCCCGGCTGGGTGGAGAAGGCCACGAACAGGTTTTGGTTGCCGCTCTTCAGGCGCGATGCCCTTTGTGGCCGCCAGGCCGCGCGAAACCACGACGTCCCCGATCTTGGCCACCTCCTCGACGAAGGGGTTGTCCCGGCAGGCGTCCAGGAAGACGAGCATTTGCCGGTCCTTGGGATTCATGCCCAGCACCTCGTCCACCAGCAGCAATTTGGGAGCGCAGGGCCGCGTCCACCGGAATCAGGTAGTTGCGGCCGTCGATGGAGATGCCGTGACCGGCATAAAAAAAGAGCCCCACGTCGTACTCGCGGAGCCTTTCGAGGAACATTCCGACGCCGTCCTTCTGTTGCGCCCGGTTGGCGTCCACGAGCCGGATGACCGTGAAGCCCGACCGCTTCAGCCCGGCGGCCACGGCGGTGGCGTCGTTTTTCGGGTTCGGCAGGGCCGTGGCGTTTTGGTAGGCCGAATTCCCGATGACCAGGGCCAGCTTGCGCGGTTCTTCCGACGCGGCAATGCACGTCGACGCCAGCAGGAACACGATGCATGCGGCGTGTACAAACCGACGCAAGAACGGACGCGCGGGGCCATGCGGGCCGGGAGACCTCATGCCTTCCTCCACTTTTGCAGACCGGCCGCATCGGCATGCGTCGCCAGGCCGTCTCCTTTGGAAGGGTATACAGGATTATTGATATTCGTAGCACGCCTGGCGAGATTTGCAACATCGAACCTGAAGGAGGATATCCGCCGGCCGGGCACCCATGCTTCGGGATCCCCTGGCTGCATGCGCGGGCTGTTCGTCTGGTCTGTATGTATTCGTCTCTTGCGAGAGGCCGGGGCGTGCTGCTATGGTGCGAGGGCCGCTTTCACGCAACCATTCGGCATCAGGGGGAAATCATGCGCATGTGCAAGAGACTGACCGCGGCCGTGTTGTGTTTGTTGCTGTTCGCACCCGCCCTGGCCCGTGCGGACCAGGCCAGCCGTGCGGAGCTGGTGGAGCTGGCCAGGGCCTCGGGGAGCATGGAGGTCATCGGAGCCATTCTGGACATGGTCCCGATGCAGATATTCAAGGGCGTGAAGGCCAAGAGCCCGGACGCGCCCGACGCCCTCTTGGACATCCTCACCGAGGAATTCGCCAAGGAGCGCAGGGCCGTGAGCCGCGAGATGCTCAACATGACCGCCGACGCCTGGGGATGCCACCTCACGCGCGGTGAGGTCCTGGAACTGACCAGGCTGTACCAGAATCCGGTGTTCAAGAAGGCCGTCAAGCTGGGGCCGCAGATCATGCAGCGGAGCATGGCCCAGAGCCAGGCCATGGCCCAGCAGCTCATGCAGCGCGTCATGCCCCGGATAAAGGATCGCCTGCGGGACGAACTGGGCATGGACATCTAGCAGGCCGCCCACAAACAGCGATCTGCGGCGTTGCTGCGAACAATTCAAACCCTCGCGTAGCGGAAGCGTTGGGATACGCGTCGGTCTCGACAATTTTGCAGGAAGCAAAATTGGTCGACGCGGCGTAGCGCGTCGCCCGCAAAGCGGACAGCCACGATGGCTGGCCGACAATTGCCCTTGCGCCTTGCATCTCACTATTTTTGAACGGCCTGCGCAAAATGGATTTCAAATGTCTGCGGGCCCCTGCCGGGCGCTATTACGCTCGGCCGATCGCTGTTTTGGGGCGGCCTGTCAGACTGCTTGCCAGTCCTTGATCTGTAGGTCGATGCTGGCCACGCCCTGGTAGCGGTCGATCTTGGGGGTGTAGGCGATGCGGATGCGCGTGCCGCGCAGGCTCGCGGGCAGGGCGTCGGCCTGGCGCCAGGCCTTGGCCGCGAGGGTCACGCCGCTGGCCTCGTCCTTGAGGGTGAGCTTGACGTGGTCCTTGCCGAACACGCGGCGGTCCGCCACCAGCACGGGCGGCGAGCCGAACACGGGCTGGGCGTTGGCCGGGCCGAAGGGCTGGAGCATTTCCAGCTCCTTGAGCAGGTCGAAGTCCAGGTCCGCGAAGGGCAGCTCTCCGTCCAGGAACAGGGTGGGGGACAGGGGCTCGGACCCGCATTGCGCGGCCACGGCCTCGTCGAACCGCGCGCGCAGCGCGTCGAGGTTCTCCGGCTCCAGGGACAGGCCCGCGGCCATGGGGTGGCCACCGAAGCCCTTCAGCAGGTCGGCGCAGGCCGTGAGCCCGGCGTGCAGGTCGAACTCCCGCGTGCTGCGCCCCGAGCCCTTGAGCAGGCCGTTCTCGCGGGTCAGTATCAGGGTCGGGCGGTAGTGGGCCTCCACAAGGCGCGAGGCCACAATGCCGATGACCCCGGGGTGCCAGTCCTCGCCCACCAGCACCAGCCCCAGGCTTTCGGGGTGCTCCCCGGCCTGTTCCAGAGCCTGGCGCAGGATGGCGTCCTCCTCGCCCCGGCGGTTGCTGTTCAATTCGTCCAATCGCTTGGCCAGGGGCCGGGCCGTGTCGTAGTCCGGTGCCAGGAGCAGGTCCAGGGCGGTCTGGGCGTCGCCCAGGCGGCCTGCGGCGTTGATGCGCGGGGCCAGGCCGAAGCCCACTTGTCCCGCGCCTAGGGCCGCCGAGGGCGCGAACCCGCTGGCCTCCTTGAGGGCCGCGATGCCGGGCCGGTCCGCCCGGGCCAGGCCGAGCAGGCCGTTCTTGACCAGGATGCGGTTCTGCCCGCGCAGGCGCACCACGTCGGCGATGGTGCCCAGCGCCACGAGGTCCAGGTAGTCGCGCATGTCCTCGGGCTCGCCCGGGAGCAGGCGGTTCACGGCGGCCATGAGCAGCCAGGCCACGCCCACCCCGGCCAGGTCCGGGCAGGGGCAGTCCCCCAGGCGCGGGTTGGTCACGGCGTGGGCCTCGGGCAGGGCGTCCCCGGGCAGGTGGTGGTCCGAGACCACCACGGTCATGCCCAGGCTCCGGGCCAGGGCGATCTCCTCCAGGCTGGTGATGCCGCAGTCCACGGTGAGCAGGATCTCCACCCCGGCCTCGGCCAGCCCGCGCACGCCGTCGGCGTTCATGCCGTAGCCGTGCTCCAGGCGGCTGGGGATGTAGTGGGCGGCCTCGATGCCGCGCCGGGCCAGGAAGGTCTTGACCAGGGCCGTGGAGGTCACGCCGTCCACGTCGTAGTCCCCCCAGACGCAGAAGCGCGCGCCGCGCGCCAAGCCGTCGGCCAGTACCTCGGCGGCCTCGGCCATGCCGGGCACGCTGGAGGGCGGTTCCAGGTGTCTGAGGAGCGGGGAGAGGAAGACGTCCATCTCCTCGGGCGCGCGCAGGCCGCGGCCCCAGAGGATGCTGGCGATGAGCGGGGATATCTGGAGCCGTTCGGCCCAGCGGCCAAGGTTTCCGGGTTCCGGGTCTGCCGGTCGGGAGGTCCAGACGTGGCGCATCTAAAACTTCATGTCGTACGTGGCGCCGGAGCTCTTCTTGGGCTTCTTGCGCACGCCGTCGGGCTTCACGGCTCCGTCCACGGCGGCTCCTGATTCGTCCACCAGGTTCTTTTCCTTGAGGAACTGCAGGAACTTGGCGGCCTCCTCGAAATGGGGGCTCATCTCGATGGCCTTTTGCAGGTTGGCGGCGGCCCTGTCGAACTCCTCGCGCTCGTAGAACACGCGGGCGATGTTGTAGAACAGGTTCTCGTCCGTGGAGACCAGCTCGATGGCCCGTTCGTAGTAGTCCAGGGACTGCTGGTACATCTTGTTCTTGCGCAGATTGATGCCGAAGTCGTTGAACAGGTGCTTGTGCTCCGGCTCGAAGGCCGCGTCCAGCTTCACCAGGCGCTCGAAGATGTCGTTGGCCTTGGTGTCGTCCCCGCGCTCCAGATACGTGAGCCCCAGGCCGAAGTTGGCGCGCACGTTTTCCTCGTCGATGTTCAGGGCGTTGTTGAACTCAAGCTCCGCGCTGAAGGTCTCGCCCTTTTCGCGGTGCTGCTCGCCCTTGTCCACGCTCTCCTGCATTTCCTTCATCTTGGGGTAGACCGTGGAGACGTAAAACTCCGGCTCCGGGGAGAATTTTTCCAGGAAGTCATCCTTGGGGACGGTGCGCTTGGGGCCCGAGGGAACGTAGTTAATGTTCAGCGGCTGGATGCTCAGGGTGTCGTTGGCATCCTGCAGCACCATCCAGAACGTCTTCTTCACTGTCTTGCGCGTGGTCGTGCCAGTGCCCACCCTCTGGATGGTCTGGGTGGAGAACACGCCGCTGATCTTGTCCGACTTGCCGTGCTCGACATGGCGGGGAGTGCCGTTCTTGGCCTTGCCGTTCTGCGCGGCCCCGCCCTTGGCTTGGCCGTTCTGGATGGATTCGTTCTCTTGACTCATATGCCTTCTATACAGCCCTTGGGGGTATTTGTGCAATAAAGTCTTTGGCGGCGGCCAACGGGTCGTTCGCACGGGTCACGGGCCGTCCCGCCACCAGGAAATCCGACCCCTGGGCCACGGCCTGCGCCGGTGTCATGACGCGGCGTTGGTCGTCGTCCGCGTCCGCAAGGCGGATGCCCGGGGTCAGGCAGAGAAAGTCCTTGCCGCAGGCGGCCTTGATGGCCGCGGCCTCGTGCCCGGAGCAGACCACACCGTGCAGGCCCGCGTCGCGGCAGGCGCGCGCCAGGCCCAGAGCCAGGTCCGCCACGCTCTGCCCCGGGGCCAGGGCCAGGTCCGACTCGTCCATGCTGGTCAGCACCGTGACCCCCAGCAGCAGGGGGCGCGATCCCGTGGCCTTGGCGGCCTCGTCGAGGCCCTGGCGCGCGGCCTCCAGCATGCGCCGCCCGCCCGTGGCGTGCACGTTGAGCATGTCCGCCCCGGCGGCCATGGCGCTCTTCACCGCGCCGCGCACGGTGTTGGGAATGTCGAGAAACTTGAGGTCCACGAAGACCTTGAAGCCCATGGACTTCAGCTCCGCCACCATGGACGGGCCCTCGGCCGTGTACAGCTCCAGGCCCACCTTGACCCAGGGCACGGTCCCGGCCAGGCGGCGGGCCATGTCCAGGGCCTCGCCCCGGGTGGGGAAGTCCAGGGCGACAACCAACTCGGCCATCAGTCGCCTCCTCCCACGCCGTCCAGCACTTCCTGGGGCAGGCCCGGGCGGTAGGCGGGTTTCAGCCCTTCGGCCAGGTAGGCGGCGCGCAGGGCGTCGTAGGCCGCGTCCAGGTCGTCGTTGACGATCCAGAAGTCGAATTCGACGGCCCGCGCTATCTCGCCGGGCGCGTTGTCCAGGCGGCGGCGGACGACGACGTCCGCGTCGCTGTTCCGGCCCAGGAGGCGCTCACGCAGGGCCGCCAGCGACGGCGGGAACAGGAATACGTGGCAGCCCTGGCCGGGCATGGACTCGCGCAGCTGCGCCGCGCCCTGCACGTCGATGTCGAAGAGCACGTCGCGGCCCTCGCGCAGCATCTCCGTGAGCCCCGGCTTGGGCGTGCCGTAGAAGTTGCCGTGGACCTCGGCCCATTCCGCGAAGAAGCCGTCGTCCTTGCGGCGCATGAACTCCTCGCGGGTCAGGAAATGGTAGTGCACCCCGTCCCGTTCCCCCGGGCGCGGGGCGCGGGTGGTGCAGGACACGGAAAAGGCCAGGCGCTGGAATTCGTTGCGCAGCCTTGCAACGAGGGTGCTCTTGCCCGTGCCCGAGGGCGCGCAGATGATCAGCATCAGCCCGGTGCGCTCAGTCATCGTCTTCCTCGGAGCTGTAGCGTTGGCCGATGGTCTCGGCCTGGATGGCCGAGAGGATCACGTGGTTGGAGTCCGAGACGATGATGGAGCGGGTCTTGCGGCCCTGGGTGGCGTCTATGAGCCGCCCGCCCTGGCGCGCGTCCTCGCGCAGCCTGCGCATGGGCGAGGACGAGGGGTTGACGATGGCGATGACGCGGTCCGAAACCACGAAATTGCCGAAGCCGATGTTCAGAAGCCCTGACTTGGACATGAAAAATTCCTTGTCGTGCTGTTGCTATTCGACGTTCTGCACCTGTTCGCGGCACTTTTCCAGTTCGGTCTTGAAGTCCACCACGATGCGCGAGACCTGGGTGTCCTGGGCCTTGTTGCCGCAGGTGTTGATCTCGCGGAAGCATTCCTGGAGCATGAAGTCCAGGCGCTTGCCCGCGTCGGCCCCGTTCTCCAGGATCTTGCCGATGCCCTCCAGATGCGCGGAGAGCCGCGACAGCTCCTCGGACACGTCCAGCTTGTCCGAGAGCACGGCCACCTCCTGCAGCAGCCGCTCCTGGTCCAGGTCGATGGAGTAGCGGTCCAGCACCTGCTGGATGCGGGCCTCCACCGTGGCGAAACGTTCCTCCTTGATCTGCGGGGCGCGTTCCTTGAGCTGGGCCAGCCATTCCTCCAGGCTGATCAGGCGGCGCGAGAGGTCCTTGCGTGTGGCCTGGCCCTCCACGGAGCGGGACTCGTCCCAGTCCCTGAGGGCCTCCTCCAGCCCGGCGGCCAAGCTCTCCACCAACTCGGGATCGGGCTCGCCGCCCTGGTCCTCCCAGAGGAAGGACATGCCCATGAGCCGCGAGAAGTCGGGCTTGAAGGGGTATTCCATGCGCGAGGCGAAGCGCTCCATCTGCGTCAGCATGGCCTCGGCCATGGGCTGGTTCAGATGCACGCCCAGGATGTCCGCGCGCGTGACCTGCAGATTGAGGTTGATGTTCACCCGGCCCCGGGAGGCGTGGTTGCGCACCTGGCGCTCGAAATTCGTCTCCAGGCAGCGCACGTTGGCGGGCAGCCGCCATTTCACGTCCAGATGGCGGCCGTTGACGCTGCGGATCTCCCATTCCTGGGACCAGTCCTTGTCCTGAAGGAGAAATCGGCCGAAGCCGGTCATGCTCTTGATCATTCGTTGTTTCCTGTGGCCGCGTCGTTCGCGGGCGTCACGGTTATGAAGTCGGGGCCCGCGCTCACGGGCCGCACGCGCACCAAGCTGCCCGGCGCCACGCGCGCGGGCTTGGCAAGGCGGCATTCCGCATAGAATTCGCTGACTCCCCGTCCCGAGTTCTTGCCCTCGGGGACCATGGTCAACTCCGGCAACGAGGCCAGGCCCGAGAGGAACGCGGCCTTCTTGTCTCCCACCAGGCCGCGCAGCCGGGCCGCGCGCTCCCGGCTCACCGCCGCTGGCACCTGGTCTGGCCAGGCCGCGGCCGGGGTTCCGGGTCTGCAAGAATACGGGAAAACATGCGCGTAGGAAAGGGGCAGTTTTTCGCAGTTTTGCAGCGTCTGCTCGAAGTGTTCGTCCGTTTCCCCGGGAAAACCGACCAGCAGGTCCGCACCCAGGCCGAAAACGGGCCAGACTCCCCCGAGCCTGTCCACCCAGGCCAGGATGTCCTCCGGGGCGTAGTGGCCCCGCCCCATGCGCCGCAACACGGCCGGGGCCAGGCTTTGCACGGAGATGTGCAGGTGCGGGCAGACTAGGCGCGAGGTCGCCAGGACGTCGAGGGCCTTGTCGTCCAGCTGGCCGGGGTCCAGGGAGCTCAGGCGCAGCCGCGCCCGCCCGGCCCATTCCGGAGCCAGCTCCGCTTCCAGGCGCGCCACCAGGTCCCAGAAATCCATGGCCGGGTCGAGGTCCCCGCCGAACTGGCGCAGGTTGATGCCCGAGAGGGTCACCTCCCGCCAGCCCGACGCGAACAGGCGGCGCACCTCGGCCAGGGCGTCCCCGACCGGGCGGCTCACGGCCGGGCCCCGGGTGTCGGGCACGATGCAGTAGGTGCAGCGGTGGGAGCAGCCGTCCTGGACCTTGACCACGCCCCGGGCGCGGCTGGAGCCCGAGATGCTGAAGCCCTGGAAGCGCGGCCCGCCGGGGCCGCCGGAACCGGAGCAGGCCGGGGCGTCAAGAGCCGCCGGGTCCAGCAGGGCGTCCTTGGCCTCCTGGGGCACCAGCAGGGCGTCGGGGAAGTCCCTGGCCAGCTCCTCGGACAGGACCTGGGCCGCGCAGCCCGTGATGACCAGCCTGGCCCCGGGGTTCTCGCGCAGCATGCGCCGGGTGGTGCGCCGCAGATCGGCCACGGCCCGGTTGGTCACGGCGCAGGAGTTGACCACCAGCAGGTCCGCCTCCTGCGGGGAGGGGGCCTCCTCCAGGCCGCGCGCGGCCCAGGCCTCGCGCAGGGACTGGCTCTCGTACTGGTTGATCTTGCAGCCCAGGGTATGGATGTGGAATTTCAAGGGATTGCTCATTGTTCGGCGATTATCCCGCCCGCCAGGACCCGGCCGTCGGTATCGTACAACGCGGCCACCTGGCCCGGCGCGGGCAGGGTGCGGGGTTCGAAAAAATGCAGCGCGAGGGCGGTGTCGCGCATTTCGGCCTTCACGGCAAAGCTCTCCTGGCGATAGCGCGTGCGCGCCAGCACCGTGTCCGGCCACTGGTCCGGCGGCAGGAGCGTGTTCACGTCGCGCACCGCGCAGCCCCGGGCCAGGGCCGCCTCGCGCGGGCCCACCAGCAGGGCGTTGGCCGCCAGGTCCTTGCCCACCACGTACAGGGGCTCGCTCCAGGCCACGCCCAGGCCCCGGCGCTGGCCCTCGGTGTGCCGCCACAGGCCCTGGTGCTCGCCCACCTGCCCGCCGCCCGCCAGCACGATGGGCCCGGGCCCGGGCAGGGCCTCGCCCCGGGCCTGGAGAAAGGCGCGGTAGTCGTCGCCGGGCACGAAGCAGATTTCCTGGCTTTCCTTGGGCAGGGGCGGGCGCAGGCCGCGCCGCTTGAGTTCGGCCAGCACCGCCTCCTTGGTCAGGCCGCCCAGGGGCAGTTCCACGCCTTGAAGGCTCCTGCGCGGCACCAGGGACAGGAAATAGCTCTGGTCCTTGGCCGGGTCGGCCCCGCGCATGAGGCGCGGCCCGTTCGGCCCCTGCTCCACCCGGGCGTAGTGGCCCGTGGCGAAGGCTTCGGCCCCCAGGTCGCGGGCGCGCTCACGCAGCAGGCCGAACTTCATGGCCGGGTTGCACGCGGCGCAGGGGTTGGGGGTCAGGCTCCGGGCGTAGGCCCGGGCGAAGGGCGCCACCACCAGCTCCTCGAATTCCCGGGACAGGTCCACCACGGCGAAGCGCGCGCCCAGCGCCTCCACGGCCCGGCCCAGTTCCCCGGCTGCGCGCGACGAGGCCGGGCGGGGCGGCAGGAAGTGGGCGTGCACGGCCAGCACGTCGCGCCCGGACTCCACGAGCAGGGCCGTGGCGTACAGGCTGTCCGCGCCGCCGCTCACGGCGATGGCGATGGGTGCTTGCATCGGGTCTTCCCGGGGAATGCGGGGGAGGGAGGAACCCCTTTTCCTGACGGTGAAAAGGGGTTCCTCCCTCCCCCGCGCCCCCTCCCTCTGCCCCAAAAACCGGTGTCCGGGGCGGGCGGGGTTGGAGCTATATGCCCATGGGTTCGGGCAGCGGGCCCAGGGCCTTTTCCAGGGTCGCGGCCGCGCCCAGCAGGCGCTCCTCGCCGAAGGCCGGTCCCAACAGCTGCAGGCCCACGGGCATCCTGGAGTCCGCGCCCAGGCCCACGGGCAGGCTCATGCCCGGCAGGCCCGCCAGGTTCAGGCTGATGGTGAAGATGTCCATGAGGTACATCTGCAGCGGGTCGCCGGTCTTCTCGTCCAGGCCCCAGGCCGTCACGGGCGAGGCCGGGCCCGCGATGACGTCGCAGGACTCGAAGGCCTTCTGGAAGTCGTCGCGGATCAGGCGGCGCACCTGGGCGGCCTTGCGGTAGTAGGCGTCGTAGTAGCCCGCCGAGAGCACGTAGGTGCCGAGCATGATGCGCCGCTGCACCTCCTCGCCGAAGCCCTTGGAGCGCGAGGCCGTGTACATCTCGATGAGTTCCTTGGCATCCTTGTCGCGCCGGCCGTAGCGCACCCCGTCGAAGCGCGCCAGGTTGGAGCTGGCCTCGGCCATGGCCACGATGTAGTAGGCCGCCACGGCGTAGTCCGTGTGCGGCAGGTCCACGGGCACGATCTCGGCCCCGAGTTCAGCGGCCTTGTCCACGGCGGCGCGGCACGCGGCCTCCACCTCCGGGGCCAGGCCCGGGCCCCAGTATTCCTTGGGCAGGCCGATGCGCAGGCCCGCAATATCCAGGCCTTTGGCTGCGGCCAGGTAGTCGGGCACGGGCGCGTCCACGCTGGTGGAGTCGCGCTCGTCGAATCCGGCGATGGCCGAGAGCAGGGCGGCCACGTCGCCCACGGTGCGGGCCATGGGGCCGATCTGGTCCAGGCTGGAGCCGTAGGCCACGCAGCCGAAGCGCGAGACCCGTCCGTAGGTGGGCTTCAGGCCCACGCAGCCGCAGAAGGACGAGGGCTGGCGGATGGAGCCGCCCGTGTCCGTGCCCAGCGCCCCGAAGAACTGGCGCGCGGCCACGCCCGCGGCGGACCCGCCGCTGGACCCGCCGGGCACCTTGGCGAGGTCCCAGGGGTTGGCCGTGGTCTGGAAGGCCGAGTTCTCCGTGGACGAGCCCATGGCGAACTCGTCCATGTTGGCCTTGGCCAGGATCACGGCCCCGGCCTCGCGCAGCTTGGCCACGGCCGTGGCGTCATAGAAGGGCTTGAAATTTTCCAGGATGCGCGAGCCGCACGTGGTGGGCGTGCCTTTGGTGCAGAGCACGTCCTTGACCCCCAGGGGCACGCCCCAGAGGGGCTTGGCGGGGTCCGGCCCGGCGGCGTCCAGGGCCCGGGCCTCGGCCAGGGCCTCTTCTTCGCGCACGCAGAGCAGGGCGCGCAGGGACGGTTCCGTGGCCTTGATGCGCGCCAGGCACGAGGCCGTGGCCGCCTCGGCAGTGACTTCGCCACGGGCCAGGGCGTCGCGGATTTCCAGCAAGGATTGTTCGTATATTTCGGGCATGGTGGTGTCGCCGTGCGATTAAACGATTTTGGGGACTATGAAGTGGCTGCCGTCGGTCTCCGGGGCGTTGGACAGGACGTCCTCGCGGGCGAACTCGTCCCGGACCTCGTCGGCGCGCATGCGGGACACGTGCTCCACGGGGGAGTACAGGGGCTCCACGCCCCCGGTGTCCGCCTGGCCCAACTGGTCCATGTAGCCCAGGATGTCGTTGAACTGCCCGGCGAAGGCCTCGATCCTGTCCTCGGGCAGGTCCAGGCGCGCCAGCTTGGCGATGCCCACGACGTCGTCGCGCGTGATGGCCATGATGCTTCCTCTCGTGACGGCTACGGCCGTTCCTGCTTGCGCTCCTCGATGCTCTCCTTGAGCAGCTGCAGGCGCATGTTGATGTTCTCGTTGGTGGGGTCGGCCTCCTGGAGCTTCAGGAGTTCCTCCAGCTCGCGCTTGTCCTTTTGCATCTGCACGCGCTCGGCGTGGTTCTCGCGCACGCGCGCGAGGCGCTTGGCGAGCAGGTCCTCGTCCAGCACCACCCGGCCCTTGGCCGTGGGGCGGAACAGGAACAGTTCCTGCCGCGCGCGGCCCGCGTCGTTCCAGGACAGGGGGGCCATGCTCCAGTCCATGCCCTGGGCCGAGGCCAGGGCCGTGTTCACGCTGTCCGCGCTCCAGGCCGCGGGCAGGGGCGGCATGAGCCCGGCGAAGTGCACGAAGTCGAAGCCCAGCGCCACCCAGAAATCGGGCTCGCCCAGGCCGTCCTGCTCCAGGGCCTGGCGCAGGGCGGCGGTGCCGGGGGCGGGGTTGTCGGCCCACCAGGCCCCAGGGAAGGCCGTGGTGCGGAAGTAGTGGGCCTCCACGTTGTCGTCGCGGGCCAGGCCCTGGTTCCAGAGGGACGGGCCCAGCACCAGGAGCCGGTCCTCGTCGTAGAAAAAGAGCTGCGGCACCAGGATCTTGGCCTGGGACCAGCTGTCCGGGATGAACACGGCCTGGAAGGGCGGCTCCACCGGCTCGCGCTCCTCTTCGGGGACCGCGAGGTCCACGCCCAGGAAGGGCGCCACGCTTTTGGCCCATTTGGTGGGAGCGTCCGGGGGATAGCTGCCCGTGGCGTTCACCGAGCCCAGGCGGTCCTCCACCTCGGAGCGGAAGACCTCGCTGAAGCGTTCGCCGTAGGGTTCGGCCGGGTGCAGCACGCCGAACTGCGAGACGCCCATGCGATCCATGGCCAGGCCCACCAGGGCCCGGGCCTCGTCATGGGACCCCGGGAAGAAACGCCAAGCGTCCATGCCCTCCACGGCCCCGGTGAGCCGGGGCAGGAAGGCGAAGCAGGGGTGCTTGCCGGTCTGGCCGCGCTGCACCAGCTGTTCGAAGCGGTCCAGGCGCAGGGGGCCGCCGAGCACGGTGAAGCCCTCGGGCAGGTCCGCCAGGCGGTCCAGCCAGTCCGGGGCCTCGGTGTTCAGGACCCGGATGCGGGTCTGCGCGCCCTGGGTCAGGGCCTGCCACTGGGCCGCCCCGGCACCGCGCAGGACCTTCCAGCCGATCTCGGAATAGGGGCCGGAGAGCGGCAGGGCCAGGACCAGGCCGCCCGTGGGCGGGCCGTAGGCCTGCTTCAGGGGGGCGGCCACCTCGGCCACCATCTGCTGGTCCGCGAATTCGCCCAGGCGCGAAAGATTGTTCAGGAGCTGCCAGGCCTGGGGCCGCGTGGCCTCCATGGCGGCGTAGCGACGGGCCTGCTCCAGGCGCACGATGGTGTAGGGGAAGGTCCACTGGGCCTCGGGCGGCACCACAGAGGCCAGGGCCGTGAGGGTGGCCTCGTCCACGAGCTTGAACTCTTCCAGGAAGGCCCGCTCCAGCCGCCCGCGCGACACGGGAGCCGGGGCCGGGGAGGCCTGGTACAGGCGCGCCAGGGTCTGCATGGACTGCTCGTAGCTCCGCTCGTTCCACTGGTCGCGGGCCAGGGACAGTCCGGCGCGGAAGCGCAGGTCCCAGGGGCGCGTCTTGTCGCGCAAGAGCGAATCCATGTGCCTGCGGGCCGCGTCGGGCCGGTGGATGGAGATGAGGGCGCGAAGGTAGACGTCGTTCCACTGCCAGGTCTGGGGCGCGGACGGGCGCAGCTCCGCCAGGTGGCGCAGGGCCTCCAGGGCCACGTGGCCGTGGCCGTTCTGCAGGGCGGACACGGCCAGGCGTTCCCAGGCCTCGGCCCGCTCGGCCGCCGTGAGCCCGCCCCTGTCCAGCAGGCGGCGGTTCAGGACCTCGCTGGCCTCGTGGTCGCCCGCCTCCCAGGCCTGTTCGGCCTGTTGGGCGGTGCCGACTATGGCGGGCCTGCCCTCGCCGGGCGCGGGGGTGGTGGGCACGAGCCGCTTGGCGCAGCCGGCCCCAAGGACCAGGGCCAGGATCAGGACGGCCAGGGCCAGGGCGCGCAGGGTCCTGGGCGACGGGGAAGCGGGGGTGGTGCGTATGGATTTCATGGCCGTATGGCGGCTGCCGGGGTTCGGGTAAAGAAAAAGCCTGTCCGCGCAATGCGCGGACAGGCAAAGCTATCCATGTTCGGGAGGGAAGGCAAGCCCGCTCTCCCCGGGCACGGGTTAGACTTCCTTGTAGTCCGCGTCCACCACGTCCTCGTCGTTGCCACCCGCGGGACCGGCCGCGCCGGAGGCTCCGGCGTCCGGGCCGCCATGGGCCTCGCTTTGCTGCTGGTAGAGCTGCTCGGCGAGCTTGTGGGAGGCCTGGGCCAGTTCCTGGGTGGCGGTCTCGATGGCCTGGGCGTCGTCGCCCTCCATGGCCTTCTTCAGGGCCTCGACCTTGGATTCGATGTCCGCCTTCACGGCGGCGTCCACCTTGTCGCCCAGGTCGCGCAGGGATTTCTCCGAGGTGTAGATCAGGGTGTCGGCCTGGTTGCGCACCTCGATGAGCTTCTGCTTGGCCTTGTCCTCCTCGGCGTGGGACTCGGCTTCCTTGACCAGGCGCTCGATCTCCTCCTCGGCCAGGCCGGAGGAGGCGGTGATGCGGATGGACTGCTCCTTGCCGGTGCCCATGTCCTTGGCGGACACGTTGACGATGCCGTTGGCGTCGATGTCGAAGGCCACCTCCACCTGGGGCACGCCGCGCGGCGCCGGGGGCAGGCCCGTGAGCTCGAAGCGGCCGAGCGTCATGTTGTCCGAGGACATGGGGCGCTCGCCCTGGAGCACGTGGATGGACACGCTGGGCTGGTTGTCCGCCGCCGTGGTGAAGACCTGGCTCTTCTTGGTGGGGATGGTCGTGTTGCGGTCGATGAGCTTGGTGAACACGCCGCCCAGGGTCTCGATGCCCAGGGACAGAGGGGTCACGTCCAGAAGCAGCACGTCCTTCACGTCGCCGGCCAGGATGCCGCCCTGGATGGCGGCGCCCATGGCCACCACCTCGTCGGGGTTCACGCTGCGGTTGGGCTCCTTGCCGAAGATGGCGGCCACCTTCTGCTGCACCAGGGGCATGCGGGTCATGCCGCCCACGAGGACCACCTCGTCGATGTCCGAGGCGGACAGCCCGGCGTCGGCCAGGGCCTTCCGGCAGGGGCCTTCGGTGCGGGCCACGAGGTCCTCCACCAGCTTCTCCAGCTTGCCGCGGGAGATCTTGATGAGCATGTGCTTGGGTCCGGACTGGTCCGCGGTGATGAAGGGCAGGTTGACCTCGGTCTCCTGGGCCGTGGACAGCTCCTTCTTGGCCTTCTCGGCGGCTTCCTTGAGGCGCTGCAGGGCCATGCGGTCCGCGGCCAGGTCGATGCCGTTCTCGCGCTTGAACTCGTCCACCAGGTAGTCGATGACGCGGTGGTCGAAGTCCTCGCCGCCCAGGAAGGTGTCGCCGTTGGTGGCGCGCACTTCCACTACGTTGTCTCCCACCTCGAGGATGGAGATGTCGAAGGTGCCGCCGCCCAGGTCGAACACGGCGATCTTCTCGTTGGCCTTCTTGTCGAAGCCGTAGGCCAGGGAGGCGGCCGTGGGCTCGTTGATGATGCGCTTGACGTCCAGGCCCGCGATGCGGCCGGCGTCCTTGGTGGCCTGGCGCTGGGAGTCGTTGAAGTACGCGGGCACGGTGATGACGGCCTCGCTGACCTTCTCGCCCAGGTAGGCCTCGGCGTCGCTCTTCAGCTTGGCCAGGATCATGGCCGAGACTTCGGCCGGGCTGTACTTCTTGCCGTCAATCTCCACGCAGGCGTCGGCGTTGGTGTTGGCCGCGATGGTGTAGGGGCAGGAGTCGGTCCACTTCTTGATCTCCGGGTCCGCGTGCTGGCGGCCCATGAGACGCTTGATGGCGAAGACGGTCTTCTCGGGGTTGGTCACGGCCTGGCGCTTGGCCATTTCGCCCACCAGGCGTTCCTTGTCCGTGAAGGCCACGATGGACGGTGTGGTGCGCCCGCCCTCGGGGTTGGTGATGCACTTCGGGTCCTTGCCCTCCATGACGTAGACACAGGAGTTGGTGGTCCCGAGGTCGATTCCGATGATTTTACCCATTGTTCTCCTCCGTATGGAACAAATGCATGATGCGATCAGAGTTTGTTGTAATCCGCGCCGTTGCGGTCCAGCCCGGCGCAGGATGGGGAAAATTTAAGTCCGTTGGCGCGGGTGTAAAGGGGGAGTGTGAAAAAAACTTCACCTCGGCCCCCGGCCCCGGGCGGCTTCCAGGGGGGGGGGAGGAGGATGTCGGAAAAGGAACGCGCCCCTTGCGGGGCGCGTTTGTCGCGGGCCAAGGGGGGGGCTCGGCCCGCCGGGGGGGAGGAGGAATCAGTTGCGGGCCGGGGCCTCCGGGCCGAGGGGACCGGGGGGGGCGGGGCCGTCCGCCAAGGACGCGCCGGTTTCCCACCAGCGGGTCGTGCGCAGGTCGTCGTCCAGGGTGATCAGTTCGCCCAGCCTGGGCGTCACGAGGTCGATGCCCCGCTGGTCGGCCAGGGCGGCGATGGACTCGGCCGGGGCGCGCCAGGTGTGGCGCGAGAGAATGAACATGCCCCAGTGCACGGGCATCAGCCGCCGGGCGCGTACGTCGGCAAAGGCTCGGATGGTCTGCTCGGGCAGCATGTGCACCTCTTCCCAGAGTTCGTCGTACTGCCCGTTTTCCATGAAGGCGATGTCAAAGGGCCCCAGGCGTTCGCCGATTTCCTTGAAATGCGTGTCATAGCCCGAATCGCCGCTGTAGAAGACGCTTTTGCCGCCGCCCCGGATGGCCCACGAGGCCCACAGGGTCCGGTTGCCCTGGAACAGGCCCCGGCCCGAGAAGTGCTGCGCGGGCGCGGCCGTGAATTCCAGGCCGCGCACCCGGGCCGACTGCCACCAGTCCAGTTCGGTGACGCGTTGGGGGGCGATGCCCCAGCCCGCGAGGTGCGAGCCCACGCCCAGCGGCGTCACGAACAGCGTATCGGTGTCACGGAAGTGGCGCACGGTCTGCATGTCCAAGTGGTCGTAGTGGTCGTGGGAGATGCAGATCACGTCGATGCGCGGCAACTCGTCCAGGCCGGCCGGGGGAGCCTGGAAGCGGGGCGCCAGGAATTCCAGGGGCGAGGCCGCGGCCGAGAACACCGGGTCCACGAGGACGTTGATCCCGGCCACCTGCACCAGGAACGAGGAGTGCCCGAACCAGACGAGGCGGATATCCTCCGAGGGCCTGTCGAGCGCGGAAAGGTCCGCGCCCGCCTCGGGCAGCGGGCCCTCGGGCCTCAGGGTCCCGCGCCGGAAGATGATTTCGGGCAGCGCCTTCCAGGGGCTGCGCTTGCGCATCGTTGCCAGGAGGCCCGGGCGGCGGTTCTCGAATCCGTTTTCCGTGTCGTAGTGCGGGGATCGGCGCATGCGGGCCAGGTCCTCGCCCTGGGGGCTGGTGCCCATGATGGCGCAACCGGTCATGAGGATCGCTCCGATGGGTATGCAGACCGCCGTTGCGGCCAGGATCAGCTTGGCGCGGCGCGACATGGCGGCCTATGGCGCCGTGCCGGGGCAGATGATGGCGATGGCCAGGCGCAGGTCTTCGAGATACCCGGCGTGGCCGTCGCACAGGAAGAAGATGCCCTTGTGGGCGTGGTACAGGGTGCGGGCCACGTCCATGGGCGCGTGCCCGCCCGCGCGCACGGCCGGGCATCCGGCCACGGCGTTGGCCAGCATTTGCATGAATCGCAAGTGGCTGGCCGCGCAGAGGTCGCCCACCAGGGTGTGCGTGGCGTCGAGGATTTCCACGAAGTGCGGCGAGGCCTTCATCGTGTCGATGAACTGGCCGGCCGAGGCGTCGAAGGCCGCCAGCAGGCGTTCGGCCAGAGGCGCGGACGCGTCGTCCAGGGCCAGACGCGCGGCGCGGGCCGTGGCCTCGAAATGGTCCGCCATGGCCTCGCGGAAAAGGTTTTCCTTGGACCCGTAGCGCTTGTACAGGGTCTGGCGCGAGACCCCGGCCGCTTCGGCCACGGCGTCCAGGGAGGTCTTGCGGTACCCGTACAGGGCGAACTGGTCCAGGGCCTTTTCCAGCAGCGGGTCGCGCTGGGCGGTGTCGGCATGGGGCGGCATCGGCGTGCTCCGGCGGAGTCATTGTTTACGTTGTTTACGACATAAACCTAGATTGTAAACTTTGTCAATAGGCCTCGCGACGCTGCGCCCGGGCCCGCCTCGGGGGGGGGCGGAACGGTCGGGCAAGACAAAGGGCGCGCCCGCATGGCGGACGCGCCCTGAAGTTCGGCCGGGAAGGAGGCTATTCCGGCTTCTTGGAGACCATGACCTTGGCCGGCCGCAGCAGACGGCCGTTCAGGAGGTAGCCGCGTTGCATGACCTGGGTCACGGTCCCCTCGTCCAGGTCCTCGCGCTCGTCCTGGCCCACGGCCTCGTGGCGCTCGGGGGTGAAGGCCTCGTTGGCCTCGCCCACGGGCACCATGCCGTTGGCCGAGAGCACGTCCAGGAACGCCTTGCGCGTCATGTCCACGCCGAGCACGAAATTCTTGCAGCCGTCTTCCTGGGGGGAGTGCTTGAGGGCCAGGTCCAGGTTGTCCAGCACCGGGAGCAGCTGTCCCAGGACGTTCTCGCAGGCGAACTTGCGGAACTCCTGCTTTTCCTTTTCCAGGCGTTTTCTGGTGTTGTCCAGCTCGGCCAGGGCGCGCAGGCGCACGTCCTCGGCCTCCGCCCCGATGTCGCAGCCCGGGCAGATGCGTTGGCGGCACAGGGTCTTCAGTTCCCCGTCGCTGGGCTCGTAGGGAGCTTCGACCTTGGCGGGCGCGGCTGTTTCCTGGGCCTCGGTGGGCTTGTTCTCTTCGCTCATTATGTTCTCCTGGCGGATCAGTGTCGATTGCGGATCAAATCGGTAAGCACCCTGGCGGTGAAGTCAACCGCCGGGACGATGCGGGCGTAGTCCATGCGCAGGGGGCCGATGACGCCCACCACCCCGCGCGGGCCGCCCTGGCCGCCGTAGGGCGAGGAGATCAGGCTGTATTCGCGGCGGGCGTCCTCCCCGGAGGCCTCGGCCTCGGTGGAGAAGGTGATGCGCATCTCCCCGGCCTCGATGGTGCGGTCCAACAGCTCCAGGAGCCGGGAGCGCTCGTCGAACAGGTCCAGGAGCTCGCGCACGGTTTCGGCGTCGGTGAACTCGGGCTGGTCCAGGAGGCGCGAGGCCCCGCCCACGAACAGGTCGCGGCCGTCCTCGGCGTCGAAGGTGGCGTTGGCCAGGGTCAGGGCCCGGTGATAGAGGCGGTCCATGCGCCTGCCCGCGCCGTCCAGCTCGCGCAGGATGCGCGTGCGCGCCTCGGACAGGGTCATGCCCGCGAAATGGTGGTTCAGGTAGTTGCCGAAGCGCACCAGCTCGTCCCTGGAAAGCTCCTCCTGCACGGGCAGCATGCGGTTCTGCACCACGCCGCCGTCCAGCACCAGCACGGCCATGACCAGGTCCGAGCGCACGGACACGAAGTCGATGCTCCGCCAGCGCACGTCGAAGCCGCCCGGGGCCAGGGCCATGCCCACCTGGCGCACGCAGGAGGACAGGGCGTGGGAGGCCCGGCGCAGCATTTCGGGCATGTCCAGCCCGGCCAGGTCCAGGGAGTCCTGGATGGTGCGCCTCGCCTCGCCGTCCAGGTCCTGGGGCGCGAGCACGGCGGAAAGATACCAGCGGAAGGCCCGGGGGGTGGGCGCGCGGCCGGCCGAGGTGTGGGGCTGCTCCAGGAAGCCCTTGTCCGTGAGGTCGGCCATGACCGTGCGCATGCTAGCCGGGGACAGGGACAGGCCGCTGTCGCGGGCCACGGTGCGAGAGCCCACGGGCTTCGCGTCGCGGATGAAGTGCTCGACGATGGTCGCCAGCACGGCGTGTTCCCTGTTGGTCAACTGCATGCGGACCCGTCCTGTTCTGCCTTACGCTGCTGACTAATCACGGCTCGGGGGGGTGTCAACGCCCGGGCGCTCAGCCATCGCCCAGCGAGGTCTCTCGGTACACGTAGTCGCGCACGGCCTGGACCCAGGGCCGGGGGGTGATGCCCGTGGCTCTGGTGAATTTGGCCGTGTCCAGCACGGAGTAGGCCGGGCGCTTGGCCTTCTGGGGATATTCGGCCGAGGTGATGGCGTGCACCGCGCAGGTGGTGTCCATGCAGCGCAGGGCCTCGCTGGCCAGCTCGCACCAGGAGGCGCTGCCCGCGTTGGCCACGTGGTAGAGGCCCGTGGCCTCGGCGTTGACCAGGGCCAGGGTGTACTCGGCCAGGTCCGGCGTGTAGGTGGGCGAGCCCACCTGGTCGTGGACCACGTTGATGCTCTCGCGCTCGGCCGCGAGGTTGAGCATGGTGCGCACGAAGTTGCCCTTGCCCGGCCCGAAGAGCCAGGCCGTGCGCAGCACCAGGAGCGAGGGCATGCCCAGGGACAGCAGGGCCATCTCGCCCTCCAGCTTGGTTCGGCCGTACACGCTTTCGGGGCAGGGGTCGTCCTCTTCGGTGCGCGGCGTCTCCGACGGGCCGCCGAACACGAAATCCGTGGAAAAATGCACCAGGGTGATGTCGCGGCCGAGAGCCGCGCGGCCCAGGGCCTCGGGCAGGGCGGCGTTGACGCGCCGGGCCTCGGCGGGCTCGTCCTCGGCCTTGTCCACCTGGGTGTAGGCCCAGGTGTTGAAGATCACGTCGGGCTGGTAGTGGTCCAGGAACGCGCCCAGGGCCTCGTAGTCCCAGGCCTTGGGGCCGGGGCGGGGCGTGGCCGAGGCCTCCCAGCCCTGCTTCTCCAAAAGGGCCGTCAGGGAGCGGCCCAAGAGCCCCGTCTCCCCGCCGAGCACCAGGGCGCGGTGCGGGGTCACTGGCGCTCCCCGTACCAGGCGTCCATGAAGGAGCGGTACTCGCCGCTCTGGATGGACGCGGTCCAGGCGCTGTTGGCCTCGTACCAGGCCAGGGTCTCGGCCAGCCCGGCCTCGAATTCGTAGGCCGGGGCGAAGCCCAGCTCGCGGGCGGCCAGGGAATAGTCCATGGCGTAGCGCCGGTCGTGGCCCGGGCGGTCCTTGACGAAGCTGATGAGCCCCTCGTCGGCTCCGGCCACGGCCAGGATGGCGCGCACCACCTCCAGGTTGCTCCGCTCCGCGTTGCCCCCGAGGTTGTACACCGCCCCGGGGCGGCCCTTGGCCAGGGCCAGCTCCACGCCGCGGCAATGGTCCGTGACGTGGATCCAGTCGCGCACGTTCTCGCCGTCGCCGTACACGGGCAGGGGCTTGCCCGCGCGGGCCAGGCCGAACATCAGGGGGATGAGCTTCTCCGGGAACTGCCAGGGGCCGTAGTTGTTGGAGCAGCGGGTGACCACGGCGGGGTAGCCGTAGGTCTTGCAATAGGAGCGCACCAAGAGGTCCGCCGAGGCCTTGGACGCCGAATAGGGGCTGTTGGGGGCCAGGGGCGTGGCTTCCGTGAAGGCCGGGTCCCCGGGGCCGAGGGAACCGTAGACCTCGTCCGTGGAGACGTGCACGTAGCGCTCGATGCCGGCCTCCATGGCCGCGTGGATCATGTTCTGCGCGCCCAGCACGTTGGTGGTCACGAAGGGCGAGGGGTCCGAGATGGAGCGGTCCACGTGGGACTCGGCCGCGAAGTTGACCACCGCGGTGACGGCGTATTCCTTGAGGATGCGGGGCACGGCCTCGGGGTCCGCGATGTCCGCGCGCACGAACGCGTAGCGCCCGTCCCCGCTTTCTTCGAGGGGGGCGAGGTTGGCCCGGTTGCCCGCGTAGGTCAGCTTGTCCAGGTTGACCACGCGCAGGTCCGGGCGCGCGCCGAGCATATGATAGATGAAATTGGTGCCGATGAATCCGCACCCGCCGGTGACGAGCAGTGTCATATATGTTGTCCTGGCAGTGTTTGGGCGATGTTGCCGGGCCGCCGGGAGCGGCGCTGGAGGCACGTTATCCCAAAACGGTCGCGCAGCAAAGCCCGGCCCCGGGGCCCGGAAAACGCCCCCCGAACCGCGTCGGGCGGGAAATATGCGGCAGGATGAAAAAAATGCTTGATAGCGGCGGGGAAGGTTGGTAGCTATCTCCTCCCGCGCCAAGGAAAACGCGGCGGCGACCCCGGCCCCGATGGGCCAGCGCCGTTGCCATCCCGGGCGGTGATGTGCTAGCACATCCTTGAAAGTGGGCGATTAACTCAGCTGGTCAGAGTGCCATCTTCACACGGTGGAAGTCACTGGTTCAAATCCAGTATCGCCCACCACCGAAATCACGGAACCCCAGGTAATTAGCCTGGGGTTCTTTTTTTGCGGCCCGCGTCCGGCCCTCTAGTCCCGGGGGCCGAAGGTCTCGGGCTTGGCGTCGGCCAGGTTCAGGATCTTGAGGGTGTCCTGGAAAATGAAGGCCGGGGTCGGCTTTTCCGTGCTGTTCTTGGCGAATTCCAGGGCCATGATGTACGCCAGCTGGTAATTTTGGGGCTTCTCGTCAAGGCCCGCCCGGTCCAGCAAATCCTCTCTGGTCCGTCCCGACATGGTTGTTTCTCCTGTCTGCTGCAGTGAAGGGATTGCCTCCAGTATGGCACAGCCGGGAGAACGGGTAAACCGGGAGCGAAGAAACAGGGGGCGGCCCTGCGCCGGGAAGGGGTTACGCGTCGGCCAGCAGGACGCCTTTGAGGGACATCTTCTGCGCCGGTTCGTGGGGCGGGTGGGCGTACCCCGCGAAGGCCCGCCCCTGGCCCTGGATTTCAAGGGCCAGGATCAGACGGATCTGGCGGAACTGGCCGAACACGAGATCCATGGGGCCGATCCAGTGGGTAACCAGGACCTCGCCGCGAATGAATCCGCTTTCCTCCGCATAGGTGCCCACGTAGAAATAGGTGGAATCCCCTCCGCGAATCCGGCCGTCCCTGAGCACGGCCGTGGAGGAATTGCCCTTGTTGCCTAGATGGTAGGTGAGTCCGAACAGGCCTGAGATCATGGTCTTCTCGGGGGTCGATGTCCTGGGGTTCGTTCCCATGGCACATCCGTCCCCCGGGGGCAAGCCCCGCGGTCCCCTCTGGCGGTGTCGCGTCTGCGGGACGGCGCCCACATGGCGGCCGCCGTCCCCGGGGTGTCCGGCCAGCGCCCTACTCGGTGCGGTTGATGTGGCCGAAAAAGACCATGCCGTCGGTGAGCCCGCCGGACATCATGGCCGGACGCGCCCCTTCACCGCCGCCGCCGGCTTCCTTGATGGCCTGGGCCAGGGCCCGGTTCGAGGCCGCCGCCTTTTCGTTGGAAGCCACGATGCGCTCGGTGGCCTGCCGCAGCTCCTGCCTGAATTCCTCGATCATCGTCTGCAAAACAGTCGCCTCGGACATCTCGTCCCCTCCTTGCTTGAAAGTGCGACGTACTGCCTTGTAGCATGATATCTTGATGTTGGTAAACAGGATGGGAGAAAAACCGGGCATGTTTGTCCGTCGCATTTGGCTTTTGCATTCGTATATCAACGCTGATCGCTGTTTTTCGCGCGGTGATCCGCGAAGTATTGTTTTGAATGCGTCTATAATCATGAGACTATCGCTATGCTGGTGGACGACGCTTTTCTGTATCATCGCATTGCCGTGTCAGGGGCGGCCGCGCTTCCGGCCGAGGGCCCGTCCCCGGTTCCGGGCGCTGGCCTTTTTCCCGCCCCGGGGTGTAGGCTGGGGCAGGCGCCGCGTCGGGCGGCGGGGGAGGGCGCATGCACCGGATGGGCGTGGTGGCCGTGGGGAGCGGGGAGTTGCTGGTGCTCCTGGAGCATCGCCTGGAGCTTGCCGGTGGGCTGCTGGCCCAGCGCATCACGCCCCTGGCCGTGAGCGCGCCGGGCGGTCCGGGCTGGAGCGGCCCGGCCTGGGAAAGGCTGCGGGCCAAGGCCCTGGCCCTGGACGCGGACCCGCGCCGGGCGCGATTCAGCCGCGAACTCCTGCTGCCCGAGGCGCTGCGCGGCCTGGGGCTCGGAACCTACATCCTCTGCGCCCTGGTGCGCCGCGCCGTGGGCCGGGGCTGCGGCGGGGCGCGGGTGCGCGCCCTGCATCTCCTCGCTCGCCAGCACAGCCCCCTGCGCAGCGCCTTCTACCTGGGCATGGGCTTCGAGCTGACCCTGTACGCCGACGGCTCGGGCTGGGCCCGGGCCCCGCGCCTGGACGGCCTGCGCGCGGCCCACGACCCGGCCAAGGTGCGCGAGGCCTGGCCCGTTGACCTTGCCCCTGGCCGGGAGGCGTTGTACATCCCCTTGCCGCACCCGGCGCGCAAGGGAGGCAAACCGTGGAAGTAGTGCTTTTCGAACCCGAGATCCCGCCCAACACGGGCAACGTGGCCCGCTTGTGCGCGGCCATGGGGGTTCGCCTGAACCTGGTGGAGCCCCTGGGCTTCAGCCTGGAGGACAAGTACCTGCGCCGCGCGGGCCTGGACTACTGGCGGCATCTGGATGTGCTGGTGCACGCGGACTGGGATGCGCTGCTGGCCCATGCCGGGGGGCGCAGGCTGGTCCTGGCCGGGGCGCGGCGCGAAACCGCCTGCCAGGACTTTCCCTTCCTGCCCGACGACCTCCTAGTGCTCGGCCCTGAAACGCGCGGCCTGCCCCAGGACCTGTTCGACGCCCATCCCCACCACGTGCGCATCCCCATGCGCGACGGCATCCGCAGCCTGAACATGTCCACCAGCGCGGGCATCCTGCTCTTCGAGGCCCTGCGCATCTCCGGCTCCCTGCCGGAATAGTTCCCCCCGAATTTCAGTTTGGGCCCCAAAAAAGGGCCGCCATCGTTGGCGGCCCCTTTTGGCGTCCGGGCGGTGGATTCCGCCTCATGATCTAAAAAATGCTAAATTAACAATTCGGGAAAATATCAGCTGTGTATTTTTATACGAAAACGAAAAACTAGAAACTAGGTGGCGTGTTGACCCACAGGACCTTGGCTACCGTGGTCCCGGGATTGCGGTAGCCGTGCTTCTTATCCGACTGGAAATAAAAGGAATCTCCCTCATTTAAAATATGGACCTTGTCGTCCAGGTGCAGCTCCAGCTGGCCTTCCAGGATGTAGCCCAGGTCCTCGCCCTCGTGGGTGTATTCGCCGTCGGTGTGCCCGCCGGGCTGGACGATGTGGATGTTGGAGGCCAGGAGCCGGCCCGCCGCGTGGGGAATGAGGGCCTCCAGCACGATGTCCGTGCCCGAGCGCAGGGTGGAGATGCTCAACAGCGGCCGCGTGCCCTTGCGTGCCAGGCAGTCCTCCTCGTCGCTCTGGTAGAACAGGGCCCCCGCCGCGATGTCCAGGGCCTTGGCGATGCGGTGCAGCATCTTCAAGGAAGGGTTGGCTTTTCCGTGTTCTATCTTGGAGAGCATGCTCTCTGAGCAGCCCACCTCCGCGGCCAGATCCGCCAGCCGCATGTTCATCAGGGTCCTTCGGTGCCGGATGCGCACCCCCAGATTGCTTTCCAATTCGCTCACAGTCGTGTCCTCCATGTGTGGTCTGAAGCCTGTACCGGGTGCTTGAGAAAAATTCAAGTTGCTTTCCTGTAGTGGGGCCGCCACATCCCGCATTTTCCTTCACCCAGTGAAATCTCGGCATCGGTTTGGAAACGAAAAGGTCAAAATTTCTATTTTTGTTAAAAATTGGGTGCGAAATTAGGCCCTGAAAGACGTCTTCGCTTGAATTGAATTTGTAACTAATCGAAATTTAATGTGGTATTTTAGTTGGCATGATCTAGGCATCTAATGGGATTCAAGTAACTTGAACAAAAGTCCAGAAACTGGAGCCCGCTGTGCTGCAAACCCAACTGCTCTGTAAATCCTTCGGCGCCCTTGTGGCCACCCACGAGGTGAACCTGGAGGTGCGCCAGGGGACCATTCATTCCATCATCGGCCCCAACGGGGCGGGCAAGACCACGCTCTTCAACCTTCTGGCGGGCATCTTTCCGCCCACCTCGGGTTCGGTCCTCTTCAAGGGCCAGGACATTTCCAAGCTCACGGTGCACGAGCGCTGCGCCCGGGGCATCGGACGTTCCTTCCAGGTCACCAGCATCTTCCCCGAGCTCACCGTGGCCGAGAACGTGCGCCTGGCCGTGCAGGCCAAGTGCGGCCTGGGCAAGTGCCTGTTCCGCCCCGCGGCCGGGAACGCCGAGGTCAACGACCGGGCCGACGCCATCCTCGAATTCATGGGCATCATCAGGCTGCGCGACGAGCTGGCCGGGACCATTCCCTACGGCAGCCAGCGTTCCCTGGACGTGGCCATCGCCATCGGCACGGACCCGGACCTGCTGCTGTTGGACGAGCCCACCAGCGGCATGAGCCCCGACGACACCCTGCGCATGGTGGACCTCATCGCCAAGCTCTCGGAAAAGTACACCATCGTGCTCATCGAGCATCACATGAACGTGGTCATGTCCATTTCCGACACCATCAGCGTGCTGCAGATGGGCAAGATCATCGCCAAGGGCACGCCCGATGAAATCCAAAACAACGACGTCGTGAAAAAGGCGTATCTCGGAGAGACCTCATGGTAGCGTCCAGCCAACCCCTCTTGCGCGCCGAGGACATCCATTCCTTCTACGGCAAGAGCCACATCATCCAGGGCCTGTCCTTCGCCGTGGACAAGGGCGAGTGCTTCACCTTCCTGGGCCGCAACGGAGCGGGCAAGACCACGACCCTGCGCAGCATCATGGGCCTGGTGCCCCCGTCCCGGGGACGCATCACCTTCATGGACCAGGAAACCACGGCCATGAAGCCCTTTCAGATCGCCCGCCTGGGCCTGGGCTACGTGCCCGAAGAACGCCAGATCTTTTCGGCCCTGTCCGTGGAGGAGAACCTGCTCATCGCCGAGCGCAAGGGCTCCGAGTGGACGCTCATGCGCATCTACGAACTGTTCCCCCGCTTGGCCGAACGCCGCAGGAACATGGGCAACATGCTCTCCGGCGGCGAGCAGCAGATGCTGGCCATCGCCCGCGCGCTGATGACCGGCCCGGCGCTTCTGCTCCTGGACGAGCCCACCGAGGGCCTCGCCCCGCTCATCGTCGAAACCCTGCTCAAGACCATCCAGCACATCAAGAAGGAAGGCGTGACCATCATCCTGGTGGAACAGAACGTCAACGCCACCCTGGTGGTCACGGACCACTACTGCATCCTGCAGCAGGGGCTGGCGGTGTTCAAGGGCACCTGTGAGGAGTTCACGGCTCGTCCCGAGCTGAAGGAACGATATCTTGGCGTGTGACCGCCCGCGCATTCAGGCCGGAACCTGGACCGGGAATTTGAGACAACCATTACGGAGGCCATGACAATGTCCAAGAAGATGAACCGCAGAACCTTTATCAAGTCCACCGCGGCCACGGCCGCCTGCCTGACCGTCGGCGGCCTGGGAATGCCCCGGCTGGTCCATGCGTCTGACAAACCCGTGAAATTGTTCCTGGGCTGCACCATGTCCGGGGCCTACGCCTCGTCCGGCATGTACACCTCCCGGGGCATGCAGCTGGCCATCGAGAACTTCGGCGGCTCCGTGCTGGGACGTCCCATCGAGCTCATCGAGCGCGACACCCCCAATCCCGCCGAGGGCGTGCGCAAGGCGCAGGAAGCCGTGGAGAACCAGGGCTGCAACCTGCTGACCATCGCCCCCAGCAGCTCCACCATCCTGGCCGTGGCCGAGTATGCCAAGAAGAAGGGCGCCGTGCTCTTCGGCCACGGCGGCAGCGACAAGATCACCGGCGAGGCTTGCAACAAGTCCACCTTCCGCTGGCAGGTGCCCACCTGGGGCGCCATCCGCGAGGTCGTTCCCCGCGTGATCAAGGAATACGACGCCAAGACCTTCTACACCATCACGCCCAAGTACGTGTTCGGTGAGGACCTTCTGCGCAACACCAGGGAAGTGCTGGAGGAGCGCGGCCTGAAGCTTTTGGGCAACTCCTTCCACAGCCTGGGCGAGGCCGACTTCAGCTCGCACATCACCAAGGCCATGGCCGCCCAGGCCGACTGCGTGCTGTTCCTGAACTTCGGCGGCGACACCGTCAACGCCCTGAAGCAGGCCACCAACTTCGGCCTCAAGCAGGTCTCCAAGATCGCCTGCGCCTGGGGCTCCGGCATCACCCAGATGAAGGCCATCGGCGCCGAGACCCTGGAAGGCGTCATCTGGGGCCTGCAGTACTTCTACAAGATCGATTCCCCCGAGAACAAGCGCCTGGTGGAGACCTTCAAGGCCAAGTACGGCGAGGTTCCGCCCTACGTCACGGCCATGAGCTACGCCTCCACCATGACCATCCTCGACGCCGTCAAGCGCGCCGGGAGCGACGATCCGGCCAAGGTCATCGCCGCCCTGGAGGACCACAAATACGTCGGCATCACCGGCGAGGAAGTCTACCGCGGCAGCGACCACCAGTGCCTGAAGCCTTACTACTCCCTGCAGTGCAAGGCTCCCTCGGCCATGAAGACACCCGAGGACTTCGCCGACATCATCGGCAGCTCGGTCAACTTCCAGGCGAGCGGCCTCAACGGCTGCAAGATGAGCTGAGCAAACCATCAACGGCGGCGCGGCCCCGGGCCGCGCCGCCCATACGGGATACGGATATGACCAACCTCATCGTGCTGCAGATTTTCAACGGCCTCGTGCTGGGCATGATCTACGTGCTCCTGGCCATGGGCCTGTCCATCGTCTGGGGGATGATGGACATCATCAATTTTTCCCACGGGCTGTTCTACGCCCTGGGCGCCTATCTGGCCTACTCCTACGTGCAGCTCACGGGCGACTTCTGGAGCGCGCTCCTGGTCGTGCCCCTGGGCACGGCGCTCATAGGCATGATCCTGGAGCGCCTGCTCCTGCGAAAGCTCTACGGTGAGAATATCCTGTTCCAGATCCTGATGACCTTCGGTCTGGCCATGATCGGCCGCGAGCTGATCATCCTGGGCTACGGCCCGGTGGGCAAGAGCTTCACCATGCCCCACGCGCTCATGGGCGTGATCAAAATGGGCTCGCTGTTCTTCCCGCGCTACCGGCTGTTCATCTTCCTCTTCGTCATCGTGCTCACCGTGGGCATGTGGCTGCTCATCGAGAAGACCCGCTACGGCTCCATCGTCCGCGCGGGCACCGAGAACGCCAACATGGTCAGCTGCCTGGGCATCAACATCTCCCTGGTCTTCACCCTGATATTCGGGCTGGCCATGGCCATCGCCGGGCTGGGAGGGGTGCTGGCCGCGCCCATGCGCGGGGTGGAGCCCTTCATGGGCGACCTGATCCTGGGCATCTGCTTCGCCGTGGTGGTCATCGGCGGCATGGGGAGCTTCTTCGGCGCCGTGGTGGGCGGCCTCATCGTGGGGCTCTGCCAGAGCCTCATCACCCTGGTCCTGCCCAGCGCCTCCGTCATCATCGTCTTCGTGGTCATGGCCGGCATCCTGCTCATCCGGCCGCGGGGACTCATGGGAATAAGGGATTGATCATGACCAGCAAGTCAACCACACATTCGTTCGGTTTGATGTCCGGTTCCGAGGCCTGCATGCTCGCGGGCGTGGCCCTGGCCCTGGTGGCGATGCCCCTGGTGCTGCCCTACAACGCCCTGGCCACGGAGATCGTGCTCTTCGCCCTGGCCGCCGTGGCCTTCGATCTCTGCCTGGGCTTCAGCGGGGTGATGATGTTCTGCCAGGCCTCGTTCTTCGGCACCGGCGTCTACGTCACCTCCCTGACGCTCATCCACGTCAGCCAGAACATCTTCGTGGGCGTGGCCGCGGGCGTCTGCTTCGCCACGGTCCTGGCCCTGTTCTTCGGCTGGCTGGCCTCGTCGCGCTCGGGCAGCTATTCCGTGCTCCTGACCCTGGCCTTCAACGAGCTGATCTACTTCATCGCCTACCAGTGGAGCGCGGTGACGGGCGGCGACGACGGCCTCACGGGCGTGCCCAGGCCGAACATCGAGATCCCCGGCCTGTTCAGCATCGATATCCAGTCCTCGCTGGCCTACTACGTGTTCGCCGCCGTGGTCTTCCTGCTGAGCTTCGCCCTGATCCAGCGCATCACGCTTTCGCCCTTCGGGGCCGTGCTCAAGGGCATCCGCGAGAACGAGGTCCGGGCCCAGGCCCTGGGCTACAACGTGCGCCTGTACAAGGTGGCGGTCTTCGCCCTGGGCGGCCTGTTCATGGGCCTGGCCGGCAGCCTGTACTGCATGCACATCAACTTCGCCCACATCCACAACGTGCATTTCGAGACCTCGGGCAACATCGTGATGATGGTCCTCATCGGGGGCATGGGCACCCTGGTGGGGCCGTTCGTGGGCTCGCTTCTGCTTACCGTCGCCTCGGAGGTCGCCAGCACACTGTGGGACCGCTGGATGATCATCCAGGGCGTGATCTTCATCGTCTTCGTCCTGTTCGCACGCGGCGGCATCTGGGGCATCCTCAGGTCCGTCCAGGAGAAATTCTCCTCCAGCCAGGCCCCCGCGGCCGTGGAGGAACCGGAACGCGAGCTCCCCGGGGAACTCGGGGTGGCCACCTGCGCCGCGCGCACCAACGACTAACACACAGAGGTTATTTCCATGTATTCCCAGTTCAGCAAGCTCGCAGAGGAACTCAAGGACGACATCGTGGCGCTGTCCAGCACCCTGATCCAGACCCCCAGCATCGGCGGAACCGAGGGCAAGGTGGCGGCGATCATCGAGAAGGCCCTCAAGGACCTGGGCTACGACGAGGTCTTCGTGGACGGCATCGGCAACGTGGTGGGCATCATCAAGGGCGACGGCACCGGCCCCTCGGCCATGTACGACTCGCACATGGACCACGTGCTGCCCGGCGACGAGAACCTCTGGGAGTATGGCCCCTACAGCGGCGAGGTCGCCGAGGGCTTCGTGCACGGCCGCGCGGCCAGCGACGTGAAATGCGGCCTGGCCTGCCAGATCTACGCGGGCCACATCCTGAAGCGCCTGAACGTGCCGCTCAAGGGCGACTACATCTTCGCCGCCGTGGTCCAGGAAGAGCCCGCCGAGATGTTCGGCATGACCTACCTCCTGGACAAGACCTTCCCGGAGAAGGGCATCACGTTCGACCTGCACATCAGCTCCGAGGCCACGGACCTCGACCTGGTGGCAGGCCACAAGGGCCGCGCCGAGATCGAAGTGGAGACCACCGGCCGCACCAGCCACGGCAGCGCCCCCTGGCGCGGCATCAACGCCGTGTTCAAGATGCTGCCCATCCTGGAAAAGGTGCGGGAAAAGGTCGACACCCTGCCCGAGGACCCCATCCTGGGCAAGGCCTCCCTGACGCTCACGCGCATCTCCTGCTCCCCGGGCGAACTGTCCATCATTCCCGACAAGTGCACGGTTTCTCTTGACCGCCGCCTGGTTCGCGGCGAGACCAGGGAGGAAGCTCTGGGCGAGATCCAGGCCATCGTGGACGAACTGGTCGCCAAGGACCCCGAGCTCAAGGCCGAGGTGCGCATGCGCGCCGTGACCGAGACTTCCTACACCGGCGTGAGCAAGCGCGTGGAGAAGTACATGCCCGCATGGGTCATCCCCGAGGACCATCCGGCCGTGCTGACCTGCCTGGCCGCCCTCAAGGAGATCGGCCAGAACCCGGGCATCCACTACTGGGATTTCGGCACCGACTGCAGCCAGATCACGGCCGTGATGGGCATTCCCTCCATCGGCTACTCGCCCATGGAGGAGAAGTACGCCCACACGCCCATCGACCGCTGCGACATCGAGAAGATGGTCAAGGGCACCGCGGGCTACGCCGCCATCGCCATGGCCTATTCCGCCTGATCGGCACGGGCCGCGCAAGCGGCCCTGACTTCTGGCAGGCCGTTGAAAAACAGCAATCTGCTGCGTCGCTTCGCTGCTGCGAAAAATTCAAACCCTCATGTACGGGGAGTACGCTTCGGTCTTGAATTTTTCTTGCGCCTTGCGTCTCACTGTTTTTGAACGGCCCGCGTAAAATGTTCAACAACCCTTTACTTTCAATAAAGGAAAAGAAGATGTCCGAAGCATACGAGAACGACCGAGCATACGTGCTGCATTCCTGGTCCGTGCAGGGCCAGCTCAAGCCCAAGGTCATCACCAGAGGCGAGGGCGTGTTCTTCTGGGATGAGGACGGCAAGCGCTACTACGACTTCGCCTCCCAGCTGGTGAATCTGAACATCGGCCACCAGCATCCCAAGGTCGTGGAGGCCATCAAGGCCCAAGCCGACAAGCTGTGCTATGTGGCCCCCGGCTTCGCCGAGGAGTCGCGCGGCAAGCTGGCCAAGCGCGTCATCGGGCTGTTGCCCGAAGAGTTCGGCAAGTGCTTCTTCACCCTGGGCGGCGCGGACTCCAACGAGAACGCCATCAAGATCGCCCGGGCCGTCACCGGCCGCCACAAGCTGGTGACCCGCTACCGCTCCTACCACGGCGCCACCTACGGGGCCATCACCCTGACGGGCGACCCGCGCAGGCCCCCGGTGGAGCCCGGCATCCCCGGCGTGGTGCGGGTGCTGGACCCCTACTGTTACCGCTGCCCCTTCGGCCAGAAGCCCGAGAGCTGCAAGATGGAGTGCGCCGAGCACGTGCGCGAGGTCCTGCTCTACGAGAACCCCGAGACCGTGGCCGCCATTCTCATGGAGTCCGTCACCGGCACCAACGGCATCTTCCCGCCGCCCAAGGGCTACATGGAGCGCATCCGCGAGATCTGCGACGAGTTCGGCATCCTGATGATCTGCGACGAGGTCATGACCGGCTTTGGCCGCACGGGCAAGTGGTTCGGATTCCAGAACTTCGACATCGTTCCGGACATCGTGACCATGGCCAAGGGCGTGAACTCCGGCTACGTGCCGCTCGGCGTTGTGGCCGTGACCAAGAAGATCGCCAAGTTCTTCGACGACAAGATGCTCTACTGCGGCCTGACCTACTCGGGGCACCCCGTGTCCTGCGCCGCGGCCCTGGCCACCATCGACGCCTACGAGGACGAGGGCCACATCGAGAACTCCGGCAAGCTCGGCGGCCTGTTCGCGGAACTGCTGGCCGACATCAAGGCGAAGCATCCCCTGGTGGGCGACGTGCGCTCCATCGGGCTGTTCGGCGCCATCGAGCTGGTCAAGGACCGCGAGACCCGCGAGCCCTTGACCCCCTGGAACGGCCCCGCCGGCCCCATGGTGGAGTTCGGCAAGCGCTTCGACGAGGCGGGCGTGTCCGCCTACCTGCGCTGGAACTACATCTTCCTGACTCCGCCCATCATCATCAATGAGGAGGAGCTCAGGGACGCCATGGCCCGCATCGAATCCAGCATCGGCGAGGCCGAGAAGGCCATCCTCGGCTAGACGCCGTTTGAAAATCGTCTTCCAGGCGGTTTGAAAATGTGCGAGGGCAATGCACAGGGGCGGTCGCCGGCCGGGTCCACCGGTCGGCGTCCGCCGACAACATCGCGGCAGCCCTCATTTTTTGAACCGCCTGTCTGATTTGTAAGGAGTCTCCCAATGAGCATCTCCCTGTTCCAATCCCCCTCGCGCCTGGTCCTGGGCGCGGGAGCCGTGACCCGGGTGGGGGCCGAGGCCGCCCGCTTCGGGACCAAGGCCCTGGTGGTCACCGGCCGCAGCTCTTCCAAGAAGAGCGGCGCCCTGGACAAGGTCCTGGACTCCCTCAAGGAGGCCGGGGTGGGCGTGGCCCTGTACGACAAGGTGCCGTCGGACCCCGACGTACCCAGCGTGGAGGCGGGCGTGGAGCTGGCCAAGGCCGAGGGCTGCGACGTGATCGTGGCGCTGGGCGGCGGCAGCCCCCTGGACGCCTCCAAGGGCATCTCCATGATGCTGGCCAACCCCGGCGCCATCGTGGACTACGAGTTCAAATCGCCCGGGATCGACGGACCCGCCATCATCGCCGTGCCCACCACGGCGGGCACGGGCAGCGAGATCACCCGCTTCACGGTCATCACGGACACCGAGCGCACCGTGAAGATGCTCTTGCAGGGGCCCGGGCTGATCCCCAAGGTTTCGGTGCTGGACCCCGAGCTGACCATGTCCATGCCCCCGTCCGTGACCGCGGCCACGGGCATGGACGCCCTGACCCACGCCACCGAGGCCTACCTCTCCAGCGTGGGCACGCCGCTCACGGACATCCACGCCCTGGCGGCCGTGCGGCTCATCGCCGGGGCCCTGGTGCCCGCCACCTTGAACGGCGGCAACGTGGCGGCCAGGGAGCAGATGCTCCTGGGCCAGATGGAGGCGGGCTACGCCTTCGGCAACGCGGCCACGGCCCTGGTGCACGCCATGGCCCGGCCCCTGGGCGCGCACTTCGGCGTGCCCCACGGCAAGGCCAACGCCATGCTTCTGGCCACGGTCATGGAGTACAACCGCCCGTCCGCGCCCGAGCGCTTCGTGGAGCTGGCCAAGGCCTTCGGCGAGAACACCGAGGGCCTGCCCGTGCGCGAGGCCGGCGAGCTGGCCGTGAAGGCCATGGCCGCCATCTTCCGGGAAACGGACCTGCCCTCGCGGCTGTCCGAGTTCGGCATCAAGGAGTCGGACCTGGACAAGCTCACCGCGGACGCCTTCGCCAGCGCCAGCTGCCGGGTCAACCCCCGCATCCCCACCAAGGAAGACATCCGGACCCTGTACCTGGCAGTACTGTAGGCAACCACACCCGACAAAGGCCCGGGACCATCGGTTCCGGGCCTTTTTCTTTTTTCAACTAGCTCCACTATGCCGCAGGCCGCTCAGAAGGTGTGAGATGCGAGGCGCAAGGGAAATTCAAGACCGACGCGTATTCTCATACGCGAGGGTTTGAATTTCCGCAGCAACGAAGCAGATCGCGCCTTATGAGTGGCCTGCAAGGTCCTTGAGGCGTATGGAGAGCTCGTTCAGCTCCTCCATGGCCTGGGCCGTGCGCGCCATGCCGTCGGCGGTCTCCCCGGCGATGCGGTTGATCTCGTCCACGGACTGGTTGATCTCCTCGCTGGCCGAGGACTGCTCCTCGGCGGCCGTGGCGATGGAGCGCACCTGCTCGCTGGTGGACTCCACCAGGGCCCGGATCTCCTCCAGGCGCTCGCCCGAGGCCGAGGCCGTGCCCGTGGTGGCCATGACATCCTCGGCGGTCTTTTCCGTAGCCCGGATGGCCTGCCTGGTGCCGTCCTGGATGGTCCTCACGGACGCGCCCACCTCCTGGGTGGCGGTCATGGTCTTTTCGGCCAGCTTGCGCACCTCGTCGGCCACCACGGCGAAGCCGCGGCCCGCGTCCCCCGCGCGCGCGGCCTCGATGGCGGCGTTGAGCGCCAGGAGGTTGGTCTGGTCGGCGATGTCCGTGATCATGGTCATGATCTGGCCGATGCCCTGGGCCTGTTCGCCCAGTTCGCCCATGCGCTCCTTGAGTTCCAGGATCTGTTCCTGGACCCCGTGGATGGAGCTCACCACCTCGCCCACCTCGCGCACGCCCTCGTCGGCCTTGGAGCGGGCCTCCTCGGCGTGCTGGGCGGCCTGGGAAGCGCTGCGCGCCACCTCCAGCACCGTGGCGTTCATCTGCTCCATGGCCGTGGCCGTCTCGGTGGTGCGCTGGCGCTGCACGTCCGTGCCGCTCTGGATCTGCGAGATCTGCCCGGCCACGTCCTGCAGGTGCCCGGCCAGGGTTTCCCCGGCCTCGCGCACCTGGACGTTGACCTCGTTGATGCGCTTGAGGTTCTCCTGCAGCTCCTGCTCCTTGCGCACCATCTCGCTGACGTCGCGGGCGATCTCCACCTGGCCCACGCAGTTGCCCGCGTCGTCCAGGAGGTCGCTGGTGTTCAGCTCCAGATGCAGGGTTCCCTTGGCCGTGTCCGCCGTGACGGTGCGCTCCTCGCCGCTGGCGCCCGCGCGGGCCTGGCGGAACGAGCCGTCCGCCGCGCCCAGGACCAGGGAACAGCGGTTGCCCAGCACCTGTTCGCGCGGCACCCGGGACAGGGCGTAGGTGGCCTCGTTGGCCAGGGTGATGCGCGCATTCGGGTCCATGGCGTAGATGGGGTCGGACACGGCGTTGAGCATGTTCACGTAGCCCTGGTTCTCGCGCATGGAGGCCTTGATGCGCTCCATCAGGGAGTTGAAGGTGGCGAACAGCCTGCCGATGTCGTCCCTGGTCCGCACGTCCATGCGCGCGTCCAGGTCGCCCTCGGCCGCGCGTTCGGCCACGGCGGCCGCGGCCTTGATGGGCGCCAGGCTGATGCGCGTGAAGCCCATGACCAGCAGCACGGACAGGACCAGGGCCACGGCCGCGCTGATCAGGCCGTAGCGCACGAGCTTGGAGTCCGTGCCGTGCAGGAGCTCGTCCCGGGTCACGGTCATCACCAGGCGCCAGCCCCAGGGCGTGAAATCGAACAGGGCGGCGTGACGCTTCTTGCCCTTGAAGTCGTAGCCCACCACCCCCTCGGGGCTGTCCGCGAGCAGGGCGCCGACGGGCAGCTGCCTGACGTCGCTGCCCAGGAGGTCCTTGTTGGGGTGCGCGAGTATCTGGCCCTTGTCGTTGAACACGGCGGCGTAGCCCTTGCCAGCCAGGTTCACCCCGGCCAGGAATTCCTGGAGCTGCGGGGTCAGGATCTTGCGGCCCACGTAGATCACGGCCACGATGGCGCCCGAGGCGTCGCGCAGGGGCTTGTAGGCGGTGATGAACCAGTCGTTGACCACGAAGGCCTTGCCCCGGAAGGTCTCGCCGCTCATCACGGCCTTGTACACCGGGCTGGAATCCGGGATGTAGGTGCCCGTGGCGCGCTTGCCGTCCAGCTTGCGCACGTTGGTGGACACGCGCAGCAGCTTGCCGGGCAGGACCTGGAAGATGGTGGCCGTGCCGCCCACCGTGGACTGCACCGCGTCCACCAGGGTGAAGTCCTGGGTCAGCATCTGGCCCCCGGCCTTGAGCGCCGGGAAGGTGGCGTTCTCCGACTTCTTGGTCACCTGGTTGGTGATGGTCATGGTCACTGGCCGGGACTGGTCCAGGGCCACCGCGCCGTAGCGGGACAGCTCCTTGTCCATGATGGACAGGTCGGAGACGATCTTCTCCTGGGTGATGCCGTTCTGCATTGCCAGTGTCTGGATCGTCTGGCTGCCTGTGGACGAAAGCATCTCCTGGCCCAGTTCCGTCAGGCTGTTGTTCATGCCCATGAAATTGATCCCTCCCATACAGGAGAGGGTCAAAATCACGAGCAGCAAACAGCCGCAGAACAGTTTAAGCCCAAAAGACAACTTGCCGAGCATTTGGATCACTCCTTGTTGATGTCCCCATTGTCCACCCTGCGGATGATCTGAATATCTATATCGACGGATGCTGTTGTGGCCATTTTCGGCTGTGGCTGCGTATATTGCGCATTCGTCCATGTGTCGGGTTAAGGCGGCTGCATTATTTTCTTTAATTTTGAACCAAATCCATATCTGGTGCAAGAGAAATGCAATAATTGTCACCTACGAACATGATACAAACCCTCGCCCAACAATTTTGTCGGCGGCCGGGGAAAAAGCAGCATCCCCCCCGGCCGGGCCGGGGGGGATGCTTGATGGCGTCGAAGGGCGACGGGGTGTTACGCCGCTTCTGCCTGTCTATCCAGTTCCTCCAGGGAGACGTCCGGGTCGGCGATCCCCAGTTCGCCCTCGGACTTGGAGACCACCACCGCGCCGGTGGCGTCGCCCATGACGTTCAGGGTGGTGCGGGCCATGTCCAGGACGCGGTCCACGCCGGCCACCAGAGCGATGCCCTCCATGGGGATGCCCACCTGGGTGAAGACCATGGTCATCACGATGAGGGCCGATCCGGGCACGCCCACGGAGCCCACCGAGGCCAGCACGGCCATGAGCAGGATGGTCAGCTGCTGGCTCATGCTCAGCTCGATGCCGAAGACCTGGGACACGAACACGGCGGCGATGCCCAGATAGATGGCCGCGCCGTCCATGTTCAGGGTGGTGCCCAGGGGGATGGTGAAGCTGGCGATGTTCTTGGGCGCGCCCAGCTTGCGGGCGGCCAGCAGGTTGGCGGGCAGGGTGGCCGCGCTGGAGCAGGTGGTGAAGGCCACCAGCAGGGGCTCGGTCATGATGGTCAGGAAGTCCTTGACCTTGACCCCGCCGTAGCCGCGCACGGCCAGGCCGTAGACCACGCAGGCGTGGATCACCGAGACCACGTACATGGTCAGGATGAGCTTGCCCAGGGGCAGGAGGATGCTCAGGCCGTAGTGGCCCACGGTGTAGGCGATGAGGGCGAACACGCCGTAGGGGGCCAGTTCCATGACCATGGCCGTGAGCTTGATCATGGCCTGGGTGACCAGGTCGAAGAATTCGGCCAGGGGCTTGCCCCTATCGCCCAGGGCGCTGATGGCGAAACCGAAGGCCACGGCGAAGAACAGGATCTGCAAGAGGTTGCCGTCGGCCATGGCGCCCATGGGGTTCTTGGGCACGATGTTCAGCAGGGTGTCCACCATGTTGGGGGGCGTGACCTGCTTCACGGCCAGTCCGCTGGTGGGCAGGTCCAGGCCCGCCCCGGGGCTGAAGACGTTGGCGAAGACCAGGCCCAGGGCCACGGCCACGGCCGTGGTCAGCATGTAGTAGACGATGGTCTTGGTGGCGATGCGCCCCAGCTTGGCCGCGTTGCCCATGCTGGCCGCTCCGGCCACCAGGGAGGCGAAGACCAGGGGCACCACCAGCATCCGGATCAGCCGGATGAAGACGTCGCCGAAGGGCTTGAACCAGGCGTGGTCCAGGCCGGGCACGTTCTGCCAGATCAGTCCGGCCACGACGCCGGCGGCAAGGCCGATGCCCATCTTGGCGGGCAATCCCATCTTCTTCTTGGCGTTGACTTCTGCGCTCATGAGAGTCTCCTGTGGTGTGTGGGCAAGAGGCTACAGGGTGGGGAGGTCGTCTTCGGGCCGCAGCAGGGGCGGCGTGACGTCAACGGACTGGGGATACTTGAGGCCGGTGCCGGTGTTCAGGGCCACCACCTCCTCGTCGGGGGCGATCCAGCCGTCCTGGCGCAGCTTGCGGGCGGCGGCCAGGGTGGCGGCCCCTTCGGGGCAGATGAAGGCGCCCTCGCGCCGGGCCAGGAGCCGCTGGGCCTCGGCCGTGTCCTCGTCGTCCACGGCGATGGCGCAGCCCTTGGTTTCGTATATTGCATTGAGCACCAGAAAGTCGCCCAGGGCCTTGGGCACGGTGATGCCGAAGGCCATGGTGTGGGCGCCCGGCCAGAACTCGGACTCCTCGGCGCCCGCGTTCCAGGCCTTGACGATGGGCGCGCAGCCCGAGGCCTGCACGGCCACCAGGCGGGGCATCTTCTCTCCGATCCAGCCCAACTCCTGCAACTCGCGAAGGGCCTT
The DNA here is from genome assembly GCF_054819825.1 of Desulfocurvus sp. DL1XJH-121. NCBI lineage: Bacteria > Pseudomonadati > Thermodesulfobacteriota > Desulfovibrionia > Desulfovibrionales > Desulfovibrionaceae > Desulfocurvus > Desulfocurvus sp. DL1XJH-121. Next base: position 57,969 of record NZ_JBTVWW010000021.1, read on the forward strand.
GTAGATGCCGATGATGCCCACGCCGCCGCCCGTGGGGTAGAGGATCACGTCGGGCACGCGCCAGCCGAACTGCTCGGCGATCTCCAGGCCCATGGTCTTCTTGCCCTCGATCCGGTAGGGCTCCTTGAGGGTCGAGGCGTCGAACCAGCCCTGGGCCGCCACGGCCCGGGCCACGATCTTGCCCGCGTCGCTGATGAGCCCGTCCACCAAGTACAGCTCGGCCCCGGTGATGGCGCATTCCTTGCGCGTGATGGACGGGGCGTCCTGGGGCATGACGATGACGGCCTTGATGCCCGCGGCCGCGCAATAGGCCGCCCAGGCCCCGCCCGCGTTGCCGTTGGTGGGCATGGCCAGGATGTCGATGCCCAGCTCCTTGGCCCGGGACACGCCCACGGCCGCGCCGCGGGCCTTGAAGGTGCCCGTGGGGATCAGGCCCTCGTCCTTCATGAACAGCTTGTTCATGCCGTAGTCGGCGCCCAGCTTCCTCAGGGGCACCATGGGGGTCATGCCCTCGCCCAGATTGACGATGTTGGCCTCGTCGCGCACGGGCAAAAACTCCTTGTAGCGCCAGAGGTCCGCGGGGCGGGAGAGAAGCTTTTCCTTGGTCAGGGCCTGTCCGGCCTTCTTCAGGTCGTAGCGCACGAGCAGGGGGGCGCCGCAGGAGCAGAGTTGGGTCCGGTGCTCGCTTTCCAGCGTCGCGCCGCACTTGGGGCATTCCAGATGAGTGACGAACATGAGGTTCTCCTGAAGGTTTCTCAATCGATGAGGGCGACGGCCTCGACTTCCACCAGCACGTCCTTGGGCAGGCGGGCGACTTCCACGCAGGCCCGGGCCGGGGCGTGCCCCGCCATGTGCTTGGCGTAGATCTCGTTGATCACGGCGAATTCGCCCATATCCTTGATGAACACGCTGGTCTTGAGCACGTCGTCGAGGCCGCCCCCGGCGGCCTCGAGCACGGCGGCGAGGTTCTTCATGGCCTGTTCGGTCTGGGCCGCGATGCCCTGGGGGATGGTGCCGTCGGCCGGATTCACGGGGATCTGACCGGAAACGAACACCAGGTTGCCGGCCTTGACGGCCTGGGAGTAGGGGCCGATGGCCGCCGGGGCCTTGTCGGTCTGCACAATGGTCTGGGACATGGTTTCTCCTTTGCTGTTCCGCATGAGGTTGCCGGTCGCGTCGCGTTGGGCTATTTGCCCGCGTCCGCGCGCGCGGCCTTGAGATAGTTGTAGATGGTGAACTTGGAGACCCCGAGGCGCTCGGCCACGTAGTCCACCATGCCCTTGATGAGAAAGGCGCCGTAGTCGTCCAGCACGCTCACCAGGCGGATGCGCTCGTCCCGGTTCATGGTGCCGGGATGCTTGCCGATCTTTCTCATGGCGTCGTCCATCAGGGATTCGTTGGTCTCGTGCACCGTGTGGGCGAAGGTCTCGTCCTGGGGCTCCTGGCAGTCCTCGCCCGGGCGGATGCTGGTCATCTCCTGCATCATGGAGATGGCGTTGATCATGTCCGTGGTCTCCAGGTTGATGCACAGGGCGCCGATGACCTTGCCCCCCCTGTCGCGCACGAAGCAGGTGGAGCTCTTCAGGGCGCGGCCGTCGCGGGTGGTGGTGGAGTAGTTCAGGATGTCGCGCACCCCGTCGCCCTCCTTGCGCAGGGCCTTGACCACCAGGTCCGTGACCGGCGCGCCGATGGGGCGGTTGGTGATGTTGCCCTCGATGTGGACCATGCTGTGCTCCAGGTCGCGGAAGTCGTGCACCGCCACCTCGCAGCGGTTGCCCAGGGTCAGGTGCAGGACCCTGGCCACGTTCTTCATGTTCTCCAACCTGTTGCTGTAATCGCGGGGGGAGTTCTGTATGCTCATGAGACCTCCGTGACTTACTTTTTTGTAGGCTATACAACTTTTTTGAACGCATGCAACAATTAAATTGAAAAGTTCAAATAGATTTGAAATTGACAATAACCGTCTTTAATCAAAGATGTTATTTTTCAAAAGCAGAAAAAAGGCTGGATAGGGGAAAGAGGCGGGGAGGGGAAGAGGGCGGCGGCCGAAAAGCCGCCGCCCGTCGGTGTTTCCTGTCAGGCGGGCACGGCCGCGGCGCGGCTGTCCCGGACGTTCTTGACCTTCTGCAGGGCGTAGACTCCGGCCACAACGGCCATTCCTACGATATTGTAGAAATGCTGGGTGTGGTAGCAGAGGAAGGTGCCCACGGCGAAGATCAGCCATTCCAGCACGGTGGTCCGGCGGATCAGATAGCCCATGGTCAGGGCCGAGAAGGCCAGGGTGCCCACGATGGCGCTACCGAAGGCCATGGAGATGTGCAGGGCGTCGCCGTAGAGCAGGATGGACGGCTCGTAGGCGAACAGGAAGGGCACCACGTACAGGAGCTTGGCGAACTTGAAGGAGGTCCAGCCCGTCTTCCAGGGGTCGGCCCCGGCGATGGCCGCGCCCGCGTAGGCCGCCACGCACACCGGGGGCGTGATGTTGGAGTCCTGGCTGAACCAGTAGACGATCATGTGCGCGGCGATGAGCATGGAGACTTCCGTGTGCCCCACGATGCCCGCCTCGGTGATGATGCCCGTGAGCGCGGACACGGCCAGGGACGCGGTGATCAGGTAGCTGGCCGTGACGGGCACGCCCATGCCCAGCACCAGGGAGGCCAGGCCGATGAGCAGGATGGTCACGGGCAGATGCGCCCAGGCCGGGGCCATCTGGGCCATCTGGATGATGATGTTGGAGAACTTCAGCCCGATGCCCGTGAGCCCGATGGTGCCCACGATGATGCCGATGACGCCCACGGTGGCCCCGATGACCAGGGTGGCCCTGGCACCGCTCACCGTGGCCTCCCAGATCTCCGCCGGGCCCATGCGGTATTCCGGGTCCAGCCAGCTGATGGCCACGCAGGCCGCTGTGGCCCAGAAGGCGCTCATGCCCGGGGAGAAGCCCATGAGCATCAGGACCACGATGACCACCAGGGGCAGGGACTTGTACCAGTGGCGCTTGAACACGGCCATGGCCGGCTCGAACTCCTGATCCTCCAGGCCCTTGATGCCGTGTTTTTTGGCTTCGAAGTGGATCATGGACAGGACGCTGAAGAAGTAGAGGATGGCCGGGAACACGGCCATCTTCATGATCTCCACGTAGGGCACGTTGGTCAGTTCGGCCATGAGGAAGCCGCCCGCGCCCATGATGGGCGGCATGAACATGCCGCCGATGGAGGCCGCGGGCTCGATGGCCCCGGCCACGTGGCGCTTGAACCCGGCCCGGCGCATGAGCGGGATGGTGAACGCGCCCGTGGACACGGTGTTGGCGATGGCCGAGCCGGACACGGACCCGAAGAAGGCCGAGGCGATGACCGAGACCTTGGCCGGGCCGCCCACGGTCTTGCCCGCCAGGGCCAGGGGCCAGTCGATGAAGAACTTGCCCACCCCGGACTTCTGCAGGAACGAGCCGAAGAAGATGAACAGGATCACGTAGGTCACCAGCACCGAGGCCATGACCCCGAAGACCCCGTCCTGCTCCATGAACAGGGTCACGGACAGCCGCTCCAGGCTGAAGCCCCTGTGGGCGAAAAGGTCCGGGAACACGGGTCCGAACATCCCGTAGAATAAAAAGAAAATTCCCACCAGGGTCATGGACCAGCCCAGCACCCTGCGCGAGACCTCCAGGGAGAGCAGGATGCCCACCATGGAGACGTAGATGTCCGCCGGGGACTCGTTGCCCGAGCGGTAGTTGAAGGCCTCGAACTCCAGCATGAAGTAGGCCACGCAGGCCACGGACGCCAGGCTGAGCAGGATGTCCAGGATGGTGGGGCGCGTGGCGTTGGCGCGGCGGTTCATGGGAAAGGACAAAAAGACCATCACGTACGTGAGCAGCACGTACACGCCTCGGTTGTACTGGGTGTCGATGGGCAGGCCGGCTACGGAAAAGAAATAGAACCCAACCATGAAGGCCCCGAGCAGGGACACGAGAAGGTGCCAGGGGCCGCTGAGCTTGCGCCCCTTCTTGGCCTCCTTGGCCATGACCTTGCGCAGGGCCTGTTTCTTTTCTTCGCTGAGTTCCCCCAGCGTTTCTTTGTTGCTGGCTGTGGCGGACATGGATGCTCCGAAGGAAAACGTGGATGGGAGGTCGGGGCCTGCGGCACGGCCCGCGGCGGGGGTGGCGTCCCCCGCCGCGGGCGGCCGGTGGTTTCATTATGTCCGGTGCGGCCGCCTAGGGCACGGCCACGCCGTTCTCCTTCCAGAACTTGGCCGCGCCCGGGGCCACGGGGATGGACACGCCCTTCAGGCCGTCGGGGATGTTCATGGACTTGGCGGTCTTCTTGGCCGCCACCATGTGCTTGAGGCCCGCCTCGGTGTAGATGGCCTTCACGGCCTTGTAGACCATGTCGTCGTCCACGCCCGAGTTGGTGCACCAGTAGGCCGCGTCCTGGAAGCTCTGGGCGGGCTGGTCCTGGCCGCGGTAGGTGCCGGCGGGGATGTTCATGGGCGCGTAGAAGGGGTACTCCTTGTAGAAGCCGGACTTCTCGGCGTCCAGGTGCACGTCCACCAGATGGATGTCGTCGCGGGCTGCGGCCTCGATGACCGAGGAGTTGGGGTAGCCCACGAAGACCCAGAAGGCGTCCAGCTTGCCGTCGTTGAACGCGGCGGCGGCGGCGGAGTAGCCCATGTTCTGGCGCTGGATCTTGTCCCACAGGCCCAGGTGGGTGAAGAAGCGCTCGGCCGCGGCGGCCGCGCCCGAGCCCGCGTTGCCCACGGCCACGCGCTTGCCCGCCAGGTCCATGGCGCTCTGGATGTTGTCCTTCTTCTTGGTCACCAGGTGCGCGGGCGCGCCGTACAGGAAGGCGATGGCCCGGACCTTGTCGTATTTGTTGTCGTCCTGGGGCAGGCGGCCGTTGCGACCGAGGTAGGCGTCGCCCGAATAGACGATGCCGAAGTCGATGTCGCCCTTGTCCAGGCGCTTCAGGTTGGCGGTGGAGCCGCCGGAGCCCTCGGAGGAGACTTCGATGTCCGCGTAGGTGTTGGTGATGTAGCTGGCCATGGCGTTGGCGAAATAGTTGAAGGTGCCCCCCACCGGGCCCCCTCCGTAGGCGAGATATGTCTTGGCCGCTGCCGGGGCCGCTCCCGCAAGGGCCATGACCAGCACGGCGATCACAAGACATCTCATTTTCCAGACTCGAAACATACCCACCTCTCTTTTGGTAAAGCGGTTGTGCACTTCCGGCCGAGGGCCGCGCCCTCTTTTCGCCGCCGGGTACTATACCCTTAATCGCGCGCGCGCCCACGCGTAATCCGTGGACGAGCCGAATGGACCCGTGAACGGTAGCCCCGGTTGCGCGTACGGGGGCGGGGGGCTACAAACAGACCCGGCGCGCCCCGCGCGGACCCTGGAATCACGATGGGAGGAATCATGTCTGGCGAAGGTTTTGCCCTGTATTTGCCGCTACTTGCCCTTGGCCTGGACCTGGTCCTGGGGGACCCGCAGGGCTGGCCGCATCCCGTGCGCCTGCTGGGGCGAACGGCGAACCGGCTGGAGGTCCTGGCCCGGCGCGGGGCCGGGGCCCTGCGCCTCAGGGGCGCCGTCTGCGTCCTGGCCCTGGCCCTGGGCGCGGGAGGCGCGGCCTGGGGGCTTTCCTCCCTGCCGCTCCTGGGCTGGATCGCGGCCCTGTATCTGGCCTACGCGGGCCTGGCCCTGGGCTCGCTGCTGCGCGAGGCCGGGGCGGTCACGGATCTCGTGGCCGCCGGGCGTCTGCCCGAGGCGCGCGAGGCCCTGTCCATGCTGGTCAGCCGCGAGACGGCGGACATGGACGAGGACGCCGTGTGCCGCTCCCTGGCCGAGACCGTGAGCGAGAATCTGGGGGACGGGCTGGCGGCCCCGTTCCTGTATCTGGTCCTGGGCGGGGCCGGGGGCCTGTGGGCCTACAAGGCCGTGAGCACCCTGGATTCCATGTGGGGCTACCGCACCGAGCGCTGGCGCGAACTGGGCTGGGCCGCGGCACGGGCCGACGACGTGCTGGCCTGGATCCCCTCGCGCCTGGCCGGGCTGGCCCTGTGGGCTTGCGGCGGGGTGATGCGCCGCAGATGGGCGCCCCTGTCCCGGGTGCGGGCCGACGCGGCCAGGACCGAGAGCCCCAACGCGGGCTGGCCCATGGCCGCGGCGGCCTGGGCCATGGGCGCGCGGGTGGGCGGCCCGGCCACGTATTTCGGCGAGCTCAAGGACAAGCCGGTCCTGGGCCCGGAGGACGGGCGCTGGGACGTGGCGCGCCTGCGGGGCCTGCTGCGGCTCGTGCGCGCGGCCGGGCTGGCCTGCGCGCTGGCGACGTGGGGCGCGGCCCTGGCCCTGGGCTGAGCGCGAGGCCGGGTTGACAGGGCCGGGCAGGGGAAATACACGAACGTATCCCGCGCGGCCCGACTGCGGCCGTTTTTCCGTTCCAAGCGCTCCCGGCGCAAAGGTGTGACGCATGCAGGAATTCGACGAGTACCCGGAACTGGAGTACCTGGCCGAGATCGAGGGCTTTCTCGTGCCCATCGCCCACATCAAGGCCATCGGCTGGGTGGAGAAGACCTATCCCCATCCGGACGAGCCCTATGAGGGCGACCAGTGGTATTTCCGGGTCCATCTGAGCCAGCCCATCGGCGACATGGGCGACGGCGTGGCCCGGGACCTGGCGTCCTTCTACGCCACCGAGGAAGAGGCCGAGAGCGCCCGCATGCAACTCGCCGGACGCGTCAACGACTTCTACAAGAACCAATTCGTCAATTCCATGTTCGGCGGCAAGCTGCACTGACGGCTTTCCGGAATCCTACATAATTGTATCTTTGCGTCGCCGCAGCGCACGCTTGTTTTATCGCGCCCGATTCGCCGCGCTCGGTCTGTCTTGCGCCTTGTCTCCTGCGTCGTGAGCCTCTTCCGGTCCGGGAAAAGGCATGCAGTGTTGGGCTTGCAGCTGTGCGAGTTGCACATTTGCAACAGATGGCATATGATGGCATCGCTTTGCGTCCGGGGGGGCGCCATGCAGTGCGTACAGCGGGGATGGCATGGACGATTCCAATCTACAGGGACCCGACACCAGCCTGACGGAAGACCAGGCCGGCGGCCGCGCCGTCGGGGCGTCGCCGCGTCCCGTCGACGGTGGCTGCGCACGGCGCTGGGGCGACCTGGACATCCTCCCCGATCCCGTTCTGATTTTCCGGCTGGCTCCCGACCCCTTGCGATCCTCCCTGGTCTTCGCCAACAGGGCCTGCGTCGACCTCATCGGGCACGAGCCCGGAGCGGCGGTCCGCCTGCGCCTGGAGGACGTGCTGCGCGCGCCGCTGGGCGGGCCCTTCTTTGCGGCGCTGGGGGAACTCGGCGTCCTGGGCGGCTTCACCCTGGAGACGACCCTGCGCCGCAAGGACGGGGGCGAGGTGCCCGTGGAGGCGGGGGTGCGCCTGTCGCGGCGCGACGGGCGGGACGCCTGCGTGTGCGTCTGCCGGGTGCTCGGCCCGGGCAGGCGCGTGGAGCAGGCCCTGGGCCTGGCCCTGGAGAACTACCGCCGCCTGTTCGACGGCGCGGTGGAGGGCGGGTTCCAGTCCACTCTCTCCGGGCGTTTCATCCGCGCCAACCCCGCCATGGCCCGCATGCTGGGCTACGATTCCCCTAAGGACCTGATCCTGTCCGTCCAGGACTTCAACAAGGAGTTGTACGCCAGCCCCGAGGAGCGGCGGGAATTCCTGGACCTGCTGCGCAGGGAGGGCCAGGCCCGGCGGTATTTCACGCGCTTCCGCCGCAGGGACGGCGGGTTCATCTGGGTGGGCGTGAACGCCCGGCTGGTGCGGGGCGCCACGGATGTGGAATCCCACATCGAGGGCTTCTGCACCGACGTCACGGATCTCAAGGAGACCCGGGAGGCCCTGCGCAGTTCCGAGGAGCTGCACCGGGTCCTGCTCATGAACCTCACGGACACGGCCTGGATCACCGACGACCAGGGCCGCTTCGCCTACGTCTGCCCCAACGCGCGTCCCGTGCTGGGCCTGTCTCCCGAGGAGGTCATGGCCCTGCCGGACGTCGACGCCCTCCTGGGCGAGGGGTTCATCGATCCCGGGGAGCTGGACAGGACCGGGGAGATCGCCAACCTGGAGGCCCGCGTGAGCGTGGGCGGGGACGTGCGCTTCCTGCTGGTCACTGTGCGCCGGGTGGACATCGCGGGCGGCACGCGCCTTTACGCCTGCCGCGACATCACGGAGATGCGCAGCCTGCAGGCCGAGAGCATGCGCGCGGCGCATCTGGCGTCCCTGGGCGAACTGGCCGCGGGCGTGGCCCACGAGATCAACAGCCCGGTGAACGGGATCATGCTCTACGCCGAGATGCTCCAGGACGAGGCCGTGGACCTGGGCGAGGCGGCCGAGGCGCCCGCCAGCATCCTGCGCCAGGCCGGGCGCGTGGCGGCCATCGCGCGCAAGCTGCTGGGCTTCTCGCGCAAGCCCGGGGACGCGGTGCGGCCGGTGGACGTGCGGGCCATTCTCAACGACGCCCTGGCCCTGGCCCGGGTGGACCTGCTCAAGGGCAACATCCGCCTGCGCCTGCACCAGCCCGTCGGGCTGCCCCTGGTCGCCGGGCGCGACCAGGAGGTGCAGCAGGTCTTCGTGAACCTGCTCTCCAACGCCCGCGACGCCTTGAACGAGAAATATCCGGGCCGGGACGAGAACAAGATCCTGGCGATATCCCTGGCCGAAACCGAGCGCGACGGGACCCGCTTCGTGCGCGCCGAGTTCCTGGACCACGGCGTGGGCGTCCCCGAGGCGCTGCGCCAGAAGATTTTCACGCCGTTTTTTTCCACCAAGGCCGACGGCCAGGGCACGGGCCTGGGCCTGCCCACGTCCATGCGCCTTCTGGCGGACCTGGGCGGCCAACTGGCCCTGGACAGCCGCGAGGGCGGCCCCACCAGGGTCGTGGTCGAATTCAAAGTATGGGAAGCAGAGGACGAGAACTGAAAGCCCCGCCGCAAGGGACAATAAAAACGGCCGCGCCCCTGAGGGGCGCGGCCGTTTGTTGTTGGCGAAGAGTCACAGGCGCGGGATCAGAAGTTGAAGATGCCCGTGCCGCGTTTGGGGCTGGTGCGCATGGGCGGCAGGTAGCCCGTGGCCATGTCCGCGTGGCGCTCGTACTGGATCAGGCGCTCGCCCTCGGCCTTGGACTGGTCGTAGAAGGCCATGGTGCGTTCGCGCTTGGCCAGGTCGTTGACGAACCTGATCTTCAGCTTGCCCTCCTGCCAGGCGTAGGTGCGCAACTCGTCGTCCTTGGTGGTCACGGGGTTGCCCAGTTCGCGCATCAGATAGTCCACGGCGTTGTTGAAGGCGGCGGAGTCCGCCGGGCGCGCGTACACCGCGAAGAGCCCGGTGCTGCCGAACACGAGCGCGGCCTTTTCCACTGGCGCGCCGGGCAGGACCTCCGCGCCCTTGGGGGCCTCGTACAGGGTGAACAGTTCCGTGCCCTGGCCGCGGGTAAAGCCTTCCAACTCGTGGGTATGCACGCTCCAAGGGTAGCCGAACACCCCGTCCCGGGGTTCGTCCGCGAACGCGCCGCCGGGTGCGAGGAGCAGGCAGGCCAGCAGGGCGACAAACGCCAGAGCCGGGGCCGATTTGAAGATCATGACAGGTCGCATGCGCTGAAACTCCTGGGAATTCCGTTGTCCGGGGCGGCCGCCGAAACCCGGCCCGCCCGGCCCGGCGCTCCGGAGGGCCGCCGAACCACCAGGAACTTGTAACGTCCATCGGCCGGTAATGTCCAATGAAGGGTGAGAAAAAGGGTGTTTGAAACGGCGGGGATGGGAGGCTTATTTTCAAGGAAGCCGTCTTGATTTTTGACATAAAACTCAATATTAATATATCGATATTATTTCGCTTTAGAACCAGATTCGTTGAGGGGGAGAGTGTGCGCAATATAATTGCTTTGATTTGTATGTTGATGGTGTGTTCTTGTGCAAAAATTAATCTTGTTTATCAGCCTCAATCCACGAGTACAATTTCAGGGAATTTATCAATAGGGTCTTTTGGGTACACCGTACCTAGCGGTTGCAAAGATAATGAGATATTGGGTGCTTCTGTAAAATTTGAAAATGACAGGAGTATATCTTCATTTTTCCGTGATGCAATTATTATGGAGTTAAAACTATCAGGATTGTCAATTGGACAGTCTAGTTGCTTGATTTCCGGGAATTTAGATGAGATTTACTATGATGGGTGGGGTTTTTCAGAAGAGTTTTATGCAAAAGCTAGATTCGAGATAAATAAAAATAGTAAGAATATTTATTCGTCGTGTCATGAATCAAGAATAACGGTGACAAAGACATTCGGTGGTGGTTATTTTATGCCAATGATGAGTAAGGTCGTGTCTGATATTATTAATAAAATGATATCAAGTAAAGAATTTGAAATTGCATTACGCAAATGTGAAAAGTAAATCTATTGCTATATGTGTTGTGTCTTTATTTTGTATGTTCTTCGGTTGGATTATAATTGTACAGAGATAGTATTCACCTGACACTGCCGCCCCTGGCGGGGTGATTTCTAGGCGGCCGCCTCGGCCGCCT
>NZ_JBTVWW010000208.1:0-235 GCF_054819825.1 Desulfocurvus sp. DL1XJH-121
GAGCGTACGCGCCAGCCATGCCGAGCGCATGCGCGATAACCCCGACAGCGTGCGCAGCCAGCTGGGCGACAGCGTCTGCAGCAACACCGCCTACCGCCAACTGCTGGCCAAGGGCGCGATCCTCACTTACAGCTTCACCGAGTACAAGACCAACGCCCCGGTCGCCACCGAGCGCTTCGACGCCGGCAGCTGCAAGATCAAGCTGCAGAAGTAAGCCGCTGCGATGCTCGACAAG
>NZ_JBTVWW010000209.1:0-235 GCF_054819825.1 Desulfocurvus sp. DL1XJH-121
GGCGCATTTGCCCAGGGGAAGGTCACACGTCACGAAACGCTCGTTAGGCCATTTGCACTGAAATGTGATACTGCCTCATCGCCGCCCGCCGATTCTACTAACAGGCTGCCAAGTTACTTGTTCGCCGCTTTCGGCGCGAGCGAGGCCACAATTTTCTCGAAGCGCGGATCGCCGCGGAGCGGGTCCCAGAAGGGCAACAACTTCAATGCGCCGTAGCGACCGATGCGGATGGGGC
>NZ_JBTVWW010000210.1:0-235 GCF_054819825.1 Desulfocurvus sp. DL1XJH-121
GGCGCGAGCGCTTCCACCTGATCGAGAATGGCTACGACGAAGACGGCCATGACGGCAACCCTGCGCGCACGGGCCACCGCAGCCGCTTTTTGCTGCTGCACAGCGGCGTGATCTACCCGTCCGAGCGCGATCCGCAAGCGCTGTTCGAGGCGCTGGCACGGCTGCGCCACGACGGCCTGCTGCATGCGCGCAATTTCCAGCTGGTGCTGCGCGCCACGGGCCACGACGCGTGGCT
>NZ_JBTVWW010000211.1:0-235 GCF_054819825.1 Desulfocurvus sp. DL1XJH-121
TGATGTGCAGCGTATCTTCCAGCGTCGGCGCCGCCACGGCGATGGCGTTGCGGGTCAGGTAACCCAGCACAGTGCCGATGGTCACCAGTCCGATCATGTACCAGCGTAACCCTTTAATTTTACGCATCCGAAGTGTCTCCCCGTTTGAAGGTGTGGCCGTCGATGCGGCTGGCGAGACAATAACCTGTCATACAGGTTTAAAAGTTGAGTGATATCACAAAAGGAATTATTCGCC
>NZ_JBTVWW010000212.1:0-234 GCF_054819825.1 Desulfocurvus sp. DL1XJH-121
AGTCCCATGACGATCCGTTATTTTATCTTAACGGCCCATTATCGTTCTACATTGGATTTTTCTAATTCAGCCCTGCAAGCTGCGCAAAAAGGATATAAAAAAATCATCAATGGGTTGAGAATCGCCAAAAAATTGCTGTTTATTCCCGAGGATGAAATCGCTGTAGATCCACAACAGGCGGAGCAGGTAGAACAAAATATTCAAAATGCCTTCCGTGCTTTATCTGATGATTTT
>NZ_JBTVWW010000213.1:0-234 GCF_054819825.1 Desulfocurvus sp. DL1XJH-121
GGAGCGGGCGCAGTGAACGCCGAAAACGCCGTGCCGAAAGAGTAACCTTTTTATCATGAGAACGGGGTCGTCTGCACCGGCAGATGACTCCGTTTTTCAGGTGAACAGATGAAACATTTATAATGAAGGAACTCGGAATGCTTTAGAACCGGCTGTCAGAAAAAAAGATCAATGCAAGGCAGTGTATTTCTAAAAAAATAGGGAATAAGTATGGTGTAGATAAAAGGAGGAATC
>NZ_JBTVWW010000214.1:0-234 GCF_054819825.1 Desulfocurvus sp. DL1XJH-121
GCCGCATTAACGGTTATTTGATCGCCCTTGCAAGGTTGCGTGTAACCGCTTTACTTTTTATGCGCCGGTCAGCATCTTGGTGAGCATCACCTAGCCGACTGGACGATCGCCGATGCCTGCTGCCCCCCTAGTTTCCCTGACCGAGATCCTCGCCCGCCGTGACTGGCAAAACCCCGCCTGCACCCACTACCGCCGGCTGGACGCCCACCCGCCGTTCGCCAGCTGGCGCACGGT
>NZ_JBTVWW010000215.1:0-233 GCF_054819825.1 Desulfocurvus sp. DL1XJH-121
TGAGTAGCTGATGATAGTAGTTAGCAGAGACAACCAGAAAGTATTGACCGCCCGGTCGGCAATCAGTGAGGTAACGGGAACGTGCTGGATGTAGCTCGTCCCCAGGTCGCCCTTGAACAGGTTGCCCACCCAGCGCGCATACTGGACTGGGGCTGGGTCATAGAGGCCGGCTGCCCGCTTAAGCGCCTCTAGCTGCTTGGGGTCCGTGTTCGGATTAATCTGCCCGGTGAACG
>NZ_JBTVWW010000216.1:0-233 GCF_054819825.1 Desulfocurvus sp. DL1XJH-121
CTGGCAAGCCTCGCATTCGGCTCCGTTGCGCATGGCCTCTATCGAACAGGCGAGCTGTTCCTCGGCGGTAAATTCCCGCTTGCCACCGGCAATGCCGCTGACTTCCTTTTTCACCGAGACTGTGGACTTTTCAATGTTCGAAGCCTGGAGCGTCCGGAGATAATAGGTTGTCTTGAGGCCGACATGCCATGCGCGGCGATACATATGGCTGAGCGTTTTCATTTCAGGCTGCG
>NZ_JBTVWW010000022.1:0-61504 GCF_054819825.1 Desulfocurvus sp. DL1XJH-121
AAAAGGCGGCCGAGGCGGCCGCCTAGAAATCACCCCGCCAGGGGCGGCAGTGTCAGGTGAATACTATCTCTGTACATCTTGTAATTTAATTCTTGTGATTTCTCTGAATAGCCTATCCTTAACGCGTACGGCCCCGTTGTTGTTATCGATAATATCTTTTTTTATAAGGCTGTTTAGCATGCTTTGCGATGCTCCAATCAAATCTATTCTATCCATGTATACTAGTTGACACATTATTTCTTTTATATTTGAACTAATACTACACAGAGAGATTGCTTCAAATATTATTTTCTCTTCATTAGATAAGTCTTCATATAAATGTTCAAAGAAAATACCAGACTCGTTTACAGACCTGCGAATGGCTTCATTGATCAGGCTTTCTTTTTCCCCATCAAGCTTAATTATTTCGTAAATATGGTGGCATAAAAGTGTTGATAGGTATGGCTGCCCATTTGTGAGTGCGTGAATTTTATTAATCGTTTTGGTTGTAAACGAGACATGAGAGTCCATGAGGCAGGATGCAACAAGCTCCTTTAATTGCGTTTTGCTAAAATTCTGTAGCTCAAAAATATTAGAGCTTGATGCTTTTGTTATATAGTCTGTGTTAGAGTTCCATGTTCGTAGCGAGGGTTTACTTAGTGATGCTATGAAGTGGTATTTTGCTGTGACTTCTGGCGGAATGATAAATTCCATTAAATTTTTAGGAATGGATTCAGACGAGTAAGCGATATGGAAATCATCAATGATAATGACCGGGATGATTCCTTTTGTATTTAACGCCTTTATTGTTTTAATTAAAATAGAGCTGTTGTCATTTGTAAATATCTGATCTAATGGTACACTTGCTTCAATAAATGGAAACTTTATCTTTAATCCAGATTTTTTAAGAGTGTTGACAATTATTTCTTTAATTTGTGGCTTGCTTTTGTCAAATCCCAATATCATTTTGTTGATTATTCCATTAATATCCTGCTCGTCGGAAATGCTATGCAAAGTGTTGTAAGAGATTGCAAACCTCTCTCTCTTGGCAAGAGATTTAGCTATATCCCGTAGATGGATCGTCTTTCCTTGGCAATAGTCACCAGCAATAAGATGACATTGCGGAGTACTTTTGTGTGTTATCTCTTGTGCTGCTAGTATTTTTTTGAGGACAGGAGTTCTGTCTGTGATGGTTTGAGATGGTGAAGCTCCTGGACTTGATGCGAAAGGGCTTGATTCATATTCTTGATTTGTTTTTTCAATAATTTTAGATATGATTTCTACTTTGTCAGCAATTTCTTCTATAGGGTCTTCTTCAGACCCTTTGTTTATATATAAATATTCGCTATAGTTTTGTGCTACTTTATTTATGTCTTCCATGTCTGCGTTTCCAGAAATGAACAGTATGTGAGAGTCTGGGTAGTTATCTTTGACAAATTTACTTAGGATAAATCCTCCTTTGTTATTGATAATTTTTTTTGCATTAACGTATGGAATCTTGATGTCAATGATGTAAATATCATGTTGCATCGATTGCATCTGAAGTATTGCTGTGTTTGCGTCATAGTGTATATCTATGCTGCTTGACAATTCCAACAGCTGTTTTCTACACTTCTCTACGAAGTCTTTATTGTCGTCAGCAATCATTATATTAAAAGTCATTAGATCTCCCTACTACCGCTTATAGTCGCTGTCGCTCCTGATTTTTCATTATTATAGATATTTATTTTGAGATTTAATTTCTTCGATATCTGCTTTGCAATGTATAGACCTGACCCTTCATGATTTTTTTTTGTTGTCGTTCCTTCGTCAAATACTGAGTTTAATATTTCTTTTTGGATGCCAGGACCATTGTCTGTTATCGCAATTGTGAAATCAGACTCGTCACTTTTAGCCTGAATTACAATTTTTGATTCTTCTTGTGATGCATCAATAGCATTTTCAATTATTTGTGTTATTATAGATTTGAATAATGTTGTTTCTGTCAATATACTTCTGTCGTCTTTGTCTTCTATAAATACTATATTCTTATTGTCGTATAAATCTAATGTATTACTTATAAGCAAATTGATTTTAATTTGCTGTACTTCAGGATTGTACTTCATTTTAGATAGTGATTCTATCTTGTTAATAGCCCTGTCAAGGGCATGGCGTGACCCCTTGCTGTTCGCAATCGAAAAAGTAAGGTTTTTTAAATCATGCCTAATGTCTTTAAGTAAGATATTCGTCGTTTCAGGAGTCATCAGTGATTGAATAGTTCTGTTAATTTTGTTCATGTATTGTGTAACGTTCTTGTAAATTACATAATCCCAATCCCCTTTCTTAAGCTTATTTATTAAATCTAAAAAATTTACTTCTGATTTATTGATGTTATCAGATATTTCTCTCTCGTAGTGCATAATAATATTGAAGATAGTATTTCTAGACAAGAATGTTGTTTTTTCGAATTCTGATTCAATAACACCATGATTATTTCGAGATGGACCCATAGATAGCAATCTGTCTTTTATAGACATAAAGTCTTTATTCAATTGATTTGTCGATAACGATGCTCTTAGTTTTAGTAATTCGATCTCAGATAGCTTTAAAATATAGTTATGAAAGTCATGTATATAGTCTTTTAAAATTGAATTTGGTATATTTGATTTTTTTATGTATCTAATAAAATCATCGAAAGCTTCTTTTGCTTGCTGCTCTCGTGATGACGTGATATTATTTGTCCTATGTCTAGTTTTATCGTTTGAATTCTTAGATAGTATTTCGACTTTGTCGAATAATTCTTTGAGGTCTACGTCTTTTACTACATATGCATCTGCGGCTATAGACTTCATATCATGCTGAAATGAATCATACGCAGTATTTAAAATAATTGGAGTATCATGGCCTGCATCTCTTATATATCGAAGGATGTCCAGCCCTGATATTTCCACTCCAAGTTTAATGTCGAGTATTACTACATCTGGATCATAAATGTTGAAGCTTTCTAGTGCATTGGCTCCATCGTTCGTTTGAACTTGATAGCCAAGGCTTTCAAGTTCTTCTCTGTAAAGCATTCGACAATGTTTTTCGTCGTCAACGACCAGTATTTTTGTTTTACGCATAGTTTTTTATAGGCATGTTTATTCACGTTTTCAAGTAGATATTAGTGCCATTAGTGTTAGGAATGGGTTAGGAAAAAGAAAAAGGGCTTCAGCTAACAAGCTGAAACCCTTTAGTTTTCTGTGGCGGAGAGGGTGGGATTCGAACCCACGTATGGGCTATGAACCCATAACTCGATTTCGAGTCGAGCGCGTTACGGCCGGACTTCGCTACCTCTCCGCTTGGACGCCCGGAGGCGAGGGCATTATTTAGGGGAAAACGCGACGGGTTGCAAGGGGCAAGATCGAACCCGCGCGCCCTCCCCTCCGACGGACGCGTTTCTACGCCGCCCCGCCCCGCTCCACGGCTTCGCCCGGGGCCTCCTCAAGCTCCGCAGTCAAGGCCCGCGCCGTGGCGCACACGATCCTGCGGCATTCACCCATCTGGTCCTTCTCGCCGAACCCTTTGCACAGCGCCGCGCAATTGGTCGTGCCATGCTCCGCCAGGAACCAGTCCCGCAACCCAGCCCCCAGCGCGGCCGGGCGCTCCCAGCTCGCCCCGGGCTCGGGCCTGCGGTACAGGTGGCCGATGACGATGAACGCCCCGCTCAACGCGCCGCAGGCCTCCTGGCTGCTGTTGCCGAACCCGCCGCCGAACGCCGTGGCGTGGGCCACGGCCTCGGCCGAATCCTGGCCCAAGGTTTCCAAAACCGCCCTGGCCACCGCCTCGGCGCAATGATAGCCCGCTCCGAACAAATTCCCGGCCAGGTTCGCGGCTGCGCTTCCCTTTCCATTCATGGCCATGTCGGCACCTCCAAATAGAATTTGCTCAGGCTATTATTTACGTCTATCAATCGTGTCCAACGATTAATCCCGATGGGCATCATCGCCCGACGCGATCAGGAGGGAAAACCATGGAAATGCGGCGTCTGATGACCTTCAAGGCCGTGGCCGAGCGGTTGAACTTCACCCGCGCGGCCGAGGACCTGCATCTGGCGCAGTCCTCCGTGTCCGCGCAGATTTCGTCCCTGGAGGAGGAACTCGGCGTGCGGCTTTTCGACCGCATAGGCAAGCGCACCCTGCTCACCGAAGCTGGCGAGAAGCTCCTGCGCTACGCCCTGCGCATGCAGAGCATGAGCGAGGAAATCCGCGCGGAACTGTCGGAGTCCGACGAGCTTGCGGGCGCGCTGACCATCCGCACCCCGGAGACCGTGGCCTCGCAGTACATGCCCGAGGTCGTCGAGCGGTTCCTGGCCGAGCATCCCCGGGTGGAGCTCAACTTCATCAACTGCGACGACGTGCGCCTGCGTGAGGAACTCAACTCCGGGCGCATCGACCTAGCCTTCCTGCTCACGGATTCGGTCAACCAGTCCAACGTGACCGTGGACATGCTGCGGGCCGAGCCCCTGGCCCTGCTGGCCGCGCCGGGGCACCCCCTGGCCGCCAAGGGGCGCATCGGCTCGGACGACCTGAACGGGCAGACGCTCCTGCACCTGCGGGTGGATTGAAGCTACCGCCGTGCGTTCGGGCGGTCGCTCGAAGAGGAACATGTGACGGCGCGCACCCTGGTTTTTTCCAGCGGAACCGGCCAGCGCCAATGCCTGCTGCGCGGGCTCGGCCTGGCGTTGCTGCCGCGCCGCGCCGTCCGGGAGGACGTGGCCGCCGGGCGGCTGGTGGAGCTGGACTGGCCCCCCGCCCCCGCCGAAACCATGCTGCTGATGATCTCCCAGGCCGAGCGCTGGCATTCGCCCCTGATGCGCGCCTTCATGGCCCTGGCACACGAGATGGTCGCGGAGTGAACGCCGCGCCGCGCCGCCCTACGCCCCCCGCACGATCTCGAAACAGCGGAGCCCGTCCGCATCCGGCCCGGCGGACCGGAACAGGCATTTCTCCAGGACGCGGATAGAGGCGGCATTGTCCTCCGACGCCCGGGCCCGGACCCTGGCGACCCGGGGGTCGGCAAAGGCATTGCGGACCAGGGCCCCGGCCATCTCCGTGGCGTAGCCCAGGCCCCGGCTGCCCGGCATCACGGAAAAGCCGATCTCCACCTCGCCCGCGCAATCGGGCGGCCCGAAATACCCGCAGCCCCCCACGAGCAGGGCCCCTTCGCCTCCGTCCGGAGCCAGGGCGTACCAACCGTACCAGCCCTCGGCCTCCGGGCCGCCGTCGCGCAGACAGCGCTGGAAATACTCCTGGGCGTCCCTGTCGTATTCCCCGGGCGGCCAACCCGGCTCGACCCGCGCGCGCAACAGGTCGGCCAGGCGTTGC
The DNA here is from genome assembly GCF_054819825.1 of Desulfocurvus sp. DL1XJH-121. Taxonomy (NCBI): domain Bacteria; kingdom Pseudomonadati; phylum Thermodesulfobacteriota; class Desulfovibrionia; order Desulfovibrionales; family Desulfovibrionaceae; genus Desulfocurvus; species Desulfocurvus sp. DL1XJH-121. The sequence goes on from NZ_JBTVWW010000022.1 coordinate 5,325, forward strand.
GTCGATTCCAGCTCGGCGGCCAGATGGTCCAGCCCGGCGGGCACCAGTTCGAGACGGTCCGTGATCAAGCGACGGGGGTCCAAAGCAGGCATCGCGTTCCTCCTGTGCGGGTCCATGGCCCGGCGACGGACAACCTCTACTCCTTATGCGCCCGCATTCCAACAGGAGAGCGTCCCGTCCGATGCGAAACCTCCCCGCCCCGCACGAATCGGGGCCGGGTCTTGCGACCCGGCCCCTTTCATCACGCCCCGTCTCCCACCGGAATGGAAAATCGAATATCCCGCCTCAGTCCCGCTCCAGGCGCAGGGCCTTGCCCGTGCAGCCCGTGACGCAGGCCGGGTCCAGGCCCGCCTCCAGGCGGTCCAGACAGTAGTCGCACTTCACGGCCTTGCCTGTGCCCGGATGCATGACCATGGCCCCGAAGGGACAGGCCTCCACGCACGCGCCGCAGCCGTCGCACAGCTCCAGGTTCAGGAGCACGAGCCCGTCGTCCGGGCGCTTGGCCAGCGCGCCCGTGGGGCAGGCGGCCACGCACTCGGGCTTCTTGCACATCAAGCAGGGCTGGTATTTGTTCTTCAGCACCGGACGGCCGTCCTTCTCCACCACCTCCGAGAAGAGCTTGTTCAGGCTCACGCCCACGGGGATGCGGTTCTTCTGCTTGCAGTGCACAAGGCAGGCGTGGCAGCTTATGCAACGGTCCTTGTTGAACTTGATGCGGTATTTGTTGGCCATGTCGCTCCTCCCTCGGTGCTGGTATGAACCGGTATCACGTCCCTGGTATCAGCCCCGGCCCCGGGGTGGAACACCCAACGCGATACTTGTGATTTAAATCACAAAGCCCGTATTTCAATTCACCATCGCTTTCATAGCATATACTGAATCCTGGAGGCCAATCTTTTCCTTCTTTGCTGTACAAAAAAGACCAGTTTCGTGCTAGGGTATCTAAGCCCAAAACCAGCCGGAACGGAGGAAAACCATGCAGGACAAGGCCCCCCATAGCGACAAGGTCATGAGCATCTGCGGCATGTGCACGGTGCGCTGCCCCATCCAGGTGGACGTCAAGGACGGCAAGGCCGTGTTCGTGCAGGGCAACCCCCACGCGGCCGGCATCGCCGGATCCCTGTGCGGCCGGGGCGCGGCGGGCATCGCCCTCACCGAGGACCCCGAGCGCCCCCAGTACCCCATGATCCGCGACGGCGAACGCGGCTCGGGCAAATGGCGCAGGGTCGGCTGGGACGAGGCCTTCCGCCACGTGGCCGACAAGCTCGCGGACATCCAGGCCCGCCACGGCAAGGAGTCCGTGCTCTTCTCGGATAGGGGCGGCCCGTTCCGCGACTTCCACCGCGCGTGGCTCAGGGCCATCGGCACGCCCAACTACAACAACCACGACTCGGCCTGCGCTCGCAACGTGCAGAACTCCGCCCTGTCCCTGTTCGGATTCGGCCGCAAGGGCATGGCCTACGACTTCAAGAACTGCAAACACCTGGTGCTTCAGACGCGCAACATCTTCGAGGCCATCAACGTGGCCGAGGTCAACAATGTGCTGGACGCGCGCGACGCGGGCTGTCGGCTGACCAGCATCGACGTGCGCGCCTCGGTCACCGCGGCCAAGTCCGACAATTTCTTCCTGGTCCGCCCGGGCACGGACTACGCCTTCAACCTGGGCGTGATCCACACCCTGATCCACGAAAATCTCTACGACAAGGCTTACGTGGACAAGCATTTCAAGGAGTTCGACGCCCTGGTCGAATTCGTGGAGCCCTATTCCGCGTCCTGGGCCGCCCTGGAGACCGGGGTGGACAAGGACGCGCTGGTGGCCTTCTGCCATGAGCTGGCCGAGGCCGCGCCCTCGGTGCTCTGGCACCCGGGTTGGATGACCGCCCGCTACTCCGACTCCTTCTACATGTCGCGCACCATCTACATCATCAACGCCATGCTCGGGGCCGTCGGGGCCAAGGGCGGGCTGCCGATCATGAACAAGCCCGGGGACGTTGGGGCCAAGGGCCTCAAGTCCTTCATGAACCTCTTCCCCAAGCCCGAGGCCAAGCGCGTGGACGGCGTGGGCTGGATGCCCGGGCGCACGCACTTCGACGCCGGGCCCGGGCTGGTGCACCTGGCCTACGAGGCCATCGACACGGGCGAGCCCTACCCCATCCGGGCCTACATCGCGCACCGCCACGACCCGCTCATGGCCTTCCCGGACAAGGAAGACGTCCTGAAGCTCTGGGAAAAGCTGGAGCTGCTGGTTGCCGTGACCTTCTCCTGGTCGGACACGGCCTGGAACGCCGACGTGGTCCTGCCCCTGTCCCCGTACCTGGAACGCGACTCGGTGCTGGCAACCAAGAACGGCCTCAAGCCGTCCTTCATCCGCCGCGCCCGGGCCATGGAGCCGGTGTACGACACCAAGGCCGACTGGGAGATCTACGCGGGCCTGGCCAAGGCCATGGGCATCAAGGAACTGGCCTATGAGCGCATCGAGGACGTCTGGAACTTCCAGCTGGAGGGCACGGGCGTGACCCTCGAGGACTTCGCGGCCACGGGCCTGGTCTCCCTGGCCGACAAGCCCCTGTACCGCGACATGGACACGTTCGAGTTCAAGACCCCCTCGGGCAAGATCGAGATCCTGAGCGACAAGCTGGAGGCCGACGGCCAGCCGTCCCTGCCGCCCTACCAGTCCCCCGAGCGCCCGCCGCAGGGGCGCTACCGCATCACCTTCGGGCGCTGCGGCCTGCACACCCAGGGCCACACCGTGAACAACCCCCTGCTCCACGAGCAGCGCCCGGAGAACGAACTCTGGATCAACACGGCCGAGGCCAAGCGCCTGGGCGTCCAGAGCGGCGACACGGTGCGCGTGAGCGCCAACGGGCACTCGGGACAGATCAAGGCCCTGGTCACGGACTTCATCCATCCCGAGGCCGTGTTCATGATCCACGGCTTCGGCCACACCCTGCCCTGCGAGTCCCGCGCCCTGGGCCGGGGCGTGGCGGACAACCAGCTGATGCCCAAGGGCATCCGCAAATGGGATCGTTCCGGCGGAGCCATCTCCATGCAGGAACACTTCGTGAGCGTGGAAAAGGCCTAGCGCAGCACTCAGACCGAAGAACAAAAAACGGTCCCGCGGGAACTCGCGGGGCCGTTTTCCATTCGCCCGCCTGGACAAGCCGGGCGATACGGGCAAGACTTCCAAAGCATGGAACCGAACGCCTCGCAATCGCACGCGGCCGCGCAGCCCTCCCGTCCCCCGGGCATGGCGGGCGTGACGGCCTGGACCCTGGCCGGGGCCTCGGGGCGGGACTACGCCTTTACTGTCCACGGGCGCGGCGCGCGCTTCAGGGCCGTGGGCGCGGTGTTCGTCCTGGGCTACCTGCACCCCAGGGGCCATCTGGCCGGGTTCGTCCTGCACCCGCTGTACGTGGGCCAGACGTCGGACCTGGCCCGCACCCTGGCCGCGCCCCCGCACGGGGACTGCCTGCGCGCGCAGTGCTGGAACTGCGTTTGCGCCCTGGCCACGGGCGCGGGCGAAGACGAACGCCGGGACGCGATGCTGGACCTGCTGGCCGCGCACCATGCGCCCTGCAACCCGTAGGCGTCAATCCACGAACGCCAGGAACTCCCCGTAGCCCTCCTCGCGCATGCGCTCGCGGGGAACGAAGCGCAATGCTGCGGAATTGATGCAGAATCGAAGGCCAGTGGACGCGGGGCCGTCCTCGAACACATGGCCGAGGTGGTTGTCGCCGCGCAAGGAGCGCACCTCGGTGCGCGGGGCGGCCAGGGCGGGGTCCTCGCGCAGGGTGATGTTGCCCTCTTCCAGAGGCCGCGCAAAGCTGGGCCAGCCCGTTCCCGAGTCGAACTTGTCCGCGGAGCTGAACAGGGGCTCGCCCGAGAGCACGTCCACGTAGATGCCCAGGCCGCCGCTGTCCCAGAATTCGTTCTCAAAGGCCCTCTCGGTGCCGCGCTGCTGCGTGACCTCGAACTGCAGCGGGGTCAGGATGCCGCGAATCTCGCCTTCGGCCGGCTTCACATACTCGCGCCAATGGGAATCCTTGCTCATGCTCCCTCCGGACGGATCATCATCGGGTTGTATTCGGGTCTATTCCTGGCTAGACTGACCACGTTCACGCAGAAGAAGTCAACTCCAAGCGCATTGCGCCCAAGGCCTCTCCCGTCCCCGCCCCGTGCGACAATTCCAGATTTACATTTTTGCAACTCAATCTGCTTTTTCCGTATTTATTTTTCACATTTTTCGTAATTCTGAACGTTTTCAACTAGGCCCGTAAAAGTTACTTGCCTGGAATTGCGGTACTTATTTCCTATGGCACGCAATTTGGTAGGTTCTGCGGAGCACTTAAGCGGCCCGTCCGCACCCGGTACACACGCCGCCACAGGCGGCCGTCAACACCTTTCAAGGAGTGAGATGATCATGAGCGGCAACATGTCCCGCAGGGACGCCATCAAGGCGGTCACCACCTACAAGCCCGAATCCGCCCCCCTGAATTTCGCCGAGACCAGCGCCAGCGAGATATTCGGCAGCAACGTCTTCAACATGAAGGTCATGGAGGAGCGGCTTCCCAAAAGTGTCTTCAAGTCCATCAAGAAGACCATCGAACGCGGCGAGCACCTCGACCCCTCCGTCGCCGACACCGTGGCCGCCGCCATGAAGGACTGGGCCGTGTCCAAGGGCGCCACCCACTACACCCACGTTTTCTACCCCCTGACGGGCCTGACCGCCGAGAAGCACGACAGCTTCCTGTCCCCCGACGGTGAGGGCGGCGCTATCGCCGAGTTCTCCGGCAAGCTCCTGATCCAGGGCGAACCCGACGCCTCCAGCTTCCCCTCCGGCGGCCTGCGCGCCACCTTCGAAGCCCGCGGCTACACCGCCTGGGACGTGACCAACCCGGCCTACATCATGGAGAACCCCAACGGCACCTTCCTGTGCATCCCCACGGCCTTCGTGTCCTGGACCGGCGAGGCCCTGGACAAGAAGACCCCCCTGCTCCGCTCCAACCAAGCCCTGAACACCCAGGCCCAGCGCGTGCTGAAGATCTTCGGACACGCCAATGGCGACCGCGTGAACTCCTTCGCCGGCCCCGAGCAGGAATACTTCCTCATCGACCGCAACTTCTTCTTCGCCCGCCCCGACCTGCAGCTCACCGGCCGGACCCTGTTCGGCGCCAAGCCCGCCAAGGGACAGGAGCTGGACGACCACTACTTCGGCGCCATCCCGAACCGCGTCCTGTCCTACATGTTCGAGGTCGAGCGCGAACTGTTCAAGCTGGGCGTGCCCGTCAAGACCCGCCACAACGAGGTGGCCCCCGGCCAGTTCGAGATCGCTCCCGTGTACGAGCAGTCCAACCTGGCCACCGACCACAACCAGATGGTCATGACCACCCTGAAGAAGGTCGCCAAGCGCTACGGCATGGTCTGCCTGCTGCACGAGAAGCCGTTCGCCGGCATCAACGGCTCGGGCAAGCACCTCAACTACTCCATTGGCACCAAGAGCCTGGGCAGCCTCTTTGATCCCGGCGACACCCCGCACGAGAACATGCAGTTCCTGGTGTTCTGCGCCGCCGCCATCCGCGCCGTCCATCTGCACGGCGACCTGATGCGCGCCGTGGTGGCCACCGCGGGCAACGATCACCGCCTGGGCGCCAACGAGGCCCCGCCGGCCATCATGTCCGTCTACCTGGGCGAGCAGCTGGCCGACATCTTCGAGCAGATCAAGTGCGGCGCCTGCAAGTCCTCCAAGACCAAGGGCATGCTCACCGTGGGCGTGGACACCCTGCCCCCGCTGCCCATGGACGCCGGCGACCGCAACCGCACCAGCCCCTTCGCCTTCACGGGCAACCGCTTCGAGTTCCGCGCCGTGGGCTCCAACCTGTCCATCGCCGGTCCCCAGGTGGCCCTGAACACCATGATGGCCGAGTCCCTGGACTACATCGCCACCGAGCTGGAACAGGACCTCAAGGGCGGCCCCCGCACCAAGGCCAAGCTCAGCGAGGCCGTGCAGAAGCTCCTTCAGGACATCATCACCAAGCACGGCTCCGTGGTCTTCAACGGCGACGGCTACGCCGACGCCTGGCAGAAGGAAGCCAAGAAGCGCAAGCTGCCCAACCTGAAGACCTCCGTGGAGGCCCTGCCCGTGCTGACCACCCCCGCTGTGGTGAAGATGTTCGAGAAGTACAGCGTGCTCTCCGCCCGCGAGCTGGAAAGCCGCGAGGAAGTCTTCTTCGAGCAGTACAACCAGCACGTCCTGACCGAAGCCCTGTGCTGCATCCGCATGGCCAAGACCATGATCATCCCGGCGGCCGTCCGCTACATGGGCGAGCTGGCCGCCACCTGCGCCAGCCTCAAGGCCATCGGCCACGACTACCGCATGGACGTCCTGGAGCTGGTCACCGCCAAGCTGCGCGGCATCAAGGTCGCCGTGGCCAAGCTGGAGGAGCAGGTCAAGGTGGAGAAGGCCGACGCCAAGGCCCAGGCCGCCTTCACGTGCAAGGAGATCCTCGGCGGCATGCTGGAAGTGCGCGAGTACGCCGACGCCCTGGAGGAAGTGGTGGCCGACGACGAGTGGCCGCTGCCCTCCTACCAGGAGATGCTGTTCATCAAGTAACGGCGCCTTCCGAGTACGACACAAGCAAAGGCCCCCGGTTTTCCGGGGGCCTTTTTCATTGCGCCCGCCATGCGCAGGCCTTGCCTCCCGGCCCGGGCCCGGGATATACGGATCCCCTGCGCAACCCGCGCCGCCGCCAACCCCTCGTACGGAGCCCCCATGCCCAGGCCAGTTGAAAATCCGGGCCGCGATCTCGACCGACAGGCCGCGTACTGGGACCGCGCGGCCGAATCCAAGACCTTCAGCCACCCGCTGCGCATGGAAGGATTCCAGGAGCTGGTCCCGGCCACGGAACCCGTGCTGGACTACGGATGCGGCTACGGCCGCACCTGCGCGCACCTCCGGGACCACGGCTACGCGCACGTCGTGGGCGTGGACATCTCCCAGCGGATGATCGAACTGGGCGCACAACGTCACCCCGGGCTGGACCTGCGGCTCATGGAGCATCCCCGCCTGCCCTTCCCCGGGGAGTCCTTTGCCGCCTGCACCCTGTTGGCGATGCTGACCTGCGTGCCCGGGGATGCGGGGCAGCGGGCCGTGCAGGAGGAAATCCACCGGGTCCTGCGCCCCGGAGGCGTCCTCTACCTCAGCGACTACCCCCTGCAGCAGGACCAGCGGAACCGCCGACGCTATGCGGAGTTTGAAGAGGAATTCGGAAACTACGGCGTGTTCCGCCTGGCCGACGGCGCGGTCGTGCGGCACCACCGGATGGAGCACATCCTCGGCCTGCTGGCCGGGTTCGCCGTCCTGCGCCGGGAGACCCTCGACGTCCCGACCATGAACGGCAACCCGTCGCGCATCGTCCAGATACTCGCCCGCAAGGCCGGGGCGCGGCTTCCCTAACGATAGGAGGAGGCGTCCAGGTCGAAGCGCGCCAGGATCTTCTGCAGGGCCACGCGCGACAGCCCGGCCAGCTTGGCGGCCTTGGTCACGTTGCCCTTGGCCTGGGCCAGGATCTCGCCCACGTAGTCCCGGGTGAAACTGTCCAGGACGCGGTTCTTGGCCTCCTTGTAGAGCGGCAGCTCCTGGCCGCCGCCCAGGCCGGGGCAGGCCGTGCCCTCGCCGTTGTCCACCATGCGCATGGCGGCCATGGTCACCGTGTCGCCGGTGCCGAACACGGCCAGCTTGCGCATGTAGTTCTGCAGCTCGCGCACGTTGCCCGGCCAGTCCCGCCCGGCCAGGGCCGAGAGCAGGGCCGTGTCCACGCCCTTGTCCTTCAGCCCCAGCTCGTGCCAGGCCTTGAGCAGGAAGAACCGGGCCAGGGCCGGGATGTCCTCGATGCGCTCGCGCAGCGGCGGCATGGAGACCATGAGCACGTTCAGGCGGTAGTAGAGATCCTCGCGGAAGCGGTTGTCGGCGATGAGGGCCGGGAGGTCGCGGTTGGTGGAGGCCACCACGCGCACGTCCACCTTGCGGGTGCGGTCCGAGCCCACGGGCCTGATCTCGCCCTCCTGGAGCACGCGCAGCAGCTTGGTCTGGGTGCCCGGGGGGATGTCCCCGATCTCGTCCAGGTGGATGGTGCCGCCGTCGGCCTCGGCGAACAGGCCCTCGCGGTCCTTGTTGGCCCCGGTGAAGGCCCCGCGCACGTGGCCGAAGAGCTCGCTCTCCAGGAGGTTCTCGGGGATGGCCGGACAGTTCACGGCCACGTAGGGCTTCTTGGCCCGCGCGCTCAGGTCGTGGAGCATGCGCGCCACCAGTTCCTTGCCCGTGCCCGACTCGCCGGTGATGAGCACGGTGTAGTCCGTGCGCGCCACGGCCGCGATGGTCTCGCGCACCTGGCGCATGCGCTGGCCGTCGCCGATGAGCGTCTCCCCGCGCCGCTCCAGGAGGCCGCGCAGCTGGCGGTTCTCGTCCAACAGGCGGCTGCGCTCCAGGCCCTTCTCGGCCACGCGGAACAGGGTCTCCGTGTCCACGGGCTTGGTCAGAAAATCGTAGGCCCCGGCCTTCAAGGCCTCCACGGCCGTCTCGATGGACCCGTGGGCCGTGAGCATCACGGCGGACAGGGCGGGCATCGTCTCCAGGGCCTGGGACAGGAGGCTCAGGCCGTTCATGGCGGGCATGCGCAGGTCCGTGAGCATCAGGAGCACGCGGCGCTCGGAGAGGATGTCCAGGGCCTCGGCGCCGCTGCCCGCGGCCAGCACGTCCACGGCCGGGAAACGCCCGGCCAGGAGCCGCCGGATGCCCTGGGCGAAATCATATTGGTCGTCCACCACCAGGATGGTGTCGGGTCCGCTCATGCCTTGTCCTCCTTTGCTCCGTCGGCCACGGGAAGGCGGATGCGGAACTCGGCTCCGCCTCCCTCGCGGTTCACGGCCCTGATGCGCCCGCCCAGGTCGGTGACGAAGCCGTAGATCACGGCCAGCCCCAGGCCCGAGCCCTTGTTGACCTCCTTGGTGGTGAAGAAGGGGTCGAAGATGAAGGGCATTACGTCCTCGGGAATGCCCGGCCCGTTGTCGGCCACGGTGAACAGCACCATGCCGTCGGATGCGTCGTAGGAAAGCTCCACCCGCACCTCGCCCCCGCTCTCGGGCACCGCGTCCAGAGCGTTGATGAGCAGGTTGGCGGTGACGTGCTCCACCACCTGGGGCTCCATGAGCACCGGGGGCATGCCCGCTTCGGCGTGGAAATGGATGACCGCGCCCTTTTTCTCGGCCTGGATGCGGAACACGTCGGCCACGGCCTCCACGGCCGTGGGCATGTCCACCGCCACGGAGGTGGAGAGCTTGGGCCGGGCGAAATTGAGCAGGTCCCGGAGCACGTTCTGGGCCTGGCGGGTGTGGCGCACGATGACGTCCACGTCGTCGCGCTGCTGGTCCCCGGTGATGCCGTTCTTGAGCAGCTCGGCGTAGCACAGGATCACGCCCAGGGGGTTGTTGATCTCGTGGGCCAGGCCGGCGGCCAGCTTGCCCACGGTGGCCATCTTCTCGGACTGGGTGACCTGGGCCAGCATGCGCTTCTCGCCCGTGGTCTCGCGCACGCTGACCACCACCTGGCCCCGCTCCCCTCCGTCGTCGCGCACCGGATAGATGGACAGGGCGAAGGACCGGCCCCCGGCCAGGGTCACCTCGCGGAAAACGAAGCTGTCGCGGCGGATGGCCTCGGAGATGTCGCAATCGGAATTATCGCCCAGGCTCTCGCAGAGGAAGGGGATGACCTGGCCGCCCTCGGTGGCCCCGCCGGAAAGGTCTGCGGACAGGCGGCGGGCGGCGCTGTTGACCATCACGGGATCGCCCGTGTCGTCCACCAGGAGCAACGGGTCCGTGATGCCCTCGAAGATGGACTGCAGGTTGGCGCTGTGGCGCAGGATGCTGTCCAGGGCCGCGAGATTCTCCGAGGCGATGCCCAGCTGGCGGCCGATGGCGCGCAGCACGGCCCGGTCCTGGGGCCGGAAGGAGCGCCCGGGCTTCTGGTACATGCACAGCAGCCCCTCGGCCGTGCCGTGGGGCGACTCCACGGGCACGATGGCCCTGTGGTCCTCGTACAGGGGCTTGGCCTCGGCCAGCAGCTCCAGCCAGTTCTCGGGCAGGTCCGGAGTCTGCTCCTCGCGGGGCCAGGAATAATGCCTGTGCATGCCCTGGCCGCAGATGAAGGTCACGTAGGCCAGGTCGAAGCGCAGCCCCACGAAGGGCAGGGACTGGCGCCACAGCTCGGGCCGCGAATGGCTGTGGGAGAAGCCGCCCAACAGGTCCACGAACAGGCGCACGTCCGCGCGGCGCTCCCCGGCCTCCACGGACAGCTCCTCGGTGCGCTCGCGGACCTTGTTCTCCAGGTTGGCGGCGTAGTCCTGCAGCTGCAGCCGGGTGTCGTAGAGATGGTCCCCGAGCTTCTCCATGCCGCTGATCATGTCGTTCAGCTCGTCGCCCCGCTCCACCTCGCGGAGCAGCGCCGTACCCTTGTCGTCGGTGAAATTGCGCTGGAACACGCTGACCAGGGTGCGCAGGTTGTTGACCACCACCTGCTTGAAAATCAGGTTCGCCGTGCCGAACAGCAGCAGCACGGCCATGCCGAACATGATCATGAAGGTCACGGTGGCCCCGCGCAGGTGGGCCACGGAGGCGGACACGGGCACGCTCACGAAGTCCAGGGCCCCGATGCTGCCCAGCTGGTGCCCGAATCCCCGGTTGCCGTAGGCCGCGGCCAGCTCGGCGGGCGCGTCCTTGGGGTCGCCGTGGCAGCGCATGCAGCCCGCGCTGTAGGTCACGGGCCGGGCCAGCACGTAGTGCATGACCCCGCCGATCTTCTCGTAGCCCTGCCAGAGGGTCAGGGACGGCTTCCTGCGGAAACGCTGGATGAGCCCGCGCTCGAACTCGTTGGCCTCGAAGCGCGGATTGCGCGAGGACAGGGCCACCCGCCTGAACACGTGGCCGCCGCCGTCCTTGGCCGCCTTTTCCATGACGCTGCGGGTGACGAAGGACGAACTCATGGCCTGGATCACGAAGGTGTCGGGCACCACCTCGTACATGGTGGGGCGCAGGGTCTTCTGCACGTAGCCCTTGACCGCGTCGGCCTGGGCCAGGATCAGGGCGGCCCGGCCGTGGACCTCCTCGTTGAGGAGCTGGCGCATCTGGAAATAGAAGCCCGTGGCGATGAGCACGCCGATGACCAGGCTGGCCGCGGTGAGCCCCAGCAGGAATTTCGTCTGAAGAGTGTAGGGACGGGTAATCTGCATCGTTCGCCGCCGGGAAGGACTGTGTGTGGCCTGGTGCCGGACCGGCTTCACAGTATCGGGGTGGAGGCTCATGTCAAGCGGCGTCGGGGGGGGACGGCCGCCCCGGAGAATGTGCTCCGGGACGGCGTCCGCCCGTGAAGGTTTCGTCCGCGCTATTTGGCGGCGGCCAGCCTTCCGGGAAGATGCTCGATGGTGTTGCGGGTGTACACGTTGCCCAGGGCGCAGGCCTCCACGTCGGTGTAGTACCACGCGCCGCTCTCGATGCCCCAGTCGTCCAGGGCGTTGGCCATGTGGGTCATGGCCGGGGACATGCGGACGGCCGCGGGGCAGACCACAAAGACCGCGGCCCAGGTCAGGGCCAGGCCCAGGATCAGGGCTCCCCACCGCTTTGCCGCGCTTTTATCCTGCATCATGTCTCTCCTTCTCCGGTGTCCGGCCCGGGGCGAGGCCCCGGGCCGGTATCTTGCGGAGGCTAGATCTGGGCGGTGATCTCGGGGAACACCAGGTAGAACATGACGTAGGCCATGGTCAGGGTCAGGATCAGGTTCAGGCTCTGACCGCAGACGTACAGGATCAGGGGCTTGCCGCCCTTGAAGTAGGAGCTCAGCTCACGGAAGTTCGTGGCCAGGCCGATGGCGGCGAAGCTCAGGCAGAAGAACCAGCCGCGGAAGATCTTGGTCCAACCGCGGATGACGCCCTGGTCGATCATGGTGTAGCCGGCGTCGGAGCCCATGCCGGAGGACAGCACGGACATCAGGATGGAGGCGGCCAGGAAGCCCAGCACGAACTTGGGGAAGCGGTGCCAGATCTCGATCCAGCCCACGGACTGGCCTTCCTGGCACTCGACCTTGGCGCACCAGTACACGGCCACGCCGAAGGCGGTGACGCCGATGAGCACGTTCTGGATCATCTTGATGGTGGCGGCCACGTACAGGGCCTTCTCGGACAGGAACGCGCCCGCAGCGGCCACGGCGCCCGTGGCGTCGATGGTGCCGCCCATCCAGGCGCCGCCCAGGATGTAGGGCATGCCCACGGCCTTGATGAAGGCCGGCATGGCGATCATCATGATGGAGGTGAAGACCAGGGACAGGCCGATGGACAGGGTCAGCTCCTCCTTCTTGGCGCGGCAGGCCGCGGCCGTGGCGATGGCCGCGGAGGTGCCGCACACGCTCATGTCCGCGGAGATGACCATGTTCAGGGTCTTGGACGGAATCTTCAGGACCTTCTGGCCGAAGATGAAGGTGGAGATGAGTACGATGGGCGTGACCACCCAGGCCACGAAGATGCCGGGCACGCCGATGGAGATGATCTTGTTGAAGAGCACCTCGGCGCCCAGCAGCACCAGGCCGGTCTTGATGTAGTACTCGACCTCCAGGCCGGGCTTGACCCACTTGGGGGTGCCCACGGTGTTGGAGATGAGCATGCCGAAGAAGATGGCCCAGGCGGCGTCGCCGATGCCGTAGTGCTTCATGGTCGCCTGTCCGGCCATGAGGTAGGACAGCACGCCCACGAGGAAGACCACGATGTAGCCCTTGAAGAAAGCCACGGGGTCCTTGCCCATGAACTTGATGGCGAAGGAAAAGAACAGGCCCACGGCGATCATCAGCCCGAACAGGGACGGGAACAGGTTGTAGGGCTTGTTATGCGCCTTCTTCTTGGCCTTGCCCGTCTTGGTCTTGGCCTTGCGCCATTGGCCGATCTGGTCGTCGGCAGCCTGGTTCAGCTGGGCGTTCTTGAAGCTCGCGGCAGCGGCGGCTTCCTCGGCTACCAGGGCGGCTGCCAGAGCCTCCTTTTCCGTGGCCTTGGCGGCCTCGTACTTGGGCATGTTCTTGGCGTTGAGCGCGTCCGCCTGGGCCTGGTTCATCATGAAGGCGTCCAGGGGATTGGTCTTCCAGCCGTGGGGCTTGTGGGTGAAGGACGCGATGGCCTTGCCGATGGACGAGTCCTTGGCCTTGAGCTTGGACTTGGTGTCCTGGGCCTTGTAGTAGGCCACGGTCTTGAAAGGCGCGCGCGCGGCCTCGGCTTCCATGATGGCGTTGGCCTTGGCGAAGGTCTCCTTCATGTTCTCGGGCTGACGCGGGAGAAAGATCAGGAAACCAACCACCAGCAGGGCCAGGCCCAGCCAGATGGCCCAGTAGTCCTCCTTCTTCCACAGATCGGACCAGGCGCTCGATGCCTTGTCCACCACCACGTTGCTGTTCTGCTCAGTGTTCTCCGCCATAGCGCTCTCCTTGGTATTGATGATGATTTCCGGCCCTGCGGCGGGCCCTCCCCGCCGCACACCCCAATGCCGGACACCCCAGTACAAAGCAAAGGTTGTTCCAGCTTTTCACATGAATCAACACACTGATTTTATTATTTTTATTTACACAGACAAAAAGCATATCGCAAACCTTGGTTATTTTTTAAGCAAACAAAAGTTTGCGCTCGCCATGTCGAGAAACGCAGCCCCGTGAATGGATGCCGGGTCCGGAAATCGCGGGAAACGCCGCCACAAGGGGCTTCCCCCCTGTTTCGCAACCCGTTGCCCGATCCGGCCGCCGCGCGCGCCGCAACGCCCCGAACACGGTCATGGGAAACAAGGCGCAAGCCTCTCAATACCCGCCGCGCGCGGCCCAAGGCGCAAAAAAGCCCCGCCGTGGCGGGGCCGATGCAGCGGGGATGATCCTCGCCCTTTGACGAATCCGACGCCTCAGCGCCCGGGGCCGCGCCGCTTGAATATCTCCCCGGCCAGGAACAGGCCGTTCAGGGCGGCGGGGAATCCCGCGTACAGCCCCATCTGGATGATGGCTTCCACGACCTCTTCCCGGGTGCAGCCCACGTTCAGGGCCCCGTTGATGTGCACGTCCAGCTGCGGAGCCGCATGCCCCAGGGCGGTGAGCGCCGCCACGGTGCACAGCTCGCGCGTGCGCAGGTCCAGGCCGGGGCGGGCCATGATCTCTCCGAACCCGAACTCGATGATGTAGCGCCCCATGTCCGGGGCCAGATCCGCCAGGGCGTCCACCACCTTGCGGCCGCCCTCCCCGTCCACCTCGTTCAGGAGCGCCAGGCCCCGTTCATATCGTTCGTCCATGTCGCCCTCCTTGGGCTTGCGTTGCCGATGCGCAGACGATAGGGAGGGGCTATGGATATATCCAATATATTTTTGAATAGGAATTGATACACGGAGAATATCGATCATGGAGCTCAGGCAATTGCGCTGCTTCGTGGCCGTGGCCGAGGAGCTGCACTTCGGGCGGGCCGCCCAGCGGCTGAACATGTCCCAGCCGCCCCTGTCCCAGGGCATCCGGAAATTGGAGGATGAGCTGGGGACCGCCCTGTTCGTGCGCACCAGCCGCAGCGTGGCCCTGACCGGCGAAGGGGAATACCTGCTTGGGGAGGCGCGGACCATCCTGGAGCGCGCCCGGGAGGCGGCCCGCGCCGTAGGGCGCATGGGGCGCGGGGAACAGGGGATGCTGCGCCTGGGGGTCGTGGGCCCGGCCCTGGAGGGAGCCCTGCCCTGCGCCGTGGCCCTATTCCGGCGGAACCATCCCCTGGTGCGCGTCACCCTGGAGCAGCGGGGGACGCAGGAGCAGGCGCGCCTGATCCGGACCGGCGAGCTGGATCTGGGGGTCATGCGGCCCCACGGCCAGGAATTCGAGGGCCTGGAGAGCATGCACTGGCATACGGAGCCCTATGTGGCGGCCCTGCCCCAAGGGCACGCCCTGGCGGGCAAGGCGAAACTCCGGCTGGCGGACCTCAACGGCCAGACCCTGATCTTCTACCCCCGGGAATACCACGCCCGGCTCTATGATTCCATGCTGACCGCCCTGCACCGGGCCGGAGCCGTGCCCGAACTGCTGCACGCGGGCCTCTTGAAACACGCCTCCGTGGCCCTGGTGGCCGCGGGCCTGGGCCTGGCCCTGCTGCCCGAGTCCATGTCCCTGGCCCCGAGACCGGGGGTGGCCTACCGCCCCCTGGAAGATGGCCTGCCCCTGGTCCAGTACCGGCTGGCCTGGCGGCGCGGCGACGATTCGCCTCTGGTGCGGCGTTTCCGGGAGGTCATGGCCGCCGAAAGAGACGCCTGCGCGGGCAGTCTGAAAACGGAATGAGGGAAAAAAAAGACAAGGGCGCGGACGCGCCCTGAGACGGGGCCGCGAGGCCCCGGAAAAACCCGTTCGGCCCCGGCTCAGGCCGAGACCGTGAACACTTTGCCCGTGGCCTCCTCGGCCAGGGTCTTCTTGTCGCGCAGGTCCGTCAGCATGCCGGGGTAGCGGTCGACCTTCTCGCGCACGATGTCCACATATTCCCGCAAATTGCGCGAGGTGCTGCTGTGGCTGGCCACGGACATCTCGCTGGCCATAGTCAGGACGTTCACATTCTCGACCGACATGGGCAACCTCCCCCTCCGCGCGGACCGATCCCGCGCGGGAAATCATCCTTTTCAGCCCCTAGGGCTCCACTTTCTCGTTCTTGGTGGCTTTGATGAGCAGGCGGATCAGGGCCTGGTTCTCGCGCACGTCCTTTTCCAGGGACGCGTTCTTGTCCTCCAGCTTCTGCATCAGCAGTTGCAGGGCCGTGACCTTCTTCTCCAGCTCGTCCACCTGGGCCTGAAGCTTCTTGATCCGGGTCCTGGCCCCCTCGTCCACGTCGCGGGCCAGGGCCGGAGCGGCCAGGACCGCCGCCAGGGCCAGCGCCGCGGCCAGGGCGCACACAGTCCGTCTCATTCCATACCTCCCGGCCCCCCGTCGCGCGGGGCGAGCCGTCAAATCCTGCTCTGCAGGAGGAATCCCTTGATGATCTCCGGGACCTTGTTCGCGCCGGGCGTGGGGTGCGGATCTCCGTAGTCCGGGAGGCCGATGTCGTCGGACAGGCGCTTGCCCCGGAGCATCTCCCCCCAGTTCGTGGTCACCGGATCACGACGCAACAGCGTCTTGTCCATCTCTATGTTCCAGCGCATCAGGGCTTCGCCGCTGCGCCGGCTGACTTCGGCCACCTGTTCTGCGGACACGGGGTCCTCCTTGCCGGGATCCTACCCCATGGGTCATTCCCATGCAACATCCGCCGCCCATGGGGGATCTCCTCATTTTGCCTGGGTGCGTTGACCGGAAACCGAACCAGGATGTATCATGCGTTCGTCATGTCCTGAATGTCCACTACTGAGATGCTACCATGACCGACGAAAGACGCAACAACGAACGCTTCGCACTTGCCAGCACCGATTTCGCCTGCCTGCTCGTGAAGGGAAAATACGAACTGTTCGGGACCATCGAGAACCTGAGCACGGGGGGCATCCTCCTGGCCATGTTCCCCGCAAGCCCTGCGGCCCGCCCCGTCCCGGGCGACGAGGTCGCGGTCCTGTCCGGCCCCAAGGTCCTGAACCCGCTGCTGGGCGAGCTGGCCGGGCGTGTGGCCTGGATCAACGACGACGGTCTGGGAGTGACTTTCGACCATCCCCTGCAGGCCGACAGCCGCGAGCTCCTGCGCCGCCTGGAGGAAACGGACCTCCTGCCATGGTTGGAGACCGAGGGAACGGATTAGCTTCTCCGACCCCGGAAACGAAAAGGCCGCCCTCGGGCGGCCTTGTTTGTTTCCGGGAGGCGCGGCGCGCTACAATATCTGGCTCAGGAAGAGCTTGGTGCGCTCGTTCTCGGGATTGACGAAGAAATGCTCGGGCGTGCCCGTCTCCATGACCCGGCCCTGGTCCATGAAGACCACGCGGTCGGCCACCTCGCGGGCGAAGCCCATCTCGTGGGTCACCACCACCATGGTCATGCCGCCCCGGGCCAGGTCCTTCATCACGTCCAGCACCTCGCCCACCATCTCCGGGTCCAGGGCGCTGGTGGGCTCGTCGAAGAGCATCACCTTGGGGTCCATGGCCAGGGCGCGGGCGATGGCCACGCGCTGCTGCTGGCCGCCTGAGAGCTGGTCCGGGCCCACGTTCCACTTCTCGGCGATGCCCACCTTCTTGAGCAGGGCCATGCCCTTTTCCTCGCTCTCCTTCTTGCCGCGCTTGCGCACGGCCATCTGGGCCATGGTCAGGTTGTCAAGGACGGACTTGTGCGGGAAGAGGTTGAAGCTCTGGAAGACCATGCCCGCCTCGGCGCGGATGGCGTTGATGTCGCTGGCCGCATCCAGCACGCTCTTGCCGTCGATGGTGATCTCGCCCTCGTCGGCGAACTCCAGACGGTTCAGGCAGCGCAGGAACGTGGACTTGCCCGACCCGGACGGGCCGATAACCACCACCACCTCGCCCTGGGCCACGTCCAGGGAGACGTTGTCCAGGGCCACGAGCTTCTCGGGCACGTAGAAGTACTTGCAGACGTTTTTCGCGCGAATCATCATGGCCTACACCGCCTTGCGTTCGAGATACTGGACCAGCACGGAGAATGCGAAGGTCATCACCAGGTACAGGACCGCGCACACGATCCACATCTCGTAGTTCATGAGGGACGCGCTGGCCATCTCGCGGGTGACCTTGGTCAGCTCGCGGATGGCGATGACGCCTAAGAGCGACGAGTCCTTGATCAGGCTGATGAACTGCCCGGCCAGGGCGGGCAGAATGCGCCGGATGGCCTGGGGCATGACCACCTTGGCCATGGACTGGGAATAGGACATGCCCAGCGACCGCGCGGCCTCCATCTGGCCGATGTCCACGCTCTGGATGCCCGCGCGCACTATCTCCGCGGTGTAGGCCCCGGTGAACACGGCCAGCCCGGCCACGCCGTACCAGAAATTCTCCACCTGGGGCAGGCCGGTGTGGGCCAGGATCTGGTTCACCAGGGTGCCGATGACGTAGTACCAGATCATCAGCTGAACGAGCAACGGCGAGCCGCGCACCAGCTCGATGTAGCCGATGGACGCCCATTTGAAGGCCGGGTTGTCCGAGATGCGCGCCAGGCCCGTGGCCACGCCCAGGGCCATGCCCAGGATGATGGCCACGAAGCTGACCTTCAGCGTCATCCACAGGCCCGTGAGGAACAGGCCCGCCTTCCACTCCTTGCTCGCGCCGAGCACGTCGCCGGGATAGATGAAGTCGCCCTCGGACACGCGCAGCCCCTTGGCGGGCACGGTGTATGTCTCGCTGCCGTCCGCCCCGGTGACCGTGACCAGGATCTGGCCGCCCTTGTCCTCGACGGCCGAGACCTCGCCCTCGATCTCCGAGCCGACCTTCACCTCGGCCTGGTAGGCGAAATATTGCGGCACGCGGTTCCAGCGCCAGATGTAGTCCACGTACTGCGTGGCGCCGTACACGCCCATCAGGACCAGGACCAGGGCCACGGCGAAGACCGAACCCCAGGCTTTCCGGTAAAGGGGCCCCCTGGGCTTGTCCAGACCGGGATACAACGACATGGCTGAGTTCTCCTTGGATCGTCGGAAAAAACGGCGGGCCGGGCGCGGCCGCCGCAGGGGGCGGCCCGCGCGGGGCCCGAAGCGCGCCCCGCGTGTGCGGGGCGCGCCGGAAGTCGAATGGGGAAGAGCCGGGCTACTCGGCCGCGTTCTTGATCCAGCCGGTGGACTTGATCCACTTGTCGTAGATGCGGTCGTAGCGGCCGTCGGCCCTGATCTGCTTCATGAAGTTGTTCAGGAAGTTCAGGAAGTCCGGGTCGCCCTTCTTCAGGCCGATGGCCAGGGGCTCGTAGGTGAAGGGCTTGTCCAGGAGCACGACGTTCTTGCCGCCCTGCTGGGCCACGAAGACCACCAGGAAGGGCAGGTCGTAGACAAAGGCGTCGGACTGGCCGTTGACCACGTCCAGGGCGCCGTCGGCTTCCTTGTCGAAGGACTTGTACTTGGCCTTGCCGATCATGCGCTTGGTGGCGATCTCGCTGGTGGTGCCCAGGCGCGCGGCCACGGTGTACTTGGGATCGTTCAGGTCCTTGTAGGACTTGATCGTGCTCTTGTGCTTCTCGTTGAGCAGGATGGCTTGGCCCACCACGATGTAGGGGTCGGCGAAGTTGATCTGCAGGTTGCGCTCCTGGGTCAGGGTCATGCCGGACATGATCAGGTCGAACTTGTCGGCCAGAAGCGCGGGGATGATGCCGTCGTAATCGGTGTTGACCACGGTGAGCTTGACGCCCATGGACTTGGCCAGCTCCTTGGCCAAGTCCACGTCGAAGCCGATGACCTGACCCTTCTTGTCCGTGAGCTCGAAGGGCGGGTAGCCGGGATCCAGGCCGATGCGCAGCTCGCCGGCCGCGAGGATCTTGTTCAGGGTGGATTTCTGGGCCAGCTCGAAGTCCGCGGTAAAGCCCTGGGACGCCAGCACGGCCACGAAGAAGGCGGCCAAAAGCAGCTTGCGTGCGATATTCATGACTCTCTTCTCCTCGATTGAAGGTCTGCAAGGCCGGACGCACCGCGCGCCCCGGCCGGATGTCAGTATTTGCCCTCGGTGAGCACTTCCTTGATGATCATTTTCTTGCCGCACACCGGGCAGTTGGGCATCTTTTCCTCGGGCAGGTAGATGATCCGGGAAATCTTGTGCACCGGGCAGTGCACCTCCACGGCCTCGCGCTTGTATCTGTCCTTCATCGCGGTCATGGCCCACCTCCGGGTTTGGGATCGCCATGGATAGCCTGCCCAGAGCCCCGGCACAAGAGGCAATGGGATCTTCCCTGGAAAATATCACACCGCGAAACGCAGGGACAGGCAGGTCAGGCCGCCGTCCATCTTGCGCGTCTCGCTCATGTCCAGCTCGATGACGGGCAGGCCCAGGCCGTCCAGCAGCCCGCGCACCCCGGGGAACCCGGCGGGCGTCAGCAGGCTGCCGTTCACGAACAGGGTGTTGGCCGCGTACTCTTCGTCCTCGGGCGTGACCAGCAGGTCGAAGCCGGAAAGCTCCGGCAGGGACGCGAACCCCGGCGTGACCAGGAGCGTGTTCCCGCCCAGGTGGTTGACCCCGGACTTGAAGTGCAGGCCCGCGCCCACGGGCACGGCCGTGACCGTGTAGCCGTGGGGCTCCATGATCGCGGCGAACTGGCGCGCGCCTTCGGCATTGGTGCGCTCGGACAGGCCCACGAAAAAGCGTTTGCCCACCAGGAGCACGTCGCCGCCGTCCAGGGTGCCCGGGGCCTGGATGCGGGCCGTGGGCTTGTACGCGGCCAGGGCCGGGGCCACGCTGTCCTCCTCCCCCCTGCGCTCGGGCGCGCCCGGGCGGGTGATGACGGCCACCTCGCGGGCCACCACGGCGGCGTCCTCCACGAAATGGGCGTCCGGGAATCCCGGGGCGGCGGGCAGGACCTCCACGGCCAGCCCCAGGCCGCGCAGGGCGTCGGCGTAGGCCGCGTGCTGCGCCAACATCAGAGGGTGGTCCGCAGGGCCGAGATGGGAAGAAGTGGTCAGGCCCGAGGCGAAGTCCGGGCCGGGGGTGCGCAGAATGGCGTGGGTGAACATGGATGCCTCCTTACAAAAACGAAGGGCATTCCTTAGCCTCGCCGGGCGGCCTTGTAAAGCGCCCCGCCGCGTCCCCGCCACGCGGCAAATAAAAAGGCCCCGGACCGCAGCCCGGAGCCCTGAATCGGGTGATGCGAGCAGCGCTACCCGCCGAAGTGGTACCATAACCTGGCCACGTGCGTGGCGCCGTTCTCCTTGAACATGCAGATCACGCCCCACTTGCCGGGCTCATCGATGGTGAAGTTGGCCGCGAACGCGCCGCCGCCGTAGTTCTTGAGTCCGGCGGTCTGCTCCTTGCCCGAGGGCGCGATGAGCTTAACCTTGCCCGCCAGGTCGACGAGCTTCTGGCCGTCCTTGGTGAACCCGGCCATGACGTGGTGGGTGTGCCCCTCGGGATCCTGCATGTTCATGGCCGCCAGTTCCATGATCTGGAACTCGGCGTGCACGCCGTCCACGTCCACTGCCTGTTTGAAGGTGCCGCCTGCGGCGGAGCCGCCTTTCTCCATGCCTTCCATGGCCAGGGCCGGCAGAGCCAGGGCCAGCACGGCGCAAACGGCCGCCAGCATAACGTATTTCTTCATCTCTCTTCTCCTTTTTTCCTAGAGGTTTTCACTCCCGGTCCGCTCGGCGGGGCCGGTGGTTCGTTCCGGTTGCCCCGCCGGGACATCCCCGGGGAGCTCCTCGGGCTCGCGGGGCAGGCCCCGGCCCTTCCAGATGCCGTAGATGGCGGGCACCACCACCAGGGTCAGCACCGTGGCGCTGACCATGCCGCCCACCATGGGCGCGGCGATGCGTTTCATGACCTGGGACCCCGTGCCGCTGCTCCACATGATGGGCGCCAGCCCGACCATGGTGGAGACCACGGTCATCATCTTGGGCCGCACGCGGAGCACCGCGCCCTCGATGATGGCCAGGTTCAGATGGCGGCGCGAAAAGGCGTCGCCGTAGAGATCGCGGTACTTGCGGTAGGCGATGTCCAGGTACACGAGCATGACCACCCCGGTCTCGGCGGCCACGCCCGCCAGGGCGATGAAGCCCACGGCCACGGCCACGCTCAGGTTGTAGCCCAGCACGTCCATCAGCCACAGCCCGCCCGTGAGGGCGAAGGGCACCGAAAGCATCACGATGAGGCTCTGGGTCACGTTGCCGAAGTTGAGGTACAAGAGCAGCAGGATGATGATCAGGGTGGCCGGGACCACCAGCAGGAGCTTCTGCTTGGCGCGCATCATGTATTCGTACTGTCCGCTCCAGACGATGCTCACTCCCGGGGGCAGCTCGATCTTCTCGGCCACGGCCTTCTGGGCGGCCTGCACGTAGCGGCCCACGTCCATGCCCGAGATGTCCACGTAGACCCAGGCGCTCTTGCGCGCGTTCTCGCTCTTGATGGCCGCCGGGCCCTTGTGGATGGATATCTCCGCCACCTGGGCGATGGGGATTTGCGCGCCCATGGGCGTGGGCACCAGGATGCGCCGGAGCTTATCCAGGCTGTCGCGCAGTTCCGAGCCGTAGCGCAGGTTCACGGGATAGCGTTCCAGCCCCTCCACTGTGGAGGTCACGTTCATGCCGCCCACGGCGGACTGGATCACGTCCTGCACGTCGCCCACGGTGAGCCCGTAGCGCGCGGCTTCCCGGCGGTTTATCTTGTAGTCCAGGTAGTTGCCGCCCGTGACGCGCTCGGCGTACACGCTGGCCGTTCCCGGCACGTCACGCAGCACGGCCTCCACCTCGGCTCCCAGATCCGACAACTGCCCGAGATCGTCGCCCATGAGCTTCAGGCCCACGGGGGTCTTGATGCCCGTGGCCAGCATGTCCGTGCGCGTCTTGATGGGCATGGTCCAGGCGTTGGTCAGGCCGGGGAACTGGATGGCCTGGTCCATCTCCTTGACCAGCTGGTCCATGGTCATGCCCGGCCGCCATTCGGCCTTGGGCCTCAGGGTGATTGTGGTCTCCAGCATGGTCAGGGGCGCGGGGTCCGTGGCCGTGTCCGCGCGGCCCACCTTGCCCATGACCGTGTCCACCTCGGGGAAAGTTTTGATGATCCTGTCCGTCTGCTGCAGCAGCTCCTTGGCCTTGGTCACGGAGATGCCCGGCAGGGTCGTGGGCATGTACAGCAGATCGCCCTCGGTGAGGGGGGGCATGAACTCCGAGCCCATGCGCTGCCAGGGGATCCAGGTCAGGGCCAGGATGACCACGGCCGCGCCCACCACCAGGTACTTGAACCGGAGCACCACGTTGATCACCGGCCTGTAGAGCCAGATCAGCAGGCGGTTCACGGGGTTTTTGTCCTCGGCCAGGATGCGGCCGCGGATAAGATAGCCCATGAGCACGGGCACCAGGGTCACGGCCAGGAAGGCCGAGCCCGCCATGGCGTAGGTCTTGGTGTAGGCCAGGGGCCGGAACATGCGCCCTTCCTGGGCCTCCAGGGTGAACACGGGCAGGAAGCTCACGGCGATGATCAAGAGGGACGAGAACAGGGACGGCCCCACCTCCACGGCCGCGTCGCGGATGATCTCCCAGCGCTCCCGGCCCTGGTGATGCTCCAGGTGCTTGTGGGCGTTCTCGATCATCACGATGGCCGCGTCCACCATGGCGCCCACGGCGATGGCGATGCCGCCCAGGCTCATGATGTTGGAGTTGATGCCCTGCCACTTCATGATCAGAAAGCTGACCAGCACGGCGATGGGCAGGGTCAGGACCCCCACCAGGGCGCTGCGCACGTGGAAGAGGAAGAGCAGGCAGACCAGGGCCACGATGGCCACCTCCTCCAGGAGGGTGTGCTTCAGGTTGTCCACGGCCCTCTCGATAAGCCCCGACCGGTCGTACACAGGACGAATGGTCACGCCCTCGGGCAGGCTTTTTTGCAGCTCGGCCAGGCGCGCTTTGACCCCGTTGATCACGGCCAGGGCGTTCTCGCCGTAGCGCATGACCACCACGCCGCCCACGGCCTCGCCCTGCCCGTCCACGTCCAGGACGCCGCGCCTGAGCTCCGGGCCGATGCGCACGTCGGCCACGTTGCGCAGCAGGATGGGCGAGCCCCGGTCGTCCACGCCCAGGGGAATGTCCTCCAGATCCTCAAGGCTCTGGATGTAGCCCAGCCCCCGGACCATGAACTCGGTCTCGCCCATCTCCACCAGGCGTCCGCCCACGTCGTTGTTGCTGCGGCGGATGGCCTCGGAGACCTTTTTCAGGGGGATGCCGTAGGCGGTCAGCTTGTTGGGATCGACATGGACCTGATACTGCTTCACGAATCCGCCGATGGAGGCCACCTCGGACACGCCGGGCACGCTGGTCAGCTCGTAGCGCAAAAACCAGTCCTGGATGCTGCGCAGCTGTGCCAGGTCGTGGTTCTTGCTCTCCAGGACGTACTCGTAGACCCAGCCAACGCCCGTGGCGTCGGGCCCCAGGGCCGGGGTCGCGGCCGGGGGCAGGCGGCCCGAGACGTAGTTCAGGGCCTCCATGACTCGGCTGCGGGCCCAGTACATGTCCGTGCCGTCCTCGAAGATGACGTACACGAAGCTCAGGCCGAAAAAGGAATACCCGCGCACGGTCTTGGCGTAGGGCACCGAGAGCATGGCCGTGGTCAGGGGATAGGTGACCTGGTCCTCCACCACTTGCGGGGCTTGGCCCGCATAGTTGGTGTACACGATGACCTGCACGTCCGAGAGGTCCGGGATGGCGTCCAGGGGCGTCCTGAGCATGGCCCAGATGCCGCCGGCCACCAGGAAGACCGTGAGCAGAAGCACCAGGAAACGGTTGCGCAGGGAGAGTTCGATGAGTTTGCGGATCATGTTCGCCTCCCCGCCCTATCCGGCGTCCGGCCCGGCGGGCCCGTCCATCTTCAGATCGTCCATCTTCAGATCGTCCATGTTCAGGTCCGGGTCCCCGGCCGCGTCGGAGCCGCCGGAACGGGCCTCCAGGAGCTTGGCCACGGCCTCGCGCAGGCGCGATTCCGAATCGAGCATGAACTGGGCCGAGACCACGATGTTCTCGCCCTCGGAGAGGCCCGAAAGCACCTGGTAGGTGTTGTCGGCCCCCTCGGCGCCGAGGCGCACCTCGCGCGGCTCGAACCTGCCCCGGCCCCGGTCCACGAAGACCAGGGTCCGCTCGCCCGAATCGATGACCGCTTCCTGGGGCACCACCAGGACCTCGCCGCCCACCTCGGATTCCAGGTAGACGTTGGCGTACATGGCGGGCTTGAGCTCGCCGCCGGAGTTGTCGAAGGTCAGACGCAGGGTCGCCGTGCGGGTCTTGGGGTTCAGGTAGGGGTAGACGAAGAACACCTTGCCCTGGAAGTTCTTGCCCGGGAGGTAAGAAAGCTCCATGCGCGCGGTCATCCCCAGGCTCACGAAGGGCAGCTCGTACTCGTAGATCTCGGCGTCCACCCAGACCCGGGAGATGTCCGCGATCTCGTACTGGTGCATGCCCGCCTTGACGAAATGCCCCTCGTAGGCGTCCTTCTTGGTGACCACCCCGGTGGCCGGAGAATAGACAGTCAACGTCCTGCGGGCCTTGCCTTCCCTGGCCAGCCGGGCGATCTGCGCCTCGCTCATGTCCCAGTTCAGCAGCCGCCTGTGCGCCGCGTCCAGGAGCCTGCGCGCGCCCTCGCGCACCTGTTGGTAGTCGCTCCCGCCCAGTTCGCGGACCTGCCGAAGGGCCAGGAGGTACTCCTCCTGCGCCGTGACCAGGTCGGGGCTGTAGATGTCCATGAGGGGCTGCCCCTTCTTCACGCCCTCGCCCACGAAGGACACGTACAGCCGCTCCACCCAGCCGTCGAACTTGCTGGTCACGGTGTACATGCGCCGCTCGTCGTAAGTCACCGTGCCCAAGGCGCGGATGGAGCGGGACAGGGTATCGCGCCGCACGGGGGCGATGCGCACGCCCATGTTCTGGATGGTCACGGGGTCGATGCGGATGGTGGAGGTGGGTTCCTTTTCCCCGGGGCCTTCCTCCACGTACACGGGCACGAGGTCCATGCCCATGGGCGACTGGCCGGGCTCTTCGCGGATGTAGGTGGGGTCCATGGGCGCGACCCAGTATTTGATGGTCTTGCCCGTGGCGGGGTCGACCTCGCCTGCGCGGGGGCCGTCGGCGGCCCGGGCCGGAACCGCGGCCAGAGCGAGGAAAAGGGAAAAGGCAAAAAGGGAAAGGCGAAGGGTATGCATTCTATTTCTCCGGGAAAGAATCGGTATCGGGGGGACGGGGTGCGGAGGCCCGCGCTACGGCCAGGGCTGCGGCCACGGGGCCGCCCAGGGTCTCTTCCAGTCGGGCCATCATCTTGCGGGCCTCGAAGCCATACTGCTCGGACCGCAATTCGAAGCGCACCAGGCGCAGGCGAGCCTCGACCATGGAGTCGAAGCCCACACGGCCCACGGAATAGGCGGCCAGGGAGGAATCCGCGGCCTGCTCCGCCTGCTTGGTGAGGGCCGTGTCGAACAGCCGCCTGTTCTCGCGCGCCGTCGCGATCTCCGCCACCAGGGCGTCGATCCTGTGAGGCAATTCGCGCTCCAGGGCGGCCAGGGACCTGCGCGCCGAGGAAAGGCGGGACTGGGCGGCGGCGAGCTTGCTGTCCTGCCGCGTGGCCTGCCAGAGGGGAATGCTGAAGGTCACGGAGGCGGAAACGAAATCCGAACGGTCCCTGCCCGTGGACGGGTCCTCGTCGCGCTGTCCGTAGCCCAGGCGGAAATTCATGTCCGGGTAATAGTCCTTGCGGGCCAGGTCCACGTCCAGGGCGGCCTTGTCCACGGCCGTCCTGCGCGAGAGGACCACGGGATTCAGGCGCAGCGCCCCCGTCGCCAGGGTCGCGGCCGCCAGGGGCTCCCCCTCCTCGTCCTCCGGCAGGACGGGGGGCTCGACGTCCACCAGATCCTCGCGGTTCAGCAGGGCGTTGATGCGGTCCGCGAGCACGCGGCGCTTGCGCTCCAGATCGGCCTGCTCGTCCAGCAGTTCCGACAGGCGGACCTGGCCGGAAAGGATGTCCTGCTGCAGGCCCTTGCCCGTGGCATAGCGGGTCTCGGCCACGCGCAGCATCTGGCCCACCATGGCCTGGAGCTGCGCGTTGACCTTCAGGCTCCGGGCCGTGAAGCCCAGATCGTACCAGGCCTCGGCCACCTGCCGGGCCAGCTCCAGCCGCTTGGCGCGGACCAGGCGGTCCTGCACGTCGGCCTTGAGCACCGCGGCCTTTTCCGCCAGGCCCAGGGTCCCGAACCAGGGCATCTGCTGCGAGACGCCGATCTGCTTCTGGGTCATGGCCTCCTGGTCCAATTCAAAGGAGTCCACGGGCACGTTGGACAGCCCCAGGCTGAATCCCGGGTCCGGCAGGGAGCCCGCGAAGGGGGCCTCCTCGCGCAGGGCGCGGACCTGGTCCTCCAGGGCCAGGAGGTCCTGGTTGTTGGCCAGGGCCTCCTCCACCAGCGACCGCAGCGCCGGGTCCTGCCGGGCCGTCTCCTGTCCCCGCGCCGCCGTGGACCAGATGAGGACTCCCATCAGCAGGCCCAGGCAGGCCAGCGCCAGGCCTGGCGCAGGAGGCCGCATGGCCAGTGCCGTTGTATTCGATTTCCGCATGATGCTTCTCCTGAATCGGTTCTTCGTCGCGTCCGGGCGCCTCCACGATGGAATTTTTCACCCTATATCCATACTACGTTCCACGGAAATGGACAGCACGAAGTCCGCGACCTCAGGCGCATCTCAAGAACCGTTCCAAAACCACACTGTTTTAGTCGTGTTTATTTTGGCTTGATTTATCGGCGTATTGCATCCCCGCCCTGCGCGGCAGGGCCTCCGGCCGCCGCAAGGCCCTCCCCTGCACTTGTGCAAGATGTGTCCCCGCCACCTGCACATGTGCAAAGGCGGCCGGGCAAGATTCTGCACAACCGGGGAGACGCCGATGCGCCTTGCCAACGGACCGGAACCAGGGCACCCAGGAGCAAGGAGATGGCGATGCGCCTTTCAGCCTTCACAGAGCGCGGACCGTGCCGCTTCGAGTTGTCCGTGGGCAAGGGCGCGGCCAGGGCCGTGGTCTTCGCCTCCACGGACCTGCTGCGGGACATGGAGGAGGACGTGGGCCGCCAGCTGCGGGGCGTGGCCGCCCTGCCCGGCATCGCGGGCCCGGCCCTGGCCATGCCCGACGCCCACGTGGGCTACGGCTTTCCCATCGGCGGGGTGGCGGCCTTCGATGCGCACGAGGGCGTGGTCTGCGCCGGGGGCGTGGGCTTCGACATCGCCTGCGGGGTGCGCTGCCTGCGCACGGGGCTGTCCGTTGCGGACGTGCTCGGCGCACAGTTGGAGCTGGCCGACGCCCTGTTCGCGGCCGTGCCCTCGGGGGTCGGGTCCACGGGCGGCATCCGCCTGTCCGCCAGGGAGCTGGACGCCATGCTGGCCGGAGGCGCGGCCTGGGCGGTGAAACAGGGCTACGGCAGCACCACGGACCTGGACTGGATGGAGGAACGCGGCCGCATGCCCAGGGCCGACCCCGTGGCCGTGTCCGACACGGCCAAGCAGCGCATGCGCGACCAGTTGGGCACTCTGGGCTCGGGCAACCACTACCTGGAAATCCAGGCCGTGGAGGAGGTCTTCGACGCCCGGGCCGCGGACGCCTGCGGCATCGCGCCCGGGGACGCGGTGCTCAGCATCCACTGCGGCTCGCGCGGCCTGGGCCACCAGATAGGCAAGGACTACATGGCCCTGATGCTGGACGATGCGGCGCGCGCGGGCACCCTGCCCCCGGACCGGGAGCTGGCCAACGCCCCGGCGGACAGCAACCTCGGCCGCGCCTATCTGGCGGCCATGCGCGCGGGCGTGAACTGCGCCCTGGCCAACCGCCAGGCCATCACCCATCTGGCGCGCGAGGCGTTCTCCCGCGTGCTGCCCGGGGCGCGCCTGGGCCTGATCTACGACGTGTCCCACAACACCTGCAAACTTGAGCGCCACCGCGTGGACGGGCGCGAGCGGGACCTGTTGGTGCACCGCAAAGGCGCCACCCGCGCCTGGGGCCCGGGGCACCCGGGCCTGCCCGCGCGCTACGCGGAGACGGGCCAGCCCGCGTTCATCGGCGGGTCCATGGGCGCGCCGTCCTACATCCTGGCTGGCGAAGCGGGCAACGAGGGACTCTCTCTGGGCTCGGTGTGCCACGGCGCGGGCCGGGCCATGAGCCGGGCCAGGGCCAAAAAGGCCTTTCGCGGGGGCCAAGTGCTGGAGGAACTGCGCGGGCGCGGCATCCTGGTGCGCACCGCGAGCATGCGCGGGGCCGCCGAGGAGGCCCCGGGGGCGTACAAGAACATCGAGGCCGTGGTGGACGCCACCTGTTGCGCCGGGCTGGCCCGGCGCGTGGCGCGGCTCGCTCCGCTCATCTGCGTCAAGGGTTGAGGCCGGATCAGCGTACACACCCCATGGATCAAGGACACATGCACACGACACCCTCGCCCCAGCGCCTCATCGGCCTTTCGGGCTGGAACTACGCGGATTGGAAGAACGGTTTCTACGCCGGGGTGAAGAAAAAGGACTGGCTCAAGCACTACGCCACGCGGTTCCAAGCCGTGGAGGTCAACGCCACCTTCTACCGCGAGCAGAGCCCCGAGACCTTCGCCGCCTGGCGCGAAGCCACGCCCACGAATTTCCGCTTCAGCGTCAAGGGCCACAAGTACGTGACGCACATGAAGCGGCTCCTCGACCCCGAAACCACGATCCCCCGCCGCGCCCCGGCCGTGGATGAGTTGGGTGACAAGCTGGCCGCCCTGCTCTGGCAGCTCCCGGCCCACTGCCGCGCCAACGTGGAGCGCCTGGACCGCTTCTGCGCGGTGCTGCGCGAGCATTTCCCGCACACGCCCCAAGTCATGGAATTCCGCCACCCCACCTGGTTCACGGACGAGACGCGGGACGTTCTGGAAAAACATCGGGTGGCCAACTGCATCTCCGACTCCGGCACCTGGCCCCGCTGGGACGCGGTCTGCGCAAACCTCGCCTACCTGCGCCTACACGGCAGCCCGCAGACCTACTACAGCGCATATGACGAGGAATTCCTGGAAGACCTGGCCGTGCGAATCACGGCCTGGAACATGGCTGGTACGGACGTGCAGG
Organism: Desulfocurvus sp. DL1XJH-121; assembly: GCF_054819825.1. NCBI lineage: Bacteria > Pseudomonadati > Thermodesulfobacteriota > Desulfovibrionia > Desulfovibrionales > Desulfovibrionaceae > Desulfocurvus > Desulfocurvus sp. DL1XJH-121. Next base: position 35,045 of record NZ_JBTVWW010000022.1, read on the forward strand.
TCTACTTCGACAACACCGCCGAACAGCGGGCTCCAGGGGACGCCATGCGGCTGTTGGGGATGCTGGGGGAAGACTGAGGACGAGCGAGCGTGGCCCACCCGGATTCAAATCGCACAGCATCATAAAGAGTTACGCGTGACTGCCGATAAGGGGTCTGGTGGGATTCATTTGCCGGTAAACGATGGTCATCGGGGGATGAAGATGTACATCGGAAGCACCTCAAACCTTGGGCTCGCATCGGACATCAGTTCGCTGGCCAGCGCCGCGTCCGCTTCCGTCTCGACGGCTTCCGCCGCAACGACATCCGCTTCGTCGACCTCCGGCAGCAGCAACCTGCTGGCCGGAAACTTTGTGAACGCCGCCTCCGAAACCTCCAAATACATCGAGGCGCGGCTGGGCGCATTCCAAATCCAAAACAGCATTGAAAACGCTCAGGCCAGCAGCGCGAGCTCTCTGCTTGATGCCGCGGGAGGCCTTTTCTTCCTCAAGGATGACGGTGGGGGCGGCGGAGACCGTAAGTATGTCGAAGGCGTTTTGCACAAGCTGAAGGTCGATCGCCTGGCGAAGAATCAAAAAAACAAAGAGGCTATCGAACATTCCGAGCCTGTTTTGGAGGAAAGCCGGGACCAGATCGAGGATGCGGCTCAAGAGGCCACCGCGCCGACCGACGCGAACGGCGAACCGCTTCCCGGAACAACGGATGGCTCCTCGGATGGAGTAGAGGCGCTCGCGCCGCCAGATGCCTTGGATCAGACGCTTGATAGGCCTCAAAACACAGTGGCGGATGCGTCATCCGCTGCACAGGTCGATCCGCAAACAACCGGCCAAGCGGCCGCCCAGGCGCTTTCCGCGTACACGGCTCCCTTGATCGGCGACCTTGACTTGTCCAGCACCTTAGGCGCGGAGGTCGATATTTCGGTCTAGCCGGGCTGCGGGCACCATGCATTGGGAAAAGACGGGGATGGTTCACTTGCGCCGTCCCCTTTCGTTTTCCCTCCGGGCACGGGACGCCGGCAATGGCAACACCCCTCGCGTATTCAACATTCGATACGCGTGGGCTCGGTTTCTCCGCAGCAATGGCGGGGACGCCTGCGCGGCTGGGGCTCGTTTCGCACGCACGTACGCGCTTTGATGTACTTCAGCAGGGCGTTGTCCACGTGGCTGTGGAACTGGGCGGCGCCAACGTCCGTCAGGGCTTGTTGGCCACCCGCAGGTAGGACTTGACCGCGCGCACGCCCTCCTCGGCCTTGGCGTGGGCGATGGACTTGCCCACCTCGGCCTCGGAGCCCACCAGCCCCAGAAGCACCACCTGACACTGGACCACCTTGACCTCGACATTGGTGGACCAGATGTCGCCGTCGCCGATGAGCGCGGCCTTGACCCCGGCCAGGATGTCCAGATTCTCCGTTGTGCCGCAGGCGGGATCGTCCTTGGCCGGAAGCAGGTACGTGGTCACCCCGGCCACGCCCTCCACGGCCTTGGCGATGGACACGGCCTTGGCCTTCTGCGTCGCGTTCTCGTACTCGCCCACGAGATAGACATGCCCGGTGTACGTGTAGGGCTCGATGCCCAGCACGGACATGTCCGCGTCGTCGTAATAGCGTTTCATGATGGTGGCCGAGATAGTCTTGTCCGAGGCCTGTCGGCTCAGGCTGCGCTCGTCCACGGCGGCCTTGTAGATGGTGCCGCAGCCCGCGGCGGCCATGGCCAGCGCGACGATCAGCGCGCACCCGATCATGCGGATGTACATGGGGTCCTCCCTGGGCTTCTACTTCTTCTTGCCCTTGTTCTTGCCCTTGAGCTTCTTCTCGCGCTCGGCCTCGCGCATCTTCTTGGCCTCTTCGCGCTCCTGCTCGGCCTCTTCGCGCTCCTGTTCACGCTCGATCTTGCGCTCTTCGCGCTCGCGCGCCATTTCTTCCTTGCGCTGTTCGCGTTCCTCCTTGGCGGCCTCGCGTTCATCCGCCATCTCCTCCTTGCGGAGTTCGCGCTCGTCCTTGGCGGCTTCGCGCTCCGCCTCGGCCTCGTCCTTGCGCAACGCGCGCTTGCTTTCCTCTTCTTCCTGGCGCAGCTCGCGCCGGCGTTCACGCTCCTCCTTGCCCAGCTTCGCGCCATCGCCGCCGTCCGCGTCGTCCTCGTCGGCCCAGGCCAGGGGCGCGAACAAGCCCGCCGCCGCCACGACCGAGCACCCCGCCAACTGTTTCAAGGCCCTGCGCCGCGATGTGTCGCAACCCATATCTTCGCTCCTTTGTCCAAAACGGTTTCCAAGCCCTACGATTATGCCACCGCCATCGCCTTGAAGCAATGAGGAAGCGGAAAAACACGGCCCCCGCGCATGCGCGGGGGCCGTACGCTCTCGACACAGGACGACCGGTCGAATCCTACCCGTTCCCCGCCCTGGACACCTCCACGCGGTTGCGCCCGTTTTCCTTGCCCGCATACAGGGCTTCGTCCGCGTATCGGATCAGGACGTCTTCGGTCGCCTCGCGGCCGGGGACGAGGGAGGCCACGCCGAGGCTGATGGTGACGACGCCGTGCGGCGATTTCGCATGCTCCAGGGCGAGGTTCTCCACCGCCAGGCGCATGGACTCCGCGAGGTCCACGGCCCCGGCCTCGTCGTTTTCCACGATGGCCGCGAACTCCTCGCCCCCGTACCGGGCGAAGACGTCCGTGGGCCGCTTGAGCATGCCGTGCAACGCCGAGGCCACGGAAACCAGGGCCGCGTCGCCCTGCTGATGCCCATACGTGTCGTTGTATTTTTTGAAATGATCTATGTCCAAGATGATGAGCGACAGGGGCTGGCCGCTTCGCTGGTGCGCGCGCCAATACTGCCGCAAACGGCGGTCGAAGTTGCGCCGGTTGAAGACCTTCGTCAGCCCGTCGGTATGGGAAAGCTCCTGCAGCCGTTTGTTGGCCCTCTCAAGGGCGCTGGTGCGCTCGTTGACGACGCCCACAAGGGTGTTGAACCCCGCGATCAAATACCCGATCTCGTCGTCCGTGGTCTGCGGAAGACGCGGCAGGGCCTTGCCCCCCTCCATCCTCCTGACCTGTTCGGCGGCGCTGTTGAGGGGGCGGAAATAGATGGTCAAGGTGCCGAAGATGACGACCACCACCAGCGCGATGAACACGATGTGCGTGAAAAGATCCCTGATCGTTTCGGCTTTCGCGGGCCTGAGGACGGCTTCGAGGGGGGCATGGACCACGACGAACCAGTCAGCGGATTGCATGCCTTCGATGGCGACGATGTTCCTGATGTTGCGGTTGTCGTCGGCGATCCCCACGCCGGAATAGCCTTCCATGGCCCTGTCGCGCAGGGGCATCACCCCCGGCGCCAGCGCAGGCTTCAGGATCATGTCGACCCGGGACGAGGCGACTATCAGACGATCCCGCCGTGAAATTATCAGCACATCGCTGGGAAAATCCACGCTGTCGTCATGCAGGAACCCGAGGAAATCGGGGGAATCCAGCGTGACGGGAGCGACGAGCACCCCCAGGAGCCCCCCCGAGGCGTCGCGGATCGCCGCCGCGAACAACAACATGGCGATGCCGGTCCCCCGGGCCCGGTAGGCCTTGCCGATGACGACCCCCTTCTCCCGCCCGGCAAGGCGACACCACCGCTCAAGGTCGGCGGGCAGGATGTCCTTGGCAGGCAGGGAGAATCTCTCGGCCATCAGGCTCTTCCCGTCTGGCCGCACAACGCCGAACCCGTGGGAGAAATACTCCACCAGGTCCATGGAGTTCTGCAGGTACCCATCCAGCAGGGCCAAATCCCGGAGATGCGATTCGGCCAACAACTCGGCGATGGCCGCAAGGGACTTGGTCCGCTGCGTGAGCTTCCTGTCGATGCTCCTGGCCAGGTGCTGGGCGCTGGCCATTTGCACGCGGTTTATTTCATTCTTTATTCGCAAGATGTCGGACTGATAGATGAAGACCTCGATCAGCGCGGACAGCATCAGGAGCAACCCAACCAGGATGAACGACAACCTGAAGGGTATTCTTTTTCGCAAGGCTATTTTCTGCATGGATCGCTGCTTTCCCGGCTACGCTTCACCCGATTCGCACAACGCATCATCCCCGCCAGGGCCAGAACGGAAGAGAGGCCATTGTTCAACATCTAGCACAGCGGCAGGTAATTGAGAAGCGCCGGGGGCGACCAAGCGGCCGCCCCCGCATTTTTTGCACGCGGCGCACGCGAGGCGGGCTGCGACGCCCCTCCCGGGGACCACGCGACATTTCGGCAGGATCATGGCGCTGCCGGAAGTCCGTTTCATCATGCTTCCCTGGTCCATGCATCAGAAAAAAACACAATTTTTCATTGCGTTCTCTCCTCTCAGAGAGGTAGCTAATTCACACCATGGCCATACCCCGCACGCTCTGCAATTTCGGTTTCGCCACCCTCAACGTCTTCGTCCTGTTCGCATTCAGCAACCTGGCCGTCTTTTTCAGTTTTTACAGTTTCCTCAACCAGCTTCCCATCTCCCCGCAATGGCATGGCGTGCTCATCGGCGCCTTCTCGGGCAGCGCCCTGATCGTCCGGCCCCTCATCAGCCCCTGGCTCGATGCGGATAACGCGATCCGGGCCATCGCCGCGGGTCTCGCCCTGACGATGGCCTCGCTGCTGCTCTATGCGCACGCCGCCTCCCTGGTGCCCATGCTGCTGTTGCGGATAGTGCATGGAACGGCCTACGTGATCATGATGTCGGCTGCGGTGGCGCTCCTGACGATCTTCATGCCCGAGGAAAAGAGCGGACAGGGCTTCGGCATCGTCACCATCATGACCCTGCTCCCCTACGCCGTGATCCCCTACATGCTGGGGCACGGCCTGTCCTCGGTGGCCGGCGGCGCCATATACACGTACACCGCCTTGCTGATGCTGGTCCCGGGCTGCCTGCTTCCGCTGCTGTCGAAACACGTGCAAAAGGCCAGGACCGAAACCGCCGAAGCACGACAGCCCCTGTCCCGGGGACCCTTGCTTGCGAACCTGCGCCGACCGAAAATCCTTGTGCTGCTGCTGGCCAACGGACTGGTCTTCTGCGTTTTTTCCTCCATGTTCTTCTTTCTCAAAACCTTTTGCGCCACGGCCGGCCTCGGCGATCCCGGCCTCTTTTTTTCCGCCGCGACCTGTGTGATGATCGCCACCCGGCTCTTCCTCGGCCCGCTTTTCGACAGATTCGACAAGGGAATACTGGGCGCGGCCAGCCTGCTGCTGTTCGCCGGGGGCATGCTCATGCTCCGGTCCATGAATTCCCTCGCGGTTTTCTATGCCGCCGCCGTCCTGTTCGGCGTGGGGGTCGGCTCCGCCTCACCGCTCATGAACGCCTTGATGTTCACCATTTCCCCGCCGCAATACCGCGGCCTCAACACCAACCTGATGATCGAAATGGTCGACGCCGGATTCGTCATCGGCCCCACCGCATGCGGCTTGGCCCTGGCCGCCGGTTTCGGCTTCACGTCCATTTGGGGCGCCTGCGTTGCGGCCCTGGTTCTTTCAGCCGGCCTGATGGGCCTTCTCAAAAACTCCAACACACCACAAAGTCATGACTGAAACACCTGAAATCCCCGTCCGTTTTTTTCTTGCCCAGCTCATGCTCCCGGTCCGCAAAATCATGGTCCGGACCGCGGTCGAGTGCGCCAGCCAGGTGGCCGAAACCCTTTCCTTCGACAGCAGTGAGACAGGCGGCATCAAGCTGGCGGTCGAGGAAGCCTTCTGCAATGCGGTCGATCATTTCTCCGGCATTGCCAAAGAAGACGAACGAATCCATCTCGAATTCTATGTCGAGGGGGACCGCCTGGTCATTTCCATCAGGGAAAGGGGCATCCCGTTCGACCATCCCCAGGCACAGCGGTTCATGCCAACCGATCTGGATAGCGCGGACATGCCGGGGCTGGGATCATTGCTGATGCAACAGAGCATGGATTCGGTAGAGCGTTTCGTGCACGGGCGGGAGGGCAAGGAAGTCCGCATGACCAAAAAAATCCGCTACGGCTCGCTGCCCGCCGAGGTGCTGGACACCAAGCCCGTCGTGCGGCGAACCAAGAGGCCCACGGTCGCAAAACCGGAAGTGCGCCTGACCCGCCCCGATGAACTGGCGGAAGTGTGCCGCCTTGCCTGGCGGTGCTACGGCTTCACCCAGGAGGATTTCCTCTACGACCTCGACGCACTGACCAAAAAGGTCGAGAGCGGGGAATTCAAGTCGGTCATCGGCATCGACCCCGAAAGCGGCAACATAATCGGCCACTCCGGCTTCAAATACCACGATCCTTCGGTCAAGGTCCCGGAATTGGGGCTTGCCTTTGTCGATCCGGCCTACCGCTCCCCGCACCTTGCCCCGATGATGGCGCAATTGCTTTTCGACATGGCCAGGGACGAAGGAGACAGAGGCGTTTTCGACTGTTCGGTCACAACGCATACCTTTTCGCAAAAGGCCTTGCAGGAGGTAATGGGCTCCAGGCCATGCTGCCTCATGCTGGGCATTGCCGCCTCCGGCATGCAGGTCAAGGAGCTGGCCACGTCGAAGCAGGAAAAAGGCTCGGTGGTGAACCACTATTACGCCTTCGACCGGTCGCCGGAAACGATCTTCATCCCCGCGCATCACCAGGAGATGGTCGCCGACATATACCGCTGGATGGAAGTCCCCAGGGAATTCGGCGTGCCGGACATGGAGCCGCCCTCGGGCGCGTCGTCGATCAGCCTGTTTCCCCTGCCCGACGAACTCAACGTCGCCTTCATCGTGGTCCACGCCATCGGGGCGGACACCGTAAAGGAAATAGCCGACGGGTTGCGGCAATGCCGGAAGGATCGAATGGACGCCGTCTACCTCTTCCTCCCGGCCAACGACAAGGCGGCGGCGTACCTGGTCGAGCAGTGCGAGCGCCTGCGGTTCTTCTTTGCCGGAGTCATGCCCCACATCCACGACGGGCACGACAGGGTGCTGATGCAGTATGTGGACATACCGCTCGATATGGATGCGATCAGGGTGTATGGCGACATGTCCCGCCAGCTCAAGGCCTACGTCATGAAAGAGCAACAGCGCGTGCAGGACTTGCGATAGCGGGCTCGAACCGCCCCCAGGAGGAGGTCGCCACGAACAGCCTGGCCACGTCCACGAAGCGGCGGTCGTAATGAACTTTATCATTTCCCAAACTCAAAAAAATGCTTGGATGGTAAAACACCCCGCAAACCGTTCGGAAGGCGTCGGATGCAAGTCGCAAAAAACAAAACAGGCCCTCGCGTATCAGGGCATACGCGAGGGCCTGTTTTGTTTGCAGCAACGAAGCAGACGGCGCCTTGTGGACGGCTTGCGCTAGAAGACGTCGGCCATGGTGTAGAGCTTCCCGGCCTTCTGCCCGGCCAGCCACTTGGCCGCGCGCAGGGAACCGGCGGCGAAGGTGTCGCGGGAGTGGGCCTGGTGGGTGACCTCGATGCGTTCGCCCGGGCCCATCATGTACACGGTGTGCACGCCCACCACGTCGCCGCCGCGGATGGTCTGCACGCCGATCTCCTTCTTGGGGCGCGCGCCGATGATGCCCTCGCGGCAGTAAGTCCCGGTCTCCTTGAGGTCCCAGTCCCGGGCCTGGGCCAGGCATTCGGCAATTTTGAGGGCCGTGCCGCTGGGCGCGTCCTTCTTCTGGTTGTGGTGCAGCTCCACCATCTCCAGGTCGTAGCTCTCGCCCAGGAGCTGCACCAGCTGGGGCAGCACCTTCAGGAGCACGTTCACGCCCACGCTCATGTTCGGGGCCCAGAACACCGGGCCGGTCTTGGCGATCTCCTCCAACTCGGCCTTCTGCCCGTCATCCAGGCCCGTGGTGCCGATGACGATGGGGTGCCCGGCCCGGGCGCAGGCCCTGGCGTCGGCCACGGACACGGCCGGGGCCGTGAAGTCGATGACCACGGCCCCCGGGCATTTGGGCAGCAGCGCGGCAAGGTCCGTGCTGCACAGGCAGCCGAACATGTCCAGGCCGTCCTCGCAGCCCGCGCGCTCCACCACCCCGGCCAGCTCCAGCTCCGGGTCGGCCTTGACCATATTGGCGATGATGCCGCCCATGCGCCCCTTGGCGCCCATGACGATGATCGAAGTACTCATTATATCCCTCCGGTAATCTTATGAATCCAGTAACGAATCCTGCGTCGGTGCGGGCGCGGCCTTGGCCGCTCCGCCCGCCAGCAGGTCCATGAATTGCTGTTCAGTCAAGACATTCACGCCCAGGGACTCGGCCTTGGCCAGCTTGCTCCCGGCCTTGTCCCCGGCCACGAGGTAGTCCACGTTGCGCGAGACGGCCTTGACCACCTTGGCCCCGGCGGCCTCGGCCAGCTTGGCGGCCCGGGGCCGGGGCATGGACAGGGTGCCCGTGAAGAGCATGGTCAGGCCCGCGAGGGGCCCGTCCCCGGCGTTCGCCTTCTCCTCGGCCACGGGCCACAGCCCGGCGTTCCGCAGGGACGCGAGAAGCGCCCGGTTGTCCGGGTTGCCGAAGAACGCGCCCACGGACTGGGCCACCTCGGGCCCCACGTCCGGCAGGGCCGTGAGTTCGTCCTGCGCGGCCCCGGCCAATTTGTCCAGATCGCGGAAGGCCCCGGCCAGGGTTGAGGCGGTGCGCTCGCCCACGTGGCGGATGCCCAGGGCGGCCAGCAGCCTGTCCAGGGGCGCGCCCTTGGCCGCCGTGATGGCCGCCACCACGTTCTGGGCGCTCTTCACGCCCATGCGCTCCATCAGCGACAGCTCGCCCACGCCCAGGGTGAAGAGGTCCGCCGGGGTCTTGACCCGGCCCGAGGCCACCAGCTGCTCCACCAGCTTCTTGCCCACGCCCTGCATGTCCAGCCCGGCCTTGGACACGAAATGCACCACGCGCTGGCGCACCACCGCCGGACAGGTGGCGTTGACGCAGCGCCAGGCAACCTCGCCGGGCAGACGCACGGCCTCGGACCCGCAGGCCGGGCAGACGTGGGGGAACTCGAACTCCCGCTCCCGGCCCGTGCGCCGCTCCTCCAGCGGCCGCACCACCTCGGGGATCACGTCCCCGGCGCGCTGCACCAGCACGATGTCGCCCACCTTGAGGCCCTTGGCGCGGATCTCGTCCTCGTTGTGCAGGGTGGCGCGGGACACGGTGACCCCGCCCACGGACACGGGCGCGAGGTGCGCCACCGGGGTCAGCACGCCCGTGCGCCCCACCTGGACCTCGATGGCCAACAATTCGGTCTCGGCCTGGTGCGCCGGGAATTTCAGGGCCAGGGCCCACTTGGGGAAACGCGCGGTGAAGCCCAGGGCCTCCTGGAGCTGCAAGTCGTCCAGCTTGGCCACCAGCCCGTCGATCTCGAAGGGCAACGCGTCGCGACCCTGGGAAAGCCCCTGGTACTTGGCGGCCACCTGCTCCGGGCCCGCGCAGATCTCCGCCTGGGGCGGCACGGGCAGGCCGCAGGCCGCCAGATAGCCCATGACCTCGGAATGCTTGCCCCACTTCTCGCCCGGGGCCTGGGGCCCGCCGTCCCAACGCGCCGCGCCCACGCCGTAGGCCATGAAGCGCAGGGGACGCCCGGCCGTGACCTTGGAGTCCAGCTGGCGCAGGGAACCGGCCGCCGCGTTGCGCGGGTTGGCGAAGACCTTGCCGCCCTCCTCCTCCTGGCGCTGGTTCAGGGCGTGGAAATCGTCCTTGAGCATCACGGTCTCGCCGCGCACCTCCAGCAGCGCCGGGGGCTCCTCGCCGTCGGGCGGGGTCAGGACCAGCGGCAGGTTGCGCACGGTGCGCGCGTTCTCCGTGACCACCTCGCCCACGCTCCCGTCGCCGCGCGTCAGCGCCGCAGCGAGCTTGCCGTGCTCGTAGATCAGCTCCACGGCCAGCCCGTCCAGCTTGGGGTCCGCCCAGAAGGCCAGGGGCGCGTGGGGCTCCTCGCGGCGGATGCGCTCAATGAACGCCGCCCACTCCTCGAGGTCGAAGGCGTTGTCCAGGCTGTACATGGCGATGGTATGGGCGCGCTTCTCGAAGCCCTCGCGCACGGCCCCGCCCACGCGGCGCGTGGGGGAGTTGGGGTCGTCCAGCTCGGGGTGCGCCTCCTCCAGGGAGCGCAGCTCGCGGAACAGCTCGTCGTACTGGGCGTCGGTGATCTCCGGGTCGTCCAGCACGTAGTAGCGGCGGTTATGGTATTCCAGGAGCCCACGCAGTTCGCGCACGCGCTCCCGGACGCTCTCGGTAGTCTCGGTCATGGAATCTCGTAGTCCGTGGTCTCGGTTTTCAGGACGTCCATCGCGGCGCGCCAGTCCTCGCCGTGGCGCGCGGCCAGGTACGCGTCCTGGGCGTGGGCCGCCCGGTTCATGAAGCCGTCCACCGCGCCCGCCGTGCTGTGGTAGACGTGGCGCACGCAGACCTCGTGGTCCACGGCCAGCGCCCACCCGGCGCGGGCAACGCGCAGGGAAAAGTCCAGATCCACCCCGTAGCCGAAGGGGTTGTCCGCGAAGTCCAGGCCCCCGGCCTCGCGCCAGGCATCCACATGCACCAGGGGCGCGATGCCGTCCAAAAGCCCCACGCGCGAGAACTGCACACCCGCTCGGCGCACCATCTGCGGATGGTAGGGGCTGGCCGTGACCGCCGGGGAGCAGATCCCCACCCGGCCCAGGCTGCGCTCCATGCGCGCCAGCCGCCCCAGGATGCGCGGCCCGAAGGGCGGCCTTGACACAAAATACAGGTCGTTGTTCAGGAACCAGACCCGCTCGCAGCCCTCGCCCGCCAGCCGCTCCATGGCCCACTGGAAGGCCCCGGCCCAGTAGAGGTTCTCGGGCAGGCGCTCCCAGGCCCCCGGGTACGGCTCGGGCGCGGCGTTGTCCAGCACCAGGGCCGCGGCCCGGTCCCCGGCCTCGATCTGATCCGCCAGACGGCGGGTCAGGTCCGGGTCACCGTAGTGCAGGATGACGACGGCCAGGGGCGTGGACGGCATGGGTTCCTTGGGCGGGCGCGGGCCCGTTTTTCTTTGCGTTTTGGCCTGCGCGGCCCTACACTTCGTTGACCCAGCACTCTACGTGCATGCCGCAGAAACCGCAACAGAACGAGGACCGCCCATGCCCTTTCCCTGGACCGCCCTGCCCCCGGAGCTGCTGGAAGCGCTGTTGGCCGGAAGCACGGGAAAGGCGCACCTCGCGCGCTGCGCCCGCCTGGCCCTGGCCCCGGAGGCCCGGGCCGCGGACCTGGGCCTGGACCTCTTGGCCGCCGCCTGGGAACACGATCCCCTGGACGCGGACCTGGCCGCGCAAATCCTAGGGCTGGACGCCAGGATGCGGCTGTTGCCCGACGCCCTCAAGGCCCAGCTCCAGGCCTGCGCCAAGGCCAAGCCCCGCTTGGCCCCGCTGCGCCTCGACGCGGATGCCGCCCTGGCCGACGCCGACGCCGACGCCCTGGCGCGGGCCGCCGCGCCCGTGCGCGAGGCCTTCCCCCTGGGCGCGGACATGCTCCTGGCCCGGGCGCACTTCCTGGCCGGGCGCGCGGCGCGCGGCGAGGAGGCCTGCGCGGCCCTGGAGGCGCAAGCGCCGCTCACCACCATGACCAACCTGCACGCGGCCTGCGCCCTGGCCGCCGGAGACCGGCAGCGGGCAATGGACGCCCTGCGCGCGTCCCTGGCGGCCCGGCCCTGGCAGGCCGGGGCGCTGTTGCGCCTGGCCGACCTGGCCTCGGGCGCGGACATGGCCCTGTCCATGCCGCGCGGGCCCATAGCCGTCCTGCTCTATTCCTGGAACAAGGCGGCGGACCTGGACGCGGCCCTGGCCAGCCTCGCGGCCTCGGACACGGACGACGCGCGGATCCTGGCCCTGGACAACGGCAGCACCGACGACACGCCCTCGGTGCTTTCGGCCTGGGCCCACCGCCTGGGCGAGCGCTTCACGCCCCTGACCCTGCCCTGCAACGTGGGGGCCCCGGCCGCGCGCAACTGGCTCATGTCCCGGCCCGAGGTGCGCGCCTCGCGCTGGACCGCGTACCTGGACGACGACATCGAGCTGCCCCACGACTGGCTGGCCCGCCTGGGCGCGGCGGCGGCCGCGTACCCCGAGGCCTCGGCCTGGGGCTGCAAGGTGGTGGACCGGGACGCGCCCGGCCGCGTGCAAAACGTGGACCTGCACCTGCGCGAACCGCGCGAGGCGCATCCCCTGCGCACCGTGCAGGCCCCGGGCCTGGACGTCTCGGACCTGCACCTGCAGACCCCGGACCTGGGCCAGTTCGCGTACACGCGGCCCTGCGCCTCGGTCACGGGCTGCTGCCATCTGTTCTCCACGGAGCGGCTCCTGGCCGCCGGGGAGTTTGACATCCGCTTCTCCCCCACCCAATTCGACGACCTTGAGCACGACCTGCGCATGCTCGGGGCCGGGGGCGGGGCCGTGTACACCGGGCACCTCACGGTGCGCCACGCCCGGCGCACGGGCACGGGCACGAGCGCCCAGGCCGGGGGCAACGCCCTAGGCAACCTCCTGAAGCTGCAATTCCTCTACGGCCCCGACGCGGCCCCGGCCCTGCGCCGCCTGGCCGCGCGCCGCGCGCTGGACGACGTGTTGGCCAAAGAGGAAAACCTGGGGCTGTAGCCAATGAAAAGCCCCGGAACGCGACCGCGCCCCGGGGATTGAAAGACTTCCTCGGCTCACCTGCCCGTGCGCCTGAAGCCGATGGCGGTCTACCTACTCCACGATCTCCCACAGCTTGGCCAAATTATCCTTGCCCCCGACCACGATGAGCGTGTCGCCGGCCTTGAGCTCGGTGCGCGCGTCGGGGTTGAAGATGACCTCGCCGTCCTCGCGCTTGATGGTGATGATGATCACGTTGAAGCGCTGGCGGATCTTGGAGTCGATGAGGTTCAGGCCGCAGAGCTCCGAGCGCTCGGAGACGGTCAGCTCCTCCATGGACAGTTCCATGCCCTCGCCCGTGACCGTGAGCTCCAGGAAGCTGGTCACCGTGGGCCGCAGCACGGACTGGGCCATGCGGATGCCGCCGATGGTGTGCGGCAGCATGACCCGATCGGCCCCGGCGCGCTTGAGCCTGGGGATGTGGGCCTCCTCGTTGGCCCGGGCCACGATGGTCAGGTCCGAGCGGATCTGGCGCGCGGTGAGGGAGACGTAGACGTTGGCCGCCTCGTGGGACAGGGCCGTGATCAGCGACTTGGCCCGATCGATGCCCGCGCGCTCCAGGATCTCGTCGTCCGTGGCGTCGCCGAACACGTACAGGACCCCGTCCTCCTCCATCCTGGGCAGCAATTCCTCGTTGGTCTCGATGACCACCACGGGCAGGCCCTCGCGCCGGATCTCGCGCACGGCGATGGAGCCGATGCGCCCGTATCCGCAGACGATGGTATGATTGGTCAGCTTGTCGATGGACTTCTGCAATCTGTGCCTCCCCCAAACGGTTTGCAGGCGGCCCTCCACCAGAATCTGGGAGAACGCGCCCACGAGAAACGCAAAGTTGCCCACGCCCATGATGATCAGGACGCTGGTCAGGATCATGCCGTTATCCGAAAGCGGGCGCACCTCCTCGAAACCCACGGTGGCCAGGGTGATGAGCACCATGTAGAAGCTTTCGAGGTAGGTCCAACCCTCCACGACCATGTAGCCGTAGACCCCGGCGAAGAAGATCGCCATCAGGGACACGAAGCCCATGATCAGAGGCCAGAAGCTGCCGTAGCGCCTCTGGAGCTGATTCATCTTGGGCAGGCCGCACAGGCCTATCTTGTCGTTCTTGCCCGAGCCCAGCTTGCAGATGTGCATCGGCTTCCCGAGTAGTAGGTTTTCCCGCTACAGGCCGTTGAAAAACAGCGATCTGCCGCGTTGCTTCGAAAAATTCAAACCCTCACGTAGCGCAAGCGCGGGGAGTACGCTTCGGTCTTGAATTTTCCTTGCGCCTTGCATCTCACTATTTTTGAACGGCCTGCTCAAAAGAGCTGTTTCAACAAACGGCCCAAATCCACAGATCGTTGGGGCCGCAGCCGTTCGGACCCCAAGCCGAACGTCACACGGAGCGCAAGAGTTCCCGCAACAGCGATATCCTGTCCCGCAGCCCGGCCGCGCGTTCGAACTCCAGGTCCTTGGCCGCCGCGCGCATCTCGCGCTCCAGGCGCTTGATCTCGGCGGCCGCGGCCTTGGGGTCGCTGGCCAGCTCCGCGTCGCCCGGGGGCAGCGCGTCCTTGCCTTCTTCCGCACGGCTATACAACGAATCCAGTATATTGTTCAAATCCTTATGCACGGTCTCGGGCTCGTGGCCGTGCTCCTGGTTGAAGGCCTGCTGTTTTTCCCTGCGGCGCGCGGTTTCTTCCATGGCCTCGTTCATGGAGCGCGTGACCTGGTCGGCGTATAGGATCACCCTGCCGCGCACGTTGCGCGCGGCGCGGCCGAAGGTCTGCACCAGGGAGCGCGTGGAGCGCAGAAAGCCCTCCTTGTCCGCGTCCAGCACGGCCACCAGGGAGACCTCGGGGATGTCCAGGCCCTCGCGCAGCAGGTTGATGCCCACCAGCACGTGGAACTCGCCCTTGCGCAGGGCCTGGATGATGGAGACCCGCTCCAGGGTGTCGATGTCCGAATGCAGGTAGCGGGTCTCGATGCCCATGTTCTGCAGATATTCCGTGAGGTCCTCGGCCATGCGCTTGGTCAGCGTGGTGACCAGCACGCGCTCGCCCGCGTCGCGCCGGGCGCGGCACTCGGTCATCAGGTCGTCCACCTGCCCCGTGGTGGGGCGCACCTCCACCTCCGGGTCCAGAAGCCAGGTGGGCCGGATGATCTGCTCCACCACCAGGCCCTGGGCCCGGTCCAGCTCCCAGGGGCCGGGAGTGGCCGAGACGTACACGGTCTGACCCCGGCGCGTGAGGAACTCCTCGAAATTCAGCGGCCTGTTGTCCAGGGCCGAGGGAAGGCGGAAGCCGAAGTCCACCAGGGTGGTCTTGCGCGAGCGGTCGCCGTTGAACATGCCGCCCACCTGGGACACGGTGACGTGGGACTCGTCCACGAAGAGGATGAAGTCGTCGGGGAAATAGTCCAACAGCGTGTGCGGCGGCTCGCCGGGCGCGCGGCCGTCCAGGAAGCGCGAGTAGTTCTCGATGCCGTTGCAGTAGCCCAGCTCCTCGATGGTCTCCAGGTCCAGCTGGGTGCGCTGCTCCAGGCGCTGGGCCTCCACGAGCATGTTCTTGTTCTTGAAGTACGTCAGGCGCTCGCGCAGCTCCTCGCGGATCTCGCTCGCGGCCCGGTCCAGGTTCTCGCGGTCGGACACGTAATGGCTGGCCGGGAAGACGATGGTCTTGGCCAGGCGCGCCAGGACCTCGCCGGTGACGGGGTCGGTCTCGGTGACGGAGTCCACCTCGTCGCCGAAGAACTCCACGCGCAGGGCCTGCTGATTGGAATAGGCCGGGATGATCTCCAAGACGTCCCCGCGCACGCGGAAGGTGCCCCGGTGGAAATCGTAGTCGTTGCGCTCGTAGTGCACCTCCACCAGGCGCTCCACCAGCTTGTCGCGGGACAGTCGCTGGCCGGGCTCCAGGGGCACCACCATGCGCGAATAGTATTCCGGCGAGCCCAGGCCGTAGATGCAGGACACGCTGGCCACGATGAGCACGTCGCGCCGCGTGAGCAGCGCGTGGGTGGCGGCGTGGCGCAGCTTGTCGATCTCGTCGTTGATGGACGAGTCCTTCTCTATGTACAGGTCCGTGTGCGGGAGGTAGGCCTCGGGCTGGTAATAGTCGTAATAGCTGACGAAATATTCCACCGCATTGTGCGGGAACAGGCCCCGGAACTCGTTGTAGAGCTGGGCGGCCAGGGTCTTGTTGGGCGCGAGCACCAGGGTGGGCCGTTGCACGGCCTCCACCACCTTGGCCATGGTGAAGGTCTTGCCCGACCCCGTGACCCCGAGCAGCACCTGGTCGCGCACCCCGGCGCGCAGGTTGTCGGCGATGTCGGCGATGGCCCCGGGCTGGTCGCCGCGAGGCTCGAAGGGGCTCTCAAGCTGAAAACGGACGTCGGTGTCGACGTTGGCGAAGGATGGCATGCCCGGTTTGTACCCGCTCGGCGCGCCCAGGTAAACACCCGGCATGAGCCCCGGAAACAGGGTTCACAGGGCCACGCTTTTTGCGTATCAAAAAATCTCTCGCCACACGCCAGCCAACTTCCAAAAACCCGACGCCCCGCGCGCCGGAAAGGAGCCACGGCATGCGCATACACTGTACCGCTTCCAGCCAGCCCCTGCCCACGGACAGGGCTTTCGTCATCTCCATGGTCATCCGCAGCTTCAAGGGCCGCCGCAACGTGGAGGTCCACCTCTTCCGCCCGGAATACGACGCGGCCGAAGAGTCGGCCCTGGACTGGAATCGCCTCCTGGGCGACCCCGTGGAGCCCGGCCTGGACGACCCCGTGGGCAGCCGCAAGGTGCTCCTGGAGGCCTTCACCAAGGCCGAGCGGGACGCCATCCTGGACTACCTCAAGGCCCACTACGAGGACCGCGTCACCGAGGTCAACGCCCAGCCCATGAACTTCCCCATCCCCCTGGGCCTGACGCCCCTGTCGGCCATCCCCGAGGGCAAGACCATCGGCCTGATCCGCTTCTCCGAGCTGCCCAACTACGACATGGGCATGCCCATGTCCGGGCTCTACGATTTGTCACGAGCGGAGCCTTTGGTAGAAGTCCAAGAATAGCTGGTCGCCCCGAAAAACAGCCTGCGTGGACGGCCCGCGTAAATTGGATGTCGCAACAATCTAAGACTCATCATCCGGACGCCGCGTCGATGCGGCGTCCGGCAGCAGGCCCAGCCATGCCCCGCGTCATCGATCTTTCCCACCCCCTGGCCCCGGGCATGCCCGTGTATCCGGGCGACCCGGCCCCGCGCTTCGAGCAGGCCGCCACCGTGGCCGGGAACGGCTACGCCCTGAAGCTTCTGACCCTGGGCACGCACACGGGCACCCATCTGGACGCGCCCGCGCACATGCTGCCGGGCGGCCCCTGCCTTTCGGACCTGCCCGCGTCGCGCTTCGTGGGTCCGGCGCGCGTGCTGGATTTGCGCGGGGTGCGCGAGGTCGGAGAGGACTTCGTGCGCCCGCTCTTGCCCACGCTCTCAGGCGCGGCCTTCGTGATCCTCAGGACCGGATGGGAAGCCCACTGGGGGCGGGACGAATATTTCCGGGGCTATCCCGTGCTCACGCCCGGGGCCGCGACGCTGCTGGCCGGGCTCGGCCTCTCGGGCCTGGGCCTGGACGCGCCCGGCGTGGACCGCGTGGAGGACGAGGACGCCCCCGTGCACAAGGCGCTCTTCGCCGCCGGGCTGGTCATCGTGGAGAACCTCGCCAACCTGGACGCCCTGCCCGACGGGGAATTCACCTTCTGCGCCCCGCCCCTGCCCATCGCCGACGGGGACGGTTCGCCCGTGCGGGCCTTCGCACTATCCGGTTGAAACCGAACACCTCACGCTTTCTGACCAAGCCACGAAAGAAAGCCTAGAAACAGGGACCGATCGCAGGCCGTTCAAAAATAGTGAGATGCAAGGCGCAAGGGAAATGCAGGCCCGACGCGTACTCCCCGCGCTTTCGCTACGCGAGGGGTTGCATTTTCCGCAGCAACGCCGCAGATCGCTGTTTGTGGGCGGCCTGCTATTCGCCCGAGGGCATCAAGGCCAAGCCGCGCAGGGTGTAGTCCACGCCCGTGTAGATGGTGAAGGCGGCGGTGAGATAGAGCACGGTGTACAGCAGCCTGGGCGCGTCCAGCCAGCCCCCGCGCTCGGCCAGGATCAGCAGGATGAAGACGATCTGCAGGGTGGTGTTGGTCTTGCTGGCGAAGGTCGGCCGGATGCGCGAGCGCACGTCCACGCCCAGGAGGCTGACCAGGATCAGCCCGCCCACGATGAGCAGGTCGCGGCTTATGACCAGGACCACCAGCCAGGCCGGGGCCCAGTCCAGCACGCCCATGCACAGGAAGCTGGCCACGATGAGCACCTTGTCCGCCAAGGGGTCGAGCATGGCCCCCAGGGTGGTGCGCTGGCGCAGGACGCGCGCCAGGGTTCCGTCCAGGGCGTCGGTGACGCCCGCCACGGCGAAGGTCAACAGCGCGAGGTTCACGCGCTGGTGGATGAAGGCGGTGACGATGACGGGGGTGAGCAGGATGCGGACCACGGTGAGCAGATTGGGAATCGTCCAATTGTTCTCCCGCAATTTGCCCCGCATGGCTTCCCTCCGTTGAAATCTCTCAGTTTTTGGTTTCCACGAATCTCCAGCTCAAACCACGCGGGGGCAGCTCCTCGCCCAGGCGGGCCTCCAGAGCGGCGCGATCCAAGGTGCGCACGCTGAAGATGCCGGTGAGCCCGTCGGGCAGCATGCGCACCTCGCGCAGCTCGGCCCCTTCCACGAGGTTCTCCCAGGACCCCAGGGTCTCGGCGAAGGCCTTGACCCCGTCGCTGGCGTACCAGCCGGACACGGAGAGGGTCAGCACGTCCACCAGCCCGGCCTCGGCCCCGGGGCGCGAGAACCACCCGCTCCAGACCCGCAGCCACACGGCTTCCAGGTCGCGGCCCGCGGCGGTCCACCGGTTGCCAGCGCCCGTGAGCGAGGCGGACCACATGGGCGCGGACTCGTCGAGCCCGGCCTTGCGCTCCTCGGGCGTGGTCTCGGTGACGCTGGAGTCGATCTCCAGGAGCGGCTCGGCCCCGCGCACCACGGACACGCCCGTGAAGGCCTGCAGGCGGCCCATCTCGTCCCAGGCCCAGGAGGCCTGGCCCGTGAGGCTCAGGTCGCAGGGCTGGGACGCGGACAGGGTGTAGTACACGCCCGCGAGCTTGAGGGCCTTCTTCAGGGCCGCGCGGTTCACGGCCACGTCCAGGCGCAGGATGCCGGGCGCCGGGGCCTCGGGCCGGGCCGAAGCGGCGCCCGGGTCCATGGCCGGAGTCCCGGCGGCGGCGCCCTCCCCCATGGCGGGTGCGGCGGGCGCTTCCTGCGCGGCTGTCTCGGGCGCGACGGCCTCGGGAGCGGCGATCAGGGCCTCGGAATAACTGAGCACGTATTCGCCCGCCTTGGGGGCCAGGTGGTCGCGCAGGAGTTCGGCACGGCGCGGGGCCAGGGTCCCAGGCAGGATGTCCAGGGCCTCGGCGAACACCGCGCGCCTGAAACCCTCGTCCCGGGCTTGGTCGCGGGTCAGGGGCGCGGCGGCGGGCGTTTCCGTGGGGGCGGCCAGGGGCACTTCCACCACGCGGGCCAGGGCCTGGGGCGCGGCGGCGGACAGGGCGCAGAGCAACAGCGGAACCACGAGCAAGGCCCGGATTGCGGGGCCGTATGCGGAGGTGCGGATGGGGCGAGTCATAATCAGCAGCGCATACACCTTTTCCCGCGCAAAGTAAAAAGGGGCGGCCCCTGGAGGCCGCCCCGGCAAGGGTGCGAAAACCGTATCCGGACCGGCCTTAGAACAGGCTCAACTCCCGCCGCAGGGCCTTGACCGCCAGGAGCGCCTCGACGCCGGACACCGGGTCCATGGGCCTAAACGCGCCGCTGCGGATGTCCGCGTCCATGATGCCCCGCGTGATGCAGAGCATGGCCGCGTTGTAGGCCGGATGGTCGCCGCGCATGTCGGGCAGGCGGCTGTCCTGGCCGATGTACTGGGTGCCCAGTTCGGCCCGGCCCGTGGCGCGCACCACCACGTCCTCGAAGATCATGGCCGCCTCGGCCCGGGTCACGGGCGCGTCGGGGCGGAAGGTGCGGTCGGGATAGAGGTCAAGGCCGCGCACGCCGTAGCGCAGGACCTTCTCGATGTCCGCGCGCATGGGGTGCGTGGCGATGTCCGTGACCGCGTGCTCGGGCTCCAGGACGGCGACGTTCCGCCCGGGGGCGGCGAAGCCCGGGGCGATCCTGTCGCTGGTGCGGGTGTAGAACTTGTCCACGTCCAGCTCCACGGCCATGAGGGCGGCCAGGTCGGCGCGGGTCAGCTCCTCCACCAGGGCGATCTCCTTGCCCACGGCGCTGCCCGGGGCCGCGCGGTTCACGTCCTGCACCAGGCGCCAACGCTTCTCGGCGCGGTCCTCGTAGCCGTGGCCCAGGGTCAGGACCCGATAGTACATCTCCTCGGCCGGGCCGAACTCCAGGGCCGCCACGTAGGCCTCGGCCAGGTAGAACGGCGGCTCGGGCGCGGAGGGAGCGAAATCCACGGCGTCCTTGTACGGGCCCTCCAGCCCCTCCAGGAAGTCCTCGCGCGGCAGCTTGCCCCGGCGGTACAGTTCCGTGAGGGCGCGGATCTCCATGACCTCGGGCCACATGCGCACCGAGGGGTCCCAGTCGTCGGCCGCGTCGCGGGCCTCGTCCACCAGATCCAGGGCCTGGTCCTCGGCATTCTCGCTGCCGCGCATGGCCGCGGCCACGCCCAGGCCGGCCAGGGCCGGGGGATACTCCACGCCCGTGGACAGGGCGGACTGGAACTCCGCCTCGGCCTGGGCCGCGTCGCCCTTGTCCAGGGCGGCCAGTCCGTTGTGGAAGTGGTGGGACGGGCTGTCCATGACGCCCGAGGGCGTGCGGGGCTGCTGCCCGGCGCAGCCGCCCAGGGCCAAGGCCAGGGCCAGCAGCAAAAGGTGAACGGGGCGCAGACGCGCCATCACGGTATTCGTCATCTCGTCCTCCGGTGAGGGATCAATCCAGCAAAATCATGACCCGCGCCTGGCTCAGTATCCGGGAGCTCTCCTCCCGGGCGCGGATCTCGTCGGCCTTGGCCGTGGGGATCACCAGGTCGGTGGCGGCGCGGCCCGTGACGCCCACGGCGGCCACGGTCAGCGGGTTGCCCGCCACGCGCGGGTTGGCGGCAGCGGCCTGGGGGTCCTTGGCGTATCCGGCCATGCCCTGGCGGATGGCGTATTCGCGGTCCACCACGGCGGTGCCGTATATCTCCGCGCCCGCCTCGTCCACGATGCGCGGGCTCATGGCCGGGCGCACGCCCAGCCCCCGCGCGTCCACCACCAGCCCGGTCCACGCGGCGGCCGGAGCCTGTGCGGCCGGGGCCGCGCCCAGGGACTTGGCCTTGAACTTCGCGGAATCGGGCATGACCACGTCGGAGAACGCGCCGTGCAGCTTCATGCCCACGGTGATCTCCACGGCCCCGTCGGACATGTAGGCAGTGTTCAGCTGCATGGTGTTCTGCAGGAACCCGCGCACCTGGGAGACCACCACGTCGTTGACCATGGTGTTCTGCACCGTGGTGGTGGAGTCGATCTGCACGCCCTTGAGGATTTCCAGCAGGTTGCGGCGAGCGATGACCGTGGCGGCGCGCTCGGCCATGCCCCGGGTCATGCCCTGGGGCGGGATGAACACGCCCTTGGCCGTGATCATGCCGCTGCCCCAGTCAACCTGACCGTCGTCCGCCTGCTGCACGTAGGTTTCGGCCCCCTCTCCCGGGGCGGCGTCCTGGGCCTGGGCAACGCCCGCGAGCCCCAACAGCGCCAGGGCCAGGACCAGGATTGTGATGCGTCTCTTGTTCACGGTTTCGCTCCTTGGTTCTGCCGCGCCGGTCAGCGGGCGGCGATACGAAAGTCCTACTCTGCCGGAGGCATGCGGCGCAAGTGGTAGAGCGCCGCCCGGTTGCCGGGCTCGTAGACCAGGGCCCGGGAAAAACGTTGCCTGGCCGCGTCGTCGCGGCCCCGGTCCAAAAGCGTCTCGGCCTCGCGCACCAGCACCGAGGCCAGCCCGGCCCGGGCCTCGGTCCGTTCGGGGTCCAGGGCGTGGGCCTGTTCCCAGGCACGCACGGCCTGGTCGCGGCGGCCCTGGGCGTAGAGGGTCCAGCCCAGGCCCACCCGGGCCTGGTAGTGGCGTGGGGCCGCGTCCA
The DNA here is from genome assembly GCF_054819825.1 of Desulfocurvus sp. DL1XJH-121. Lineage (NCBI taxonomy): Bacteria > Pseudomonadati > Thermodesulfobacteriota > Desulfovibrionia > Desulfovibrionales > Desulfovibrionaceae > Desulfocurvus > Desulfocurvus sp. DL1XJH-121. The sequence goes on from NZ_JBTVWW010000022.1 coordinate 56,822, forward strand.
GGGCCCGCTCGTAGCAGAGCCGCGCGTTCTCCAGCATGTCCAGCCCGCGCCAGGCCTCGCCCAGGCGGTACTGGACCTCCGGGTCGCCCCGGCCCGAACGCCCGGCCCGGCGCAGGAGGTCCACGGCCCCGGCCAGGTCGCGGCGCGAGGCCGCCTCCACGCCCAGCAGGTACAAGGCCGTGGGATTCTCCGCGTCCACGGCCAGGACCGCCTGGAAATAGTCCACCGCCCGGGGCGCGTCGTCCGCGCGCATGGCCAGAAGGCCCAGCCAAGTCAGGGCGAAGACGTTGTCCGGGCTGCGCCGGGCCACCGTCTCGAAACGCTGCCGGGCCTCGTCCGCGCGGCCCAGGCCCACCAGGGCCAGGCCCAGCTGGTTCTGGGCGAAATCGTCGCCCGGGTCGCGGCTGACGGCCCGGGCCAGGGCCTGCTCGGCCGTGGCCGCGTCGCCCCGGTACAGGGCGTCGGACCCGGCCAGCACCAGATCCTCCACGGCCCGCGCCGGGAGCGCGGCGGCCAGCACCAGCAGCACCGCCAAAGCGAACCGCCGCATCAGACCCCCTCCCCGTGCAGGGCGGCCACGGACGCGGCCACGGCGCGCGCCACCCGGGCGCGATAGTCCGCGTTCTTGAGCGCGGCCTCGTCCTGGGGGTTGCTGATAAACCCGGTCTCCAGCAGCAGGGCGGGCATGCGCGCCCTGCGCAGGACATAAAAATCCGCGCTGTGCGCCCCACGGTCGGGCATGGGCAGCATCCCGGCCAGGGCGCCCTGCACGCGCCGCGCCGCGCGCGCCGAGGTCTCCCACAGGCGGCGGCGCTCGAAACGGAAAACGATCTCCTCCAGGCTCAGGCCCGGGGACCCGGCCGCGTCCGCCGGGTCCAGCCCGGCCGCCGCGTTCTCCTGGACGGCCAGGCGCTCGGCTTCCAGGCCCGAAGCGCGCTCGGAGCAGGAATAGGTCTCCACCCCCCGCGCCGCGCGGCGCTCCCCCGCGTTGACGTGCAGGGACACGAACAAATCGGCGGCGAAACGGTTGGCCTCGGCCGTGCGCGCGGACAGGGGCAGAAAATAGTCGCCCCGCCGCGTGAGGTGCACCTCGAGCCCCGGAGCGGTGCGCGAAAGCACGGCCTGGGCGCGCAGGGCCACGTCTAGGGCCACGTCCTTCTCCATCAACCCGCCCCGGCCGCAGGCTCCGGGATCGAAGCCCCCGTGCCCGGGGTCCAGGACCACGCGGCGCACGCTGTAGCCGCCCGCCCCTGCCGGGCGTTTCCCTTCGGCCTCGGCGCGGCGCTCCTGGTCCGTGGGGTACGCCTCCCGGCGCGCCACGCGGGCGGGCAGCGGGGTCTGGGCGATGCGCGCGGCCATCATGCGCGAATAGCTGTCCTCGGGGTTCAGGGCCACGGCGCCGCGGAAGGCCTCCAGGGCCCCGGCGCGGTCTCCGACGGCCAGGCGCGCCCGGCCCAGCAGGCCTCGCAGCCAGGGATCGCCGGGCGCGTTGCGCACGGCCTCCGCCAGGAGCCGCCCGGCCTCTCCCGGCCGGCCGTGATCCAGGAGCGCCTGGGCCTCCAGCCCAGCGTCCCTGGCGCTGCGGGCCGCCACGGCCAGGGGCGTCAAAGCCGCGACGCAGGCCCCTCCCAGGGCCAGGAGCGCTTTTCGACGCGAGATGACGGGGCTTTGCGTGTTCTGTTCCACCGGGTTCCTCGTGCGGGGGAAATGCCTTCCCTCCTGCGGGCTTTTCATGCAAGAAACATGAAAAAACGGACGCGCCGGACGCCCTTTCCAGAGCGTCCCCCGACAGCCCCCCGAAGGAGCGCACTGATGGATATCTACCTCATGCAGCACGGCTCGTGCCTGTCCAAGGAAATCGACCCGGCCATGCCCTTGTCCCCCGTAGGCCGGGACCAGATCCTGCGCAGCGCGGAGGCGGCGCGGGCCATGGGCCTGCGCTTCGGCCGCATCGTCTGCAGCCCCAAGCTGCGCGCCGTGCAGACCGCCGAGATGATGGCCGGGGCCATGGGCTACCCCCCGGACGGAATCACCACCAGCGAGGCCTTCAAGGCCATGGCCCCGCCCGCGGAAGGAGAACGGTTCCTGCGCGCCCTGAACGCGGACAGCGTGTTCGTGGCCGGGCACCTGCCCAACCTCGCGGACTTGGCCGCATTCATCCTCTACGGGGACACGCGCCTGCGCCTGCACGTGGAAAACGGCGGCCTGACCTGCATCCGCCTGCCCCAGGGCTCCGCCGAAGCCCCGCTGCTCAAGTGGCACCTGAGCCCCATGCAGCTTCAGGTCATCGCCGGAAGTTGACGCGCTCCACCGTCACCCAACCGTAATTCTTCCCTTTCGCCTGCCCTATACGCCGCCCCCACTCCGGGGGGCGGCGTTTTTGAGCCATGCCCTCGCGAGCCCGGCTCCCCATCGCGCGCGCCGCCCCCCGGAGTTCCGTAAAAACATGACTGCGCCCGCAACGGCCTTGCTGTGGAATGGGTTTCGCGTCCGCTTGACACCGCTCGCCAGCAGCCATCCTGTAAAAACTTCACGCTCCACGGGCGAACAGTTTGCTGATATATAAAGCCATTTTCAAACAATGAACAATCTTGCCCGGCGTCTTGCATTTACGCAGCAAAAAAACGTAACATGGTATGGAAATCAAAAAGCATTCCATGTTGTATTGAAGAACTTGAATCTTCATGTTGCGAGGGGACACCATGCTGAGAAAATTCTCTATTTCCGCAAGAATCGTCTTCCTGCTATTTCTGATGATCGCGTTCTCCCTGGGCATCGGCGGAGCCTTCACCCACTTCATGAACAGCACCAACCAAAGCTCCCTGAAACAGTCCACGCAGGCCATGCTCCAGGGCTATGAGCGGACCCTGAAATTCTCCATCCAGACAATCGCCACCGGCCTCGGGCACGTGGTGGCGGAGGCCGTCAAGGACGGCACGGCGCCCATCCAGGCCCTGCGCGAATCCATCAAGCCCGTGCGCTTCGGTGGCAAGGGCTACTATTTCATCTACGATACCGGGGGCGTATGCCAGGCGCACCCCCTGCGCCCCGACTTCCACGGCAAGGAACGCATCGGGACAAAGGACAAGAAAGGCCACCCCTACATCAAGGACCTCGCGGAGAAGGCCAAGTCCGGCGGCGGATTCGTGACATATTGGTTCCCCAAACCCGGGGAGAAGGAACCCAGCCCCAAGCTGGCCTATGCCGAGCTGATCCCCGGCACGGACTACTGGATAGCCACGGGCATCTACATCGACGACATCGACTCGCAGAGCGCCATCCTGGCCGACGGCATGGGCGACGCCCTGAACACCGCCCTGAAGACCGTGGGCTCGTCCGTGGGCGTGATCTTCCTGGTCCTGATCCTGCCCCTGGCCGTGTTCATCGTACGCAGCATCCTCGGCCCCCTGAAGCAGGCCACGGCAGACGCCCAGGAAGTGGCCCGGGGCAACCTGGACGTGCAGGTCAACATCCGGGGCCGGGACGAGATCACCCGCCTGGAGGCCGCCCTGAACCAGATGATCACCACCCTTTCCGGGAACATGAAGGAGATCGAGGCCAAGAACGCGGCCGCGGAACAAAAGGCCCGGGACGCGGAAGTCGCCACGGCCGAGGCCGAGCAGGCCCGCAAGCAGGCCGAGCGCGCCAGGAGCGAAGGCATGCACGCCGCGGCCGAGCGCCTGGAGGCCGTGGTGGCCCGCGTGGCCGCCGCCTCCGGACAGATATCGGCCCAGTCCGACGAAATCCGCCAGGGCGCCCAGGCCCAGACCCAGCGCATCTCCGAGACGGCCACGGCCATGGAGGAGATGAACGCCACGGTGCTGGAGGTGGCCAGGAACTCCGGCGAGGCCGCCGAGGCCGGATTAGACGCCAAGACCAAGGCCCAGAACGGCGCGCAGATCGTGCACCAGTCCATCGAGGCCATGAACGTCACCCAGCAGCAGATCCTGGAGCTCAAGGAGAACATGGCGCACCTGGGCCAGCAGGCCGAGGCCATCGGCAACATCATGACCGTCATCGAAGACATCGCGGATCAGACCAACCTCCTGGCGCTCAACGCGGCCATCGAGGCGGCACGCGCGGGCGACGCGGGCCGCGGGTTCGCCGTTGTGGCCGACGAGGTGCGCAAGCTGGCAGAGAAGACCATGGGCGCCACCAAGGAGGTGGGCGACTCCATCCGCTCCATCCAGGACGGGGCCCGCGAAAACATCGAATCCGTCGAGCGGGCCGTGCTGGACATGGAAAAGGTCGCGGAGCTGACCAACGAATCCGGCCAGGTCCTGGGCGAGATCGTCACGGGCGTGGAAACCAGCGCCGACCAGATCCGGGGCATCGCCACCGCCGCCGAGGAGCAGTCCGCCACGTCCGAGGAGATCAACTCCTCCATCGACGAGGTCAACCGCATCACCATGGAAACGACCCAGGGCGTGGCCCAGACAGCCGAGGCCGTGCAGGAACTGTCCTCGCAGATGATAGAGCTCAGCGAACTGGTCCAGGAGCTCAAGAACGCCTGAACAAGCCGACACCTGCGACCGGGGGAGTTCTCCGGTCCGCCCCTTGCGGCCCCCTTCCGGTTTCGGAGGGGGCCGTTTCGTCTTCTCCCTTTCTGTGCTGAGATGGTTATCACCTGACAGTAGGCCATGAAATGAGCGTGGTCATGCCGCCCTTGGTTGGGGTACGGCT
>NZ_JBTVWW010000217.1:0-233 GCF_054819825.1 Desulfocurvus sp. DL1XJH-121
ATGGCAAAATAAAGCAAACATATACTTTAATTGATATATTGGATTTAATGCGACAAGCAGGCTTTAAATTTATTAAAGCATTAGCTCCTGAGGTGAATATTCCAGGACCTGCAACATTAGATGGAGTAATTATGGGAGAAAAAGATAAAGAGGAATCTAAGAAAAGTTATGAAATTATGTATGATATGATTTTCGGTGGATTATTGACCTATGAAGAAGAAAAGGGAATAGCT
>NZ_JBTVWW010000218.1:0-233 GCF_054819825.1 Desulfocurvus sp. DL1XJH-121
GTCATGGTGGTGATTTTGCCGCGGGCGCGCGATCAGCGGGCGATAGCGCTGGGCAGTTCTCTGCTGATCTTTATCGGCGTCGGGGGATTATTGGTGCAACCCGCCAGTTCACTGGTGTGGCTGACGTTTGCCGGGTTGGGAGCGGGGAGTTCGCTGGTGCTGGCACTGTCGTTCTTTGGATTGCGCAGTCAGCATCATCATCAGGCGACGCTGCTGTCGGGCATGGCGCAATC
>NZ_JBTVWW010000219.1:0-233 GCF_054819825.1 Desulfocurvus sp. DL1XJH-121
CCCCGAGCATCGCCATCGAAAACGCCGCCGGCAGCAGGGCGGAGACGGTTTGCCAACTGAGGCTGAACGGTTGCCCGCCGCCGCCCGGCAGATCCCAGGGCAGCAGCAGCTGCGGCAAGATAGGCGGGATGCCCTGGCCGCTGCTGCCGTCGGCCAGCAGGTAGCTGAAACGGGAGCCGATGGTCGCCACCGGGTGGTCAAACAGCGTCAGCAGCCCCATCAGCGCAGTGCCT
>NZ_JBTVWW010000220.1:0-232 GCF_054819825.1 Desulfocurvus sp. DL1XJH-121
TTGCGCAGCAGCTCGTGCTTCGCGGGGTGCAGGTCAGTTCGGGCGGCGTCCGGGGCGTATGGAGCCGCCACAGCCTGTTCACGCGCCACGAGCGGCTTCTGTCGGTGCGCGGCCGGGACATCAAGCTCAGTGACGAACAGATACGCGCCCTGGAACGCTTCAGTCCGGAATTCCGTGACCGGCACATCGAGACGCGCCACACGGGCGACCTGGTGGCCGTGGACACGTTCTT
>NZ_JBTVWW010000221.1:0-232 GCF_054819825.1 Desulfocurvus sp. DL1XJH-121
CTGTTCAGGCTCAGGGGTTCGAAGTCACCAGTGATGGCAATGCGCCCACGCCAACACTCAGTGTTGCCAATCTGGATGGGACGATCTCTGCCTTATGTCTGGTTTACGACAACATGGCGCAGGCCAAAGTGATCCGTCACTTCACTTTTGCTCAATATCTTGATGCGCGTAACTACCCGGAGGGTAATCCAGAGGCTGATCCGACGAAAGAAAAGCTGGACGTGTTCTATAT
>NZ_JBTVWW010000222.1:0-232 GCF_054819825.1 Desulfocurvus sp. DL1XJH-121
GGTGCAGGTTTTGCGCCAGGTGCTGCTGACGGCTGATGGCGATGCCCAGACCGATGCCGAGCAGCGCCTGGGTCGCCAGAAAGATTTCCAGCTCGACCAGATTGCCGAACCCCACGCCGACCTGCCGCGCGAGGGTGATCATCATGCTGCCGAGCAGGCCGGACAGCACGCCGCCCTGCCAGCCGAATTTCCACGCCATCACCACGTTCGGCAAAAACACCACGATCAGCAG
>NZ_JBTVWW010000223.1:0-232 GCF_054819825.1 Desulfocurvus sp. DL1XJH-121
CCCAATATCCATGTCTCATGAGCGGGGGCCGCCCATCAACCTCTGGCGGTAAGAGTTGACCTTCATTTATATTCCGCCGGTCCAGCGGCCGATCATGCCCCTACTTATATTCCGCCGGGTCCAGCGGCCGATCAAGTCCCTGTTTATATTCCGCCGGGTTCGGCGACGAATTAGGCCCGTTTTATAATTTGCCGGGTCCAGCGATCCCATGGCTATAGTCCAACCATCACAA
>NZ_JBTVWW010000224.1:0-231 GCF_054819825.1 Desulfocurvus sp. DL1XJH-121
GAATACTGAGCCGACTCTTCCTCTCGTACATGGAGCCATCCTAACTGTAAGCTGAACTCTTAGCTAGGACAGCCCCAAATAAAAAGTATCCTACCTGAAGATGGGGATGGGGCGCTGGCTGAGGCCCCATGGCGTAGTACTATTTACGATGCTGCCCCACCTGCTCCCCAAGCCCCGGCGCGCTGCCCGGCGCAGCGGCTGTGATGGAAATCAGCGAAGCGGAGCCGGGCT
>NZ_JBTVWW010000225.1:0-231 GCF_054819825.1 Desulfocurvus sp. DL1XJH-121
CTTCTCACCGGCTGCAATCCGTGTCGCAATCGCCAGCAGACGGTCCATCTCGGCCTGCAGCTTCTGGCGGTAAACCTCACGCTCCTCGCGCGTCAGGTCCGCAGGCACCCAGAACGGGGCGCCGCCGACCTGAACCGCCCGGCTGAACGGCTTGGGGATCGTCAGGGAGGTCCACTTCAGCCACGGTCTCCACGCCCGGCTGGCGGCGACGCCCGTGGGCATGATCGGCCG
>NZ_JBTVWW010000023.1:0-57988 GCF_054819825.1 Desulfocurvus sp. DL1XJH-121
AGCCGTACCCCAACCAAGGGCGGCATGACCACGCTCATTTCATGGCCTACTGTCAGGTGATAACCATCTCAGCACAAAAAGCCCCGTACGGGGCCTTTTCTTCTGCAATGTAAAACCTATTTCTGCCGCGCCAACCAATCGTTGACGGGGGTGAACTCGCGCTTCTGGAAGCGCCCGGCCTCGGCCAGGATCAGCTCGCCGTGGGCGCAGGTCAGGCCCCGGGCGATCCAGGGCTCGCGGCGGCAGGCCTCCGCCACGCCGACCTCGGCGATGAGCGCAACCTTGGGCAGGATGGCCTCGCCGTATCCGGCGGACGCGGTCACGGGCACGGCCCCGGGGATGTTGTCCACGCAGAAGTGGCGCACGCCCTCCTCCTCGTACACCGGGTCGGCCCAGCACGTGGCCCGGCTGGTCTCGATGGCCCCGTGGGTGTCGCAGGAGATGTCCACGATGACCGCCCCGGGCTTCAAACGGCGCAGCATCGCGCGGGAAATGAGATGGTCCTCGCGCTCCTTGGGCCAGAGCACGCAGTTCACGATCATGTCCGCGTCGTAGAGGTAGTTCTCCAGGGCGCTGATGTCGTCCACCACCACGTCGCGGTTGTAGTAGTCCATCTTCACGGCCTTGCGCGCGCCTTCCCAGACGTCCAGGCCCGCGACGCTCACGCCCAGGCCCACCAGGGTGCGCAGGGCGCCGCGCCCCACGTTGCCCAGGCCCAGGACCACGGCCTTGGCCGCGGCCGCGCCGAAATGGCTCATGAAATGGCGGCCCGTGCCCCCGTGGGGGGCCAGGGTCAGGCGCACGGCCTCCAGGGCCCCGACCTCGCCGGCCAGGGCGCAGTTGGGAGAGCCGAACTGGTGGGTGTTCTCGGCGGCGATGGCCGCCGCGACCTTGGCTTCGAGGAGCGCGTCCAGCTGCGGACGGTCCAGGGCCGAATGGATGTTGGTGAAGATGATGTGCTCCGGGCGCAGGTAGCCGAACTCCGGAGGCAGGATCTCCTTGACCTTGACCACCATGGTGGCCGTGGCGAAGATTTCCTCGCCCGAGCCGAGGAGTTTGGCCCCGGCGGCCGCGTAGTCCTCGTCCGAGACGCGGGACAGGGCCCCGGCGCCCTTCTCGACATACACCTCGTGCCCGGCCGTGGCGAGCTCGCGCACCTGGGCGGGCAGAAACGCGACGCGCCCCTCCTGGGGCTTGATCTCGCGCGCTATACCGATCTTCATTGGTTGTTCTCCTGGGCGCGGCGATGGCGCCCGATGGTGGTTCAGGCCTCGGCCATGCCGTGGGACAATATCTGGCCGAGAAATTCCTTGGCCCTGTCGCTCTGCGGGTTGCGGAAGAATTCTTCGGGTTCGTTCATCTCGATGATCTCGCCCCGGTCCATGAAGATGACCCGGTCGGCCACGGTGCGCGCGAAGCCCATCTCGTGGGTCACGCAGAGCATGGTCATGCCCGTCTCGGCCAGGTCGATCATCACGTCCAGGACTTCCTTGATCATCTCCGGGTCCAGGGCGCTGGTGGGCTCGTCGAAGAGCATGATCCGGGGGCTCATGCACAGGCTGCGGGCGATGGCCACGCGCTGCTGCTGGCCGCCCGAAAGCTGGCCCGGGTACTTGTCCGCCTGGTCCGGGATGCGCACGCGCTCCAGGAAGTGCATGGCCAGGCCCTCGGCCTCCTTCTGGGGCATGTTCTTGACCCAGATGGGAGCCAGGGTGCAGTTCTCCATGACCGTCAGATGCGGGAAGAGGTTGAAATCCTGGAACAGCATGCCCACCTCGCGGCGCACGCGGTCGATGCGCTTCAAGTCATCGGTGAGCTCGATGCCGTCCACGATGACGGCCCCCTTCTGGAAGCCCTCCAGGCGGTTGATGCAGCGGATCATGGTGGACTTGCCCGACCCCGAGGGGCCGCAGATCACCAGGCGTTCGCCGTGGGCCACGGTGAGGTTGATGTCCTTCAGGACATGGAACTCGCCGTACCACTTGTGCAGGCCCTCGATGCGGACGGCCGGTTTTTCTTCGTTGGCGGGCATGGGCCCTCCTCGCTTAGCGTTTGACTTCCAATCTCTTCTCCAACCGCATGGAATAGCGGGAAATGGAGAAGCAGAATATCCAGAATGCGAACCCGGCGAAGACGTAGGCCTCCTTGGTGAAGCCCAGCCAGTCCGAGTCCGCCAGGGCGCTCTTCACGATGCCCAGGATGTCCATGAGGTTGATGACGGCCACCAGGGTTGTGTCCTTGAACAGGCCCAGGAACGTGTTGGTGATGCCGGGAATGACCACGCGCAGGGCCTGGGGCAGGATGATCAGGCGCATGGACCGCCAGTAGCGGAAGCCCAGGGCCCCGGCGGCCTCGTACTGGCCCTTGCTGATGGACTGCAGCCCGCCGCGCACCACCTCGGCCATGTAGGCCGCGTAGAAGAAGGAAATGCCCACCAAAGCCCGCAGCAGCTTGTCGAAATGCGTGCCCGGCGGCAGGGTCAGGGGCAGCATCACCGAGGCCATGAACAAGACGGAGATGAGCGGCACCCCGCGGATGAACTCGATGTAGGCGATGGACAGGGAGCGGATCACGGGCATGTCGCTGCGCCGCCCCAGCGCCAGGAGGATGCCCATGGGCAGGGACACGCTCATGCCCACGCTGGCCATGAGCAGGGTCAGGGACAGCCCGCCCCAGCGGTCCGTGGGCACGGCGGCCAAGCCGAAGGCCCCGCCCGAGAACAGCCAGTAGCCGAAAAACGGGAACACGCAGAACAGGAGCACGAAGCGCCAGCGGGTCTCCGTGGACCGGCCCATGAACAGGGGCAGGCAGGCCGCCACGGCGGCGGCCAGGGCCAGGGCGTTGGCCTCGTCGGGGTTGCCGCTGCCCGCCGCGACGCGCGCCACGGCGAAGACCAGGGCCACGATGCCCAGGCGCAGGCCCGCGCCCCCGGGCAGCGGGCGCGTCAGGTGCCGGAAGTTCACGTGGCAGAGGAACGACGGCGCGAACAAAAAGACCCCGGCCAGGACCCCGGGCCCCAGGCCGCAGAGGATGAGGCAGGCCACGGTCCCGGCCGCCGGGAGCAGGAGCTGCAGCCGCTCGGAGAAATCGCGGGATTCGCGGATCAGGGACGCGGCCACCAGGGGGCCTATGCTGGCGAAGAGCATCAGCGCGGCCATGGTCACGCGCCAGCGCTCGTCCGGCGGGTAGAACCCGTACATGAGGACGCCCAGGCGGACCTTGATGAACACCCAGCAGGCCCCGGCGTCCACCCCCGGCAGCACCTCGCAGGCCTCGCGGGTCCAGCCGCCCCACTGGGCGTCCACCACGGCCCAGCGCACGAAGGGCGGCACCGTGACCCAGAACAGCCACAGCCCCAGCGCGGTCAGCGCCGTGTTCAGGGGCGAGGAAAAGAGGTTCTTGCGCAGCCAGCCTCCCAGGCCGGTTTCCAGGGGCGGCGGCGGCAGGTCCGGATGGCGCTCTGTCTTCACGTACACGCTTATCTCTCCGTGATGGCCATCTTGGCGTCGTACCAGTTCATGGCCAGGGAAATGGCCAGGGACACGGCCAGATACACGAGCATGGTCAGGGCGATGACCTCCACGGCCTGCCCGGTCTGGTTCAGGGTGGTGCCCGCGAACACGGAGATCAGGTCCGGATAGCCGATGACCACGGCCAGGGAGGAGTTCTTCACCGTGGTCAGGTGCTGACTGGTCAGCGGCGGGATGATGATGCGCATGGCCTGGGGGATGACCACCAGGCGCATGGTCAGGCCGGGGCGCAGGCCCAGGGCCAGGGCCGCCTCGCGCTGGCCTTTGCGCACGGCCATGATGCCCGCGCGCACGTTCTCGGCGATGAAGGCCGAGGCGTACAGGCTCAGGGACAGGCACAGGGCGATGAACTCGGGGATGATGGTCATGCCGCCCTTGAAATTGAAGCCGCTCATCGCGGGCATGTCCAGGCCCACGGGGAAGCCCGCCAGGGCCATGGCCGCCAGGGGCAGGAGCACCAGCAGCCCCAGGGACAGGCTGAACACGGGCAAACGCCTGCCCGTGGCCTTGTGCCGCCGCCTGGCGTAGCGCCGCAGCCAGAAAACGCCGCCGAGCGCCAGGACAAAGGCCGCCCCCACCGCCCAGCTGCCCTGGCCCCACACCGGGCCGGGCATGATCACCCCCCGGTTGCAGAGGAACAGGGCGTCGCCCAGGGACAGGGCCTGCCGGGGCCCGGGAAGCGGGTTCAGGATGGCGATGTACCAGAAAAAGACCTGCAGGAGCAGGGGCACGTTGCGCACGATGTCGATCCACACCGCGGCCATGTGCGAGACGATCCAGTTGGGCGACAGCCGGGCCACGCCCAGGAAGAACCCGAGCACCGTGGAGGCCGCGATGGCCACCACCGAGACCACCAGGGTGTTCAAGAGGCCCACCAGGAAGGCCCGGGCGTAGGTGCTGGCCCGGGAATACTCCACCAGGGTCTGGCTGATGTCGAAGCCCGCGGTCTGGCCCAGGAACCCGAAGCCCGAGGCGATGCCCGCCTTGTGCAGGTTGCTGGCGGTGTTCAGGGCGGCGAAGGCCAGGCCCGAGGCGATGAGGAGGAAGACCGCGGCCTGGATGACCAGGGCCCGGGTGCGGCGGTCATGCAGCAGGCGCTGGAGTCCGCGTTCCTTGTCGGCGCGCGCTGCGTCCGCGCCCGTGTCGGTGGTGTCGGCCATTGTTCGTCCGGTTTGCAATACGGAAAACGGTCCCGGAGCCCGTGGCCCCGGGACCGCGTTGTCGCCAGTTAGCCGCTAGCGGATGGGGGGGGCGTAGATCAGGCCGCCGTCCTTCCACAGGGCGTTGATGCCGCGCTCGATGCCCAGGGCGGTCTTGGGGCCCACGTTGCGCTCGTACATCTCGCCATAGTTGCCCACGTGCTTGACGATGCGGTAGACCCAGTCGTTGCTCAGGCCGAACATCTCGCCGTAGGCCCCGTCCACGCCCAGCAGGCGCTTGACGTCGGGCTTCTCGGACTTGAGCATCTCGTCCACGTTCTGCGAGGTCACGCCCATCTCCTCGGCGTTGATCAGCGCGAACAGGGTCCAGCGCACGATGTCGCTCCACTGTTGGTCGCCCTGGCGCACGGCCGGGCCCAGGGGCTCCTTGGAAATGGCCTCGGGCAGGATCACGTGGTCCGCGGGGTTGGTCAGGGCCGTGCGGCGCGCGGCCAGGCCGGAGATGTCCGAGGTGTACACGTCGGCGCGGCCGGTGTCGTAGATCACGGTGGCGTCGTCGGCGCTTTCGTAGACCACGGGCTTGTAGGTCATCTTGTGGGCCGCGAAGTAGTCGGAGACGTTCATCTCCGTGGTGGTGCCGATCTGAATGCAGACGCTGGCGCCGTCAAGCTGGGTGGCGCTGGTCACGCCGAGCTTCCTGGGGACCATGAAGCCCTGGCCGTCGTAGAACAGGATGCCGCAAAAATCGATGCCCTGCTTCACGTCGCGGGAGAACGTCCAGGTGGTGTTGCGCGACAGCACGTCGATCTCGCCGGTCTGCAGGGCCGTGAAGCGTTCCTTGGTGGTCACGGGCACGAACTTGACCTTGGTGGGATCGTCGAACACGGCGGCGGCCACGGCGCGGCCGAAGTCCACATCGAACCCGCGCCACACGCCGTCCTTGTCCGGAGCGGAGAAGCCCGGGACCTTGCCGCTGACGCCCACGGTGACGTGGCCCTTGGCCTTGACGTCGTCCAAAATGCCCGCGCACGCGGCGGACGCCACGAACAGGACCGCCATGATGGCGGCTACGATGCTCTTCAGTTTCATGATGAGTCCTCCGAATCAGTCAGGTTTCGAACAACACGGCGGCCCCTTCCCGGGGTCCTGAATATCCATCCACGCTTCGTTGCGCACTTGCGACGGCCATCGCCGACTTCGCCGCTTTCGCTGTCGACAATCGAATGAACGGCGAAGGAGCTATTGATTCAGAAAAACAGGAGCGAAGTCAATGTCGCGTACGCAATTCACAAATTTGTGCCGCGTTTTGGGGCCGAAACCCGGTCAGTCCGCCTCTTCCGGCGATTCCATCCATTGCCGGACCTTGGTCAGCAGGAAACGCTCCGGGCCCAGGCCCGGATGCACCAGCTCCACCAGGCGCAGGGGCGAGACGTACTGCGCGCCCCAGTCCAGGCGCAGGGCTGCGGCCGCGTCGCCCTGGGGCTCCGCCGAGGCCAGCATGGGCCGCACATCCGTGGTGCGCTCGCCCTTCTTGGTCATGCGCGTCCAGGGCATGGTTTCGAGGGCCAGGGCGGCGCGCCACTGCTCCATGCGCCGGGCGGCCTCGTCGGGCCCGTCCAGGTATTCCAGGCGGAAATCCTCGGCCACGGCCTGGGGCTGCTTCTTGCCCAGGGGCAGGGTCTCGACGCGCAGCAGGCCGAAGCCCAGGGGCAGATGCGGGTCCAGGGCGCGGCCCAGCTCCAGCGGGTCCATGGGCTTGCGCACGAAGAGGTTGAACCACTCGGCCTCGCTGGCCACGCCCACGGGCAGGGCCCGGCCGAAGGACACGCGCGGCAGGGGATGGAAGCCCGCGGAAAAACTCACCGGGATGCGCGCCCGGCGCATGATGCGCTCCAGGAGGCTCTGGAGCTCGATCTGGGACAGGAAACGCAGCTCCCCGACCTTGGTGTGCCAGACGCGGAAATGCCCGGCCTTGTCCGACAGCTCCCCGATGTCCGGGGGCTTGGGGCGGCCGCCCTGGGACTTCGCGGGGGCCTGGGGCGCGGGGGCCGCGGGAGCGGCCGGGAGTTCCGCGGCCGTCTGGTGGCCGCTGCCGCCCGTGGCGTCGGCCTGGTCGCGGGTCTCGCGGGCCACGCGGGGGCGGATGTCCAGGGTCCCGGCCTGGCGGGAAAGCTCGGAGGCGCGGCCGTCGAAATTGCAGACCCCGCAGTTGCGGCAGGCGTTGTAGCGGCAGTCGTCCGTGAGCTTGGCGTCCAGGGCGCGGGAACGCTCGGTGAGCAGGAAGCGCTTGGTCACGCCCGAGGACAGGTGGTCCCAGGGCAGGGAGCCCTCCGGGTCCCGCGCGCCCAAAAACGGCTCGGGGTCGATGCCCTCCTCGGCCAGGGCCTCCCGCCAGGGCGCGAGGTCCAGATGGTCCTTCCAGCTGGCGAACAGCGCGCCCTTCTCGTAGGCCCGGCGCACCACCGGGGCCAGCCTGCGGTCCCCGCGCGAAAAAACCCCCTCCAGCCAGCTCATCTCGGGCATGTGCCAGCGCAGCTTGAGGCGCTTGTAGGGCCGGAACAGCTCGCGCAGCAGGTCCACCCGGGCGCGCACCTCGTCCATGCCCAGCTGGCGCTCCCACTGGAACGGGGTGTGCGGCTTGGGCACGAAGGGCGACACCGCCGCCGTGACCTGCAGGCGCTTGATCCCCGGCCCGGCGCAGTCGCGCACCTTGAGGCAGAGGTCCAGGATGGCCTCCATGTCCGCGTCGGTCTCCGTGGGCAGGCCGAGCATGAAATACAGCTTCACCTGTTGCCAGCCGTGAGCGAAAAGCTTCTGGACGTGTTCCACCAGGGCCTCTTCGGTGATGCCCTTGTTGATCACGTCGCGCAGGCGCTGGCTCCCGGCCTCCGGGGCCAGGGTCGCTCCCGTGCGGCGGATGGAGGCCATCAGCCCCATGATGCGCTCGGACACCGAGCCCACGCGCAGCGACGGCAGGCTGATGGCCACCTGCTCGGCGCTGCAGCGCTCGAAGCTCCTGGTGAACAGCTCCTCCAGCCCGGAGTAGTCGCCCGTGGACAGGGACAGGAAAGACAGGTCCTCGTAGCCCGTCTCGGCCAGGCCCCGCTCGATGATCCGGTCCAGGGTCTCGGGGCTGCGCTCGCGGGCCGGGCGGTAGATGATCCCGGCCTGGCAGAAGCGGCAGCCCCGGGTGCAGCCGCGCGCGATCTCCACGGCCAGGCGGTCGTGCACCGCCCCCGCGAAGGGCGTGATGTGGCGCGTGGGAAAGTCGCAGGCGTCCAGGTCGGCCACGATGCGCTTCTCCACCCGCTCGTAGCCGGGCACCAGCGGCGTCGGGGTCGCTCCGTCCACGGGCGCGAACAGCGCGGGCACGTACACGCCCGGGATGTCGCGCAACGAGGCCACCAGCTCGGCGCGCGGCGTCCCGGCCTCGCGGCCGTCGGCGATGCGCCCCATGACCTCGGGCAGGATCTCCTCGCCGTCGCCCAGGACCATCAGGTCCAGGAACGGGGCCACGGGCTCGGCGTTGAAGGTGCAGCCGCCCCCGGCCATGACGATGGGGTCGTGCTCGCCGCGCGCGGCCGACTCCAGGGGGATGCCCCCCAGATCCAGCATATAGAGGATATTGGTGTAGCAGAGCTCGTGGGTGATGTGGAAGGCCACGGCGTGCATGGCCGAAAGCGGGGTGTCCGACTCCAGGGTGCAAAGGGGCTCGCCGCGCTCGGAGAGCACCCGGGCCACGTCGTGGTCCGGCGCGAAGACCCGCTCGGCCCAGAGGTCCTCGCGGGCGTTGACCGCCGCGTAGAGGATTTTCTGGCCGAGGTAGGACATGCCCACCTCGTAGAGGTCCGGAAAGGCCAGGGCCAGGCGCGCGCGCACGGCGTCCGGGTCCTTGCGCACGGTGCCGGGCTCGGTCCCCAGATAGCGGCTGGGGCCGGTGAACAGCGGCAGAAGCTTCTTCATCGGGTCCTTCGGGCGTATGCCCCAAATGGACGGGCGGCCCGGAAGGCCGCCCTCATATCCCTAGGCGGCGGCCGAGCCGCCGGTGGCTACTTCTTCAGGAGCTGGGAAAAGTCGGCCCCGGCGCCGCCGCCCAGGCCGGCGAGATCGCCCGCCCCGGCCATGGCCAGGCCGCTGGCGGCCTCGATGTACTTCTTCTCCAGGTCCGCGGGGACCTTCTTGTACGTGTACAGCACGTGCTTGTAGTCGATCTCGGCGTCGATCTCATTGTCGAAGGGATAGCCGAAGGGCAACAGCATCATCTGCACGCCCTGCTGGGTGGGAACGGTCTGCAGCACGGCCGTGTCCTTGAGGACCTGCCCGCCGTCGCGCTCCTCGAACTTGCCTATGACCATTTCGCCGTTGATGAGCTTCACCAGGCGGATATCGTATGCCATGGGTTTTCTCCTTGGGTCTGGGTTGAGGCAGGAACGTAGGGATTGCCCCGGGGCCTGTCAAGGCCGGGGCCCGGGCGGCTGCGGCACTCAGGCCTTGGCGGCCTTGGACTGGACGCTGCGCAGGAACTTCTTGGCGTCCAGGAGCTCCGGATCCAGGGCCAGGCTGGCCTGCGCCTGGCCCTCGGCCTCCTTGTACTGCCGCTTCTGCGCCAGGAGCTTGGCCAGGGCCAGCCCGGCCTGCGCGGTCTGTTCCTTCTTCTCCTGGATCTTCTTCAGGAGCAGCATGCCCCGCTCGGCCTTGCCGGTCTTCTTGCAGGCCTCCACCAGCATCTCGCAGGCCTTGCGGTCCCCGGGATTCTGCATCAGCGCCAGGCGCAGGTATTCGAAGGACTCCTTGAACGCCTCGGCCTGATGCAGGGCGTCGGCGATGATCAGGTACATGGCGTCCTCGTCCACGTGCAGGTTGGTGGCCTGGCGGAAATACTCCCTGGCCTCGTCCACCTTGCCCCCTGCCAGGGCGTTGCGCCCGTGGATGATGGCCCGGTCGATGTTCAGCTTGCGCTCGCGCACGGCCTCCATGGACTCGCGCTTGCGCTCGGCGTGGATCTTCTTGATCAGCGGCACCAGCTGGGCCAGGACCTGTTTCTCCCCGCCCTTGCCCAGCGCCAGGGGCTCGGCGCGGAACTGCTTGACCGCCTCCAGCTTGGATAAGTTCTGCAGGCTCTCGCGCAGCAGGGACGTGACCTTCTGCTGGTCCATGGAATGCAGCTTGGACGACAGGATCAGCTTCAGGGCCTCGGCCACGGAAACCATGGGCCGCAGGGTTTCGCCCTTGAGGAATGCCGCGTTGGCGCGCTTCAGGTATTTCAAGATATTCTGGACGGAATCAGCCATAAGCCTCCCTCTCGCGGCCGTGAACGAGTTTCCGGTCCGCAACATGTCGGTGATACACGAAAGAACCGCGTTTTTGAAGCGCCATCCGCAGGCGGGGTCATAAAGCGCAGCCCGCCCCGCACCGGGGCGGCCGCGCGACAAATCCGGCCGCACTGGTTGCCGAAAAGGAACAAGGAAGCTATTGTGTTGGCTATACGTACTCAATCCGCCCGGCCGCCAAGCAAGCGAGGACCCTCATGGCAGAGCTCAATAAAATGCCCCCCTCGGTATCCGTCACCGGCATCTGGATCATCTTCGCCGTGTGCGCGGCCGTGGCCGCTGCGTCCGCGGCCACGGGCTCGTGGTGGATCGCCGGCGGAGGATCGGCCCTGGCTCTGGTGCTCTGCGCCTATGTGGCCGGCCGGGCGCGCAACCAGTGCCTGGACATGGTCGGGGACCTGGAGCAGGCCCGCAAGGAGGCCAGGGACTCCTGGGCGGCGGCCACGAATCTGTCCCAGGCCGTGAGCGCGTCCCCCCTGCCCCTGGCGGTGTTCGATTCGGGGCGGCGGCTGACGGCGGCCAGCACAAGCTTCGCGCGGCTGACGAACAACCCGGAAAGCGCCCTCCTGGGGCGGGACCCGGAGCAGATCCTCGGCGCGGAAGCCGCCCAGGCCATGGTCCGGGCCAAGGACCAAGCCGACGGCGCGGACGCGGCCATGGCCTCCGGGGAGCCCGTGCGCATATACTGCGCGTCCCTGCCCGGCGGAGGCCTGACGGCCCTGGCCGTGCCCCGCGCCGGGGATCTGAAATGCGCCGCCGAGGCGGACAAGCGCCTGGCCGCCTTCCAGGAGGCCACGTACGGCGTGAACGAACTGGCCCAGCGCCTGGCCGGGTCCTCAGAGCTGATGAGCGCCTACGCCGACGAGCAGGCCACGGGCGCCAACCGCCAGAAGGAACAGACCGAAGCCGTGGCCGCGACCATGGAGAAGATGATGCGCGCGGTCATGGACGTGGCGTCCAACGCCTCGGCCACCTCCGACGCGGCGGACGAGGCCCGGGGCGTGGCCCGCGAGGGCGCGGACTTGGTGCATCGGGCCGTGAACGGCATCAACAGCCTGGCGGCCTCGGCCCGGGAACTGGCCGAGGAGCTGGGCGGGCTGGACAACCAGGCCGGAGAGATCGGACGCATCATCGGCGTGATCAGCGACATCGCGGATCAGACCAACCTCCTGGCGCTGAACGCGGCCATCGAGGCCGCGCGCGCGGGCGACGCGGGGCGCGGCTTCGCCGTGGTGGCCGACGAAGTGCGCAAGCTGGCCGAGAAGACCATGCAGGCCACCGGCGACGTGGAGGCCGCAGTGCGCAGCATCCAGCATTCCTCCAAGCAGGCCATGGACTCCATGCACCGCACTGGCCAGCAGGTGGAGGAATCCACGGAGCTGTCCAACAGCGCGGGCCAGTCCCTGGAACAGGTCATGGAGCACATCGAGGGCATGGTGGGCCGGGTGCGCCAGATCGCCTCGGCGGCGGAGGAGCAGTCCTCGGCGGCCGAGGATATCTCGGGCAGCGTGGAGGAGATCGCCTCCATCGCCCGGGACTCGGACGAGGGCGCCACCCAGCAGGCATACGCCACCAAGGACATCGCCCAGCTCTCCGCCGAGCTGCTGCGCCTCTCCCAGAGCCTGTCCGGAGGCGGCGAAGGGCCCAAGCTGCAGGCTTCGGGGCAGCAGATGAGGGGCGTGCTCCCGGAGCTGATGCAGCGCTTCGTGCGCGACGAATACGGCGACGAGGTCTTCGAGGCCATGCAGGAGGAAATGGGCGACCCCACCTTCCTGCCGTCGGAGAGCTATCCCGACGCCGTGCTGGTGCAGATGGCCGAACTTGTGCAAGCCACCAGCGGCGACTCCCGGCGCAAGATCTTCTACAAGTTCGGCCTGGTCACGGTTGAGGGTTTCCATCGGCTCTACAAGCGCTACTTCCGCGCCAAGACCCTGAAGGAATTCTACATGACCATGAACGACGTGCATGCCCAGGTCACCAAGGACATGCCCGGCGCGCGCCCGCCCAAGTTCACTTTCGAGGACAAGGGCGACGTGCTGTTCATGAATTACACGTCCCCGCGCGCCCTGTTCGATTATTTCGAGGGCATCTTGAACGGCGCTGCCGCGTTCTTCGACCAGCGGGTGGAGGTCAAGATCAAGCCCCTGGACGAGGAAACCGCGCGCGCGGAGATCCATTTCCTGGACGGCAAGGGCAAATAGCGAAGCGGCGTAGCGGAGAAGCGGCGGCCCGCGTCTCCGCTGAGGGTTGTCAAAAATTCATCCACGCCTTATGGTTTCTTTGCCTTTCTTTATCCGCGCAGCTTCCAGGACGGAAGCCACGGCGCGGCGGCCCGCCCAGGAACGGCGCGCCCGCCGCAAGGTCCCTCCCCCAAGGGAGCGGGTGGCCCGCATGGAGCCGCCGGGGAAGCTGCGATGCCCGTCACAGGCGTCACCCAATCCGCACAGGCCTACCAGGCCTATACGCGCATGGACGAGGAGCGCGGCGAGCAGGCGCGCGCCGAGCGGGCCATCAAGGCCGCCGCCTCGATCTCCGACGCGGCGCGCGTGCGCAAGCGCAGCATCGGCATCTCCCTGGGCAAGTTCGGGCTGGACTTCACTGCCCACGACGTGGAGCTGGATTACCGGCAGATTGCCGGGCAGTCCCCCTCCCTGGGCCGGGAAGGGTTCGACGCGGACCTGGAAGCCGCCCAGATCCTCTACGCCGCCAGTGAATCCTCACCCGTCAAGGACACCGCCCCCGCCGAGCCCGACACCAGCCGCCTGACCCGCGCCAAGGCCCTGCAGGCCTACGCCCAGGCCGCCCTGAATTTCGACAATATCCCCGGCAATTCAGTCGGCTCCATCTAGCATTCCGTTCCAGAGGCACGATCTGCTTCGTTGCTGCGAACGATGCAAACCCTCGCGTACGGGGAGTACAGCTCTGCTCTCGATATCTGTAAGGCTCGAAGATTCGCCTAACAGCTAGTCGGTCGTCGGCCTTGCATCGTTCTTGCGCCTCGCATTCCGTAACTCTGGAACGGAATGCTGGCGCTACCTCATAAGCAGGCAAACGGGATGGGGAAGGGAGGCCACATGCTTCGCGGAAGGGAACCTTCACTGCCGCACAAAAAACAAACCCTCGCGCAGAACATACGCGAGGGCTTGAATTTTCCGTAGCGGCGAAGCGGCGCAACAAGGCCGCAGATCGCTGTTTTGGGAGCGGCCTGCTAGATTTTTCCAGCCTGTTCCAGATACTCCACCACGCGGGTGGTTTCGGCGCAGGACATGGTGCCGCCCATGGAGATGGCCACGGAGCAGGCCTCCAGGACCTCCTGCGCGCTGGCCCCGGCGGCCAGGGCGTACTCCAGCTGGGCCAGGATGCAACCACGGCAGCCGTGGGTCAGGGCCACGGCCAGGGCCATGAGCCGCTTGGTCTTGGTGTCCAGCGCGCCGCCCGCGTACACGGCCTCGGTGAGGGTGCCCAGGGGGCCGCCCACCTCGGGCCGCAGCTCGTTCTTGAAACGCAGAAACAATTCCTTGGTGCGCGCCCTCACGGCGAGCTGGTCTTCCTTGAACATGTCGTCCTCCGGGGTTGCGGGTTCATGTATGGGCGCAGCCTACCCCCGGAGAGAAACATGAAGCAAACGAATTAAATTCATCATGAACATAAGCTCACCTGATTGTTTGCCCCGCAGGACATCAGGCGGGGCAGGCAAGGCGCCCGCTCCGGCCGATCAGGCCGTCAGATCAGTTCCAGCTGTTCCAGATAGTCCACCACGCGCGTGGTGTTGGCCTGGGACATGGTGCCGCCCATGGACACGGCCACGGAACAGGCCTCCATGATCTCCTGCACCGTGGCCCCGTTGTTCAGGCAGTGGTCCGTCTGGGCCAGGGTGCAGCCCCGGGTGCCGTGGGTCACGGCGATGGCCAGGGCCATGAGGCGCTTGGTCTTGGAATCCAAGGCCTTGGATGCGTATATCTCGGTGGTGAGGGCGTCGAGGCGCTGGCCCACCTCGGCCTGCAGCTCGTCGGCGTACTTGCGGGCCAGGACGCGGGTGCGCGCCCGCAGGGCCGGCTGGTCTTCGATGAATTCCCCGTTCTTGGACATGGTCGCTGTTCCTGGTTGAGGTTCCGGTTCCCGCGCACCATACGTCCCGCAAAAACATTAGACAAGCGAATTGCATTCAGCGTAGACATAAGCATGCCTGATGAAATCACCCAGGGGCAATTGCCCATCGACGTCCTGAGAACCTTTGTGGCTGCCGCGGAAAGCGGCAACTTCACCCGCGCCGGGGAGCGCGTGCACCGCACGCAATCCGCCGTGAGCATGCAGATGAAGCGTCTGGAGGAGGACATGGACGCCCGCCTGTTCACGCGCCAGGGGCGCGGCATGGCCCTCACCGGACAGGGCCAGGAACTGCTGGACTACGCCCGGCGCATCCTCAGCCTGCACGACGAGGCCCTGGCCGCGTTCAGCAGGCCGGACATCGGCGGCATGGTGCGTTTCGGGGCCTCCGAGAGCTACGCCAGCCAGCATCTGCCGCGCATCCTGGCGGCCTTTTCCCGGGAGCATCCCAAGGTGCGCGTGGACCTGATCTGCGACACCAGCCGGGTCCTGGTGCAGGAAATGCGGGCCGGCAACCTCGACCTGGCCCTGTGCGTGTGCGGGGACACGCCCGACGGCGGCCGCGCCATCCACCGCGAGCGCGTGCTCTGGGTGGCCTCGGCCCACGCCCGGCCCGAGGAGGAAACGCCCCTGCCCCTGGCCCTGTTCCACGAGGGCTGCGTGCAGCGGGGCTGGGCCCTGGCGGCCCTGCACAAGCTCGGGCGGCCCTTCCGCATCGCCTATTGCAGCCCCAGCACGGCGGGCATCGTCGCGGCGGTGCGCTCGGGCCTGGCCGTGGCCCCCATCGCGGCCAGCGCCTACTTCCCGGACTGCCGCGTGCTGGGCGAGGCCGAGGGCCTGCCCCTTTTGCCCTCCACCACAGTGACCCTGCACGGCGGCCAGGACCCCGACGACGCCCTGACCCACAGCCTGGCCCGCTATGTGATCCAGGCCTTCCAGGACCTGGCGCACTAGCATTCCGTCCCAGAGGCACAATCTGCTTCGTTGCTGCGAAAACGGCACAACCTCGCGTATTGAGATACGCGTCGGTCGTGCTGTTTTCTTGCGCCTCGCATCTCGTACCTCTGGAACGGAATGCTCAACTGCCTTCAGTGGCGCAAGGCGTGAGCAGACGTTTTGGAATGCCCCGGCCCACGCTCCGCTGGTTGGCCGTAAAGAAGCCCCACTTGGACGCGCGGGCTACTCTTCCGGATTCCCCAACAGGTTGCCGCTCTGGTCCTGAGCCCCTCCCGCCGGGACCTGGATGACCTTGGTGCCCGGCAGGACGTCCGTGAGCAGCCAGACGTTGCCGCCGATGACCGAGCCCTTGCCGATGGTCACGCGCCCCAGGATGGTCGCCCCGGAGTAGATGATCACGTCGTCCTCCACCACGGGATGCCGGGGGATGCCCTTGATGAACGCGCCGTTCTCGTCCCTGGGGAAGGACTTGGCCCCCAGGGTCACGCCCTGGTACAGGCGCACGTTCTCGCCGATGACGCAGGTCTCGCCGATGACCACGCCCGTGCCGTGGTCGATGAAGAAACGCTCGCCGATCTTCGCGCCGGGGTGGATGTCGATGCCCGTGCGGGAGTGGGCCTGCTCCGTGATGATGCGCGGGATGAGCTCCACGCCCAGGTTGTGCAGTTCGTGGGCGATGCGGTAGTTGGTCATGGCCTGGATGCTGGGATAGCAGAAGATGGCCTCCCCCGGGCTCTTGGCCGCGGGATCGCCCTCATAGGCCGCCAGCACGTCCGTGGACAGCAGCCGCCGCACCTCGGGCAGGCGGGCGATGAACCGCCGGGACAGGTCCTGGGCCTCCTCCTCGCAGCCGGAGCAATCCCCGTCCGTGAGCGCGCAGGTGAAGCAGCGGCCGCGCCGGATCTGCTCCGCCACCAGCCGGTAGACCTTGTCCAGGTTCGCGCCCACATGGGAGCGCATGTTCTCGGAGTCCACGTCGGAGTATCCGAAATATCCCGGGAAAAGCACCGCCCGCAGGCGCGCCACGATATCCTTGGTGATCTCGCTGGAGGGCATGGGCGCGTGGCGGCGGTGGCTGTGGTACACGACCTCGTAGGAGGCGGGATCGCAGAGTTCGTCGGCCACGTGGTTCAGGGTCTTCATGCCTTTGGTCCTCCGGTTTCACCGCCCGGTTCCTGGAACAGGGCCGTGGACAGATAGCGCTCGCCCGTGTCGCAGACCACGGCCACCACGAGCTTGCCCTGGTTCACGGGCCTGCGTGCCACGTGCAGGGCGGCGGCCACGTTGGCCCCGGATGAGATGCCGCAGAGCACCCCCTCCACGCGCATCAGCCGCCTGGCCGTGGCCAGGGCCTCGGCCGTGGGCATGCGCACGATCTCGTCGTACAGGGAGACATCGGCGTTGCCGGGCACGAAGCCCGCGCCGATGCCCTGGATGCCGTGGGGCCCGGCCGCGCCGCCCGAGAGCACCGGGGAATCCTCGGGCTCCACGGCCACTGCCAGCAGGCCGGGCTTCTTCCCCTTGAGGGCCCGGGCCGTGCCCGTGAGTGTGCCGCCCGTGCCCACCCCCGCCACGACGACGTCCACCAGCCCGTCGGTGTCCTCCCATATCTCCTGGGCCGTGGTCAGGCTGTGGACCTCGGGGTTGGCGGGGTTGTCGAACTGCCTGGGCATGAAGGCCCCGGTCTCGCGGGCGATGGCCTCGGCCCGGGCGATGGCCCCGGGCATGCCCTCCCCCGCCGGGGTCAGCACCAGCTCCGCGCCCAGCCCGGCCAGGAGCGTGCGCCGCTCCAGGCTGAAGCTCTCGGGCATGGTCAGGGTCAGCCGGTAGCCCCTGACCGCGCAGACAAAGGCCAGGGCGATGCCCGTGTTGCCGCTGGTGGGCTCCACCAGGCGCGCGCCGGGCCCGAGCAGGCCCTGCTCCTCGGCGCGCAGGACCATGTTCAGGCCCGGGCGGTCCTTCACGGAGCCGCAGGGATTGAAACTCTCCAGCTTCAGGGCCACCCGTGCCGCGCAGCCCTCGGCCAGGCGGTTCAGGAAAACCATGGGCGTACGGCCCACCAATTCGCACATGTCGCGCGCGATGCGCATGGGAACCTCCCGGTAATGCGTTGGAAGGATGCGCGCCGCCCCGGCTCCGCCCGGGGGACGCCGTCAGCCGGAGCAGGCACCGCCCTTGAAGGGCGACAGCTCCCGCAGCCTGGCGATGATTCCGGGCAGCGTCTCAAGCACCGTGTCCACGTCCGCGTCGCCATTGAAGCGCGACAGGGAGAAACGGACGGAGCCGTGGGCGAAGTCGAAGGGCACGTCCATGGCCCGCAGCACGTGGGACGGCTCCAGGCTGCCCGAGGTGCAGGCCGAGCCCGAGCTGGCGCAGATGCCGTGCTGGTCCATCATCAGCAGGATGGCCTCGCCCTCCACGTTGCGGAAGGACAGGTTCACGGTGTTGGGCAGGCGCGACGCGGGGTCGCCGTTGACCCGCACGTCGGGAATGGCCTCCAGCAGGCCGCGCTCCAGGCGGTCGCGCAAGGCCTTGACCCGGATGCGCTCCTCGTCGATGTGCGCGGTGGCCAGCTCCACGGCCTTGCCCAGAGCCACGATGCCCGCGGTGTTCTCCGTGCCCGCGCGGCGGCCGCGCTCCTGGTGCCCGCCGAGCATGAAGGGCGCGAAGGGGGCCCCCTTGCGCACGAAGAGCACGCCCACGCCCTTGGGCGCGTGCAGCTTGTGGCCGGACAGGGCCAGATAGTCCACGGGCAGATCCCTGAGGGAGAAGGGCACCTTGCCCACGGCCTGCACCGCGTCGGTGTGCAGCAGGATGCCGCGCTCCTTCACGATATCCGCGATCTCGGGCAGGGGATGGATGTTGCCGGTCTCGTTGTTGGCGTACATCACGGACACCAGGGCCGTGTCCTCGCGCAGGGAGCCGCGCAGTTCGTCCAGGTCAAGGCGGCCCTTGTGGTCCACGCCGAGCCAGGTCACGTCGTAGCCGTTCTTCTCCAGACGCTCGGCCACGTTGAGCACGGCGGGATGCTCCACCTTGGTGGTCACGACGTGGCGCTTGTCCGGCTGTTTGCTCACGGCGGCGTGGAAGGCCGCGTTGTCGCTCTCGGTGCCGCAGGCCGTGAACACGATCTCCTCCGGGGAGCAGTCCAGGCCCTGGGCCACGCGCTCGCGGGCCTGGGCCAGGCTCCCGCCCACCAGGCCGCCGAAGGCGTACATGCTCGACGGGTTGCCGTACCGTTCCGAGAAGAAGGGCAGCATTTCGCCCAGGACCTCGGGGTCCACCCTGGTGGTGGCGTTGTTGTCCAGATAGATCACGCTCATGACGCCGCCTCCTTGACCCGGATGCCAGGCTCCACCCGCTCGCGCAGGGTCCGTTCCACGAAGTCCCTAAGGGTCTGACGGCTCATGGGGCAGGTGCCGCACGCCCCGCGCAGGGCCACGACGACGTCCTTGCCGTCCACGTCCACCAGCTCGATGTCGCCGCCGTCGCGGGCCAGCCCCGGGCGGACGATCTCCTCGATGGCCCGGGTCACCATCTGCACGCGCTGGAGGTTGGTCAGGGGCTTCGCGGCCGCGGGCGCCTCGGGGCGCGCAACGCCCTTCACCTCGTCCAGGATCTCCTGGATCCTGCCGTGGCAATCGCCGCAGCCGCCCCCGGCCTTGGTGAAGGACGTGACGTCCTCCACGGTCTCCAGGCCGTTCTCCTGGATGGCCCGGCGGATGGCCACGTCGGTGACGCCGAAGCAGTGGCAGACTATCTCGCCCTCGGTGATCTTGTCCGGCTCGGCCTCGCCGCGCCAGTTCCGGATGCAGGCCTCCAGGGCCTCCTGGCCCATGACCGAGCAGTGCATCTTCTCCTTGGGCAGGCCGCCCAAAAACGCGGCGATGTCCCTGTTGGTGATGCCCTCGGCCTCTTGCACGGTCTTGCCCTTGAGCATCTCCGTGAGGGCCGAGGACGAGGCTATGGCGCTGGCGCAGCCGAAGGTCTGGAAACGGGCGTCCTCGATGACGCCCTGGTCGTTGATCTTCAGGAAAAGCTTCAGGGCGTCTCCGCAGGCCAGGCTTCCCACCTCGCCCACGGCGTTGGCATCCTCGAGCTCCCCAGCGTTCTTTGGGTTCAGGAACAATTCCCGAACCTTGTCAGTATATTCCCACATTGATGAACCTCCTTGGGCATGTTCCCGGTCGGCGGCGGCATGCGCCGCCGACCCAAGGGATATAATCCTAGTGTTTTAGTATGAAAAGGCCCGCACACCAGAAAAATAGCACAAAGCGGCTGTTTTGGCAGCATTCAAGGGGGGGCCGGGCGCAGAAAAATCTCGCCGGGCAAAAAAAAGCGGGGCCCGAAGGCCCCGCCGCGAAGTCCGTTGGCGCCGCCCGCCCTACTGGCTGAGCAGCGAGGGGTTCTCCTTGCCGATGGAGGCATAGAGCTTGGACAGGGCGATCTTGTAATCCGCAAGGGCCGCTGTCAAAGAGGCCTCGGCGACGGTCAGGCGCTCCTGGGCGTCCAGCACGTCGGTGTTGGTGCCCACCTGGGCCTGGTAGCGGGCCTTGGCCATGCGGTAGCTCTCCTGCGCGGCCTCCAGGGCCTTCTTGTTCACGCGGATGCTCTCGGCGGCCTTGCGGATGGCCAGATGGTTGACCTTGACCTCGTAGGTGGCCTCCTGGCGGGTGTTGTCCGCCGTGCGCAGCAGGGCGCTCACGTTCTCCCCGGCCTGGCGGCTGGCGTAGTAGGTCGCGCCCCACTCCCAGAACTTCCAGGAAGCCGTGACCCCGAGGGAATACTCGCTGACGTCGGTGTCGCGGTACTGGTCGCCGTGGGCGATGGGCCTGTTGCCGTAGGTGGACCAGTCGTAGTCGAAGCCCACCTGGGGGTAGAAGGCGCTGTCCGTGATCTTCTTGTCCTTGACGGCGATATCAACG
Source organism: Desulfocurvus sp. DL1XJH-121 (assembly GCF_054819825.1). Taxonomy (NCBI): domain Bacteria; kingdom Pseudomonadati; phylum Thermodesulfobacteriota; class Desulfovibrionia; order Desulfovibrionales; family Desulfovibrionaceae; genus Desulfocurvus; species Desulfocurvus sp. DL1XJH-121. Next base: position 20,010 of record NZ_JBTVWW010000023.1, read on the forward strand.
CTCTTGGCGGCCATGTACAGGTCCGGACGATCCTTGTAGGCCGTCTCCAGGGCCTCGTCGATCTCCATGGTGAAGGGCTGGTAGTTGAGGTCACCCTGGTAGTCCACGTCCGCGTCCAGGTCCAGGTTGAGGAGCGTGTTCAGGCGCACGGTCTGGGTGGCCACGTCGTTCTGGGCGGCGATGAGGGTGTCCTCGGCCCTGGCCAGGTCCACCTCGGCCTGGAGCACGTCCAGGCGCGGCTTGAGGCCCACGTCATAGAAGGCCTGGGTGACCTTGAGCTGCTCCTTCAAGCGGGTCACGGAGTCCTCGGCGCTGCGCACGTCCTCGCGGGCCTTGAGCAGGCCCAGGAAATTCTGCTGCACCGAGGTGGTCAGGGACAGCTCGGCGTTGCGCACGTTGGCCTCGGCGTTCTCCTTGGTCAGCTCCGCCTTCTGGTAGTTGGAGAGGATGTTGAAGCCCGCGAACAGGGGCTGGTGGATGTTGAAGGTCGCGGCCCAGACGTCGTTGTCCCGGCTGTAGTTGCCGAAGGAGTTGGTGGTCTTGCGCTGGTAGCGGGTGTATCCGTAGGTCACGGTGGCCGAGGGCAGGAACGCCCCGCGGGCGGCCTTGCGGCCCTCTTCCGCGCCCAGATACTGGTGGCGCGCGGCCTCCATGCTGGGGTTGGCCTCCAGGGCGCGCTGCACGGCCTGCTCCAGGTCGTATACGGTGGTGGCCGAAGCGGGGGTTGCCAAGCAGGCCAGGCTCACGGCCAGGGCCAGGGCCGCTACGGCGGACTTGATGTTCGACATGGTTCTATCCTTGGGTTTCGTCTTTGAGAGCGCTGCTGCGCCGCGCGCCCGAGGCGCGCCGCCACTGTAAAACCCTAAATGCGGCGCGAAGTCAACCGCGCCCATACGTTTGAAACGGTTTCCTCAGACCCTCCCGTACAGGGCGCACAGCCGCCGCAGCCTGTCCGCCAGTGCCGGGCGCAAATCCTCTGGTCCGCACTGCCAGGACCAATTGCCCTTGGCCAGGGACGGAACGTTCATGCGCGCCTCGCCGCCCAGGCCCAGCACGTCCTGCATGGGTATCACGGCAAGGCGCGAACAGGAAACCAGGGCCAGGCGCATCAGCGTCCAGGCCGCGTCCCTGGGCGTCACGTCGCGGCCCAGGTAGTCGTTGAGCCGCCTGCGGCCCTCATCGCCCAGGTCCCGGGCGTACCACCCGGCGGCGGTGTTGTTGTCGTGGGTCCCGGGGTAGGCCACGCTGTGCGGCTCGTGGTTGTGCAGAGAGTTGGCGCTCTCGCCCACGTCCGGGCCGAAGGAGAACTGCAGCACCCGCATCCCGGGCAGGCCGCAGCCCTCGCGCAGTTCCACCACGTCGTCGGTGATCAGCCCCAGGTCCTCGGCGATGACGGGCAGTTCCGGAAAGCGAGCGCGCACGGCGTCGAAGAACGCCCTGCCCGGCCCGGGCACCCACCAGCCGTTCATGGCCGTGTCCTCGTGGGGCGGCACCACCCAGTAGGCCGCGAAGCCCCGGAAATGGTCCAGACGAATCAGGTCGGCCCAGAGCAGGTTCTGGGCGATGCGCGAGACCCACCAGGAATACCCGTCCCCGGCCTGGGCCTCCCAGTCGTAGACCGGGTTGCCCCAGCGCTGGCCCGTCTCGCTGAAATAGTCCGGCGGCACTCCGGCCACCACCAGGGCCCGGCCCTCCCCATCCAGCTGGAAGGCCCCGGGGTGGGCCCAGACGTCCGCGCTGTCGAAGGTCGGGTAGAAGGGCAGGTCGCCGATGAGGGATATCCCGCGCCCGTTGGCGTAGGCCTTCACGTCCGCCCATTGGGAAAAGAACAGGTATTGCGTGAACCGGGCCCGCTCCAGCCCCTCGGCCTCGTCGCGGCGCAGGCGTTCCATGGCCCCGGGCTCGCGGCGGCGGAATTCCTCTGGCCAGGTGTCCCAGGCCGCGCCGCAAAAGCGCTCTTTGAGCACGCTGAAGCAGGCGAAGTCGTCCAGCCAGGCCGCGTCGTGTTCGGCGCGAAAGGCCGCGAAGCCCTCGTGGTCCGCCAGCCTCTCCCGCCCGCGCTCCCAGGCCATGGCCAGGAGCCCGCGCTTGTAGGCCTCCGCGGCCTCGAAATCCACGCCGCGCCCCCCGGGGGGCAGGCCCCGCTGGATGTCCGCCAGGCGCAGCCAGCCGTCGGCGGCCAGGCGTTCCGGGCTGATGAACAGGGGGTTGCCCGCGAACAGGCTGTGGCTGGAATACGGCGAATTGCCCAGAAACGGCGAGGTGGGGTTCAGGGGCAGGATCTGCCAGAAGCGCTGCCCGGCGCGGGCCAGGAAGTTCACGAAGCGCCGGGCCCCGGAGCCCATGTCCCCCACGCCGTAGCGCGAGGGCAGGCTGGAGACGTGCATGAGCAGGCCCGAGGAGCGGCGCGCCAGGGCGGCTATCATTCGCCGCCCTCCTCCCAGCGGAAATAGGCCACGGACAGGGGCGGCAGGCAGAGGGCCAGGCTCTGGTCCCGCCCCTGGGCCTTCACGGGCCGGGTCGCGCACCCGCCCAGGTTGCCCCGGCCCGAGCCGCCGTAGGCCTCGGCGTCGGAGTTGAGGAGCTCGCGCCAGAAGCCCGGGCGCGGCGCGCCCACCAGATAGCCGTCGCGCGCCACGGGGGTGAAGTTGCACGCGCAGAGCACCGGGGCCGCGCCCGGGGCCTTGCGCACGAAGGAGACCACCCCGGCGTCGGCGTCGTGGAAGTCCACCCACTCGAAGCCCTCGGCCGAGAAATCCACGGCGTGCAGGGCGGGCTCGGCGCGGTACACGCGGTTCAGGTCGCGCAGGAAGTCCCGCACCCCCCGGTGGGCGGGCACATCCAGGAGATGCCATTCCAGCTCCTGGTCGTGGTTCCACTCGGGCACCTGGCCCAGCTCCGCGCCCATGAACAGGAGCTTCTTGCCCGGGTGGGCGTACATGAACCCGTACAGGGCGCGCAGGCCCGCGCATTTGGCCCACTGGTCCCCGGGCATGCGGCCGTACAGGGAGCCCTTGCCATGCACCACCTCGTCGTGGGACAGGGGCAGCATGAAATTCTCGCTGAAGGCGTACCAGATGCCGAAGGTCAAGAGGTTCTGGTGGAAGCGGCGGAACACCGGGGCCTTGGAGAAATACTCCAGGGCGTCGTGCATCCAGCCCATGTTCCACTTCATGCCGAAGCCCAGGCCGCCGATGTGCACCGGGCGGCTGACCATGGGCCAGGCCGTGGACTCCTCGGCCACGGTCTGCACGTCGGGATGGTCCGCGTACACCGCGCGGTTCAGGCTGCGCAGGAACTCGATTGCCTCCAGGTTCTCGCGCCCGCCGAAGGCGTTGGGCTCCCACTCCCCGTCCTTGCGGGAATAGTCCAGGTAGAGCATGGAGGCCACGGCGTCCACGCGCAGGCCGTCGGCGTGGTAGCGGTCCAGCCAGAACAGGGCGCTGGAGATGAGGAACGAGCGCACCTCGTAGCGGCCGTGGTTGAAGATGGCCGAATGCCAGTCCGGATGGTAGCCGCGCCTGGGGTCCTCGTGCTCGAAGAGGTGGGTGCCGTCGAAAAAGGCCAGGCCGTGCCCATCCAGGGGGAAATGCGAGGGCACCCAGTCCAGGATCACGCCCACCCCCGCCCGGTGCAGGGCGTCCACCAGGCGCATGAAATCCTGGGGCGGGCCCAGACGGCTGGTGGGCGCGAAATAGCCCACGGTCTGGTAGCCCCAGGACCCGAAAAAGGGATGCTCCATGACGGGCAACAGCTCCACGTGGGTGAAGCCCATGTCCGCCGCGTACCCGGGCAGCTGCTCGGCCAGTTGGCCCCAGTGCAGGGAGCGGAACCCGTCGCCGTGGTCCCGCCGCCAGGAGCCCGCGTGCACCTCGTACACGCTCCAGGGGGCGTCCAGGGCGTTGCGCGCCCCGCGCGAGGCCATCCACTCCCCGTCGCCCCAGGAATAGTCCAGGTCCCAGACCACCGAGGCAGTGCCCGGGGCGCCCTCCCAGAGAAAGGCGAAGGGGTCGCCCTTGTCCGCCTCGTGGCCGCCCTCGCGGGACACGATGTGGTATTTGTACTGGGTGCCGCGCCCCACCCCGGGGAGGAAGCCCTCCCAGATGCCCGAGCCGTCCGGGCGCGGGGCCAGGGCGTGGTTCGCGCGGTCCCAATAGTTGAAGTCCCCGCACACGCACACCGAGCGCGCGTTGGGCGCCCAGACCGCGAACAAGGTCCCGGAACTCCTGTCGACCTCCATGGGATGCGCCCCCAGCTTCTCGTAAAGCCGGAAGTGGCGACCCTCCTTGAAGAGGTAGATGTCGTGGTCGGTGAGCAGGCTCACGCCGTGGACGACGCCACCCTTGCGCTGCATGATGCGGCCTCCGGGGATTGCGGACTATTCAGCACATGGCATGCTAGCCCGGCGCGGCGTCCAAGTCCAGACGCGACGTGACGGGGCCTAGAGGCCCTGGAGCATCTTGCGCGCGCCCTGGTGCCCGGGGTCCAGGTCCAGGGTGTGGCGGAAGTATCTGCCCGCATCCTCGGATTTGCGCACGTTGGCGAACATGATGCCGATGTTGAAGGACAGCACCGCGCTCTCCTGGCCGAAGTCGGGCACGAGGTCCAGGACCCGCTGCAGGGCGGAATGGGCCTCGCGGTGCCTGCCGCCCTCGGACAGGGCCACGGCGCGGTTGAAGTGCAGGTTCTCGTCGTCCGGGCAGATGCCCAGGGCCTGGTCGTACTCGGACACGGCGTCCTGCCAGCGGCCCTGGCGGCGCAGGGCGATACCCAGGCGGTTGAAGGTCTCGATGTCCGCCTCGCGCAGGGCGCCGGCCTTGGACTCGATGATGGAGCGGAAAAACTTCTCGGCCATGGCCGGGGCCTTGTCCATACACTTCTCGGCGATGGAGCGGCGAATCTCCTCCATCATCAGCTGGGCTTCCTTGCGCGCGTTGGCCACGGCCTGCTCGAAGCACTGCTCGGCCGCCTCCACGTCGCCGAACTCCATGTGGATCTCGCCCATGTTGATCTTGCGCTCCACGTTCAGGGGCGAGAGGCGGTCCAGCTTCTTGAGGTAGGAGAGTTGCTTTTCCAGGTCCCCCTCGTCCTCGTAGAGGCTGGCCAGCTTCTTCAGGGGCTCCAGGTACAGGGACGCGCCCTTGTGGGCCTCCAGGTACGCGGCCTCGGCGGCCTGCACCTCGCCCTTGCCCTTTTCCGCGTCACCCCGGACCATGAGGGCCGCCGGGCTGCCGGGCTTGAGCTCCAGAACCTTGGCGGCCAGGGCCTCGGCCTCGTCCCAGAGGCCCTTGGCCAGATGGTCCTTGGCCCGGTCCAGGTACTGGCCGATCTTGCCCTGGGGCTTGATGGTGAAGGCCAGCTTTTCGATGAGCGTGTTCACGCTCACGGGCTTGGTGATGAAATTGCTGACCCCGATCTCGTGCAGCAGGATGAGCACCTGGCGCTCCACCTCGGCGGTCAAGACCACCACGTGCAGGTCCGGGTACAGGGTCTTCAGGTTCTTGATGAAGGGCAGGGTGCTGCGGTTGTGCAGCACGCGCTCGATGAGCACCAGGGGACGGCCCTGGCCCTTGGTCCGCTGGTCGAAGGCCTTGAGCTCCTTGAGCAGGCCGTTCTCCTCCTGGGCGGTGCGGATGCGGTCCGTGCCCACGAAGAGATCCTTGTTCAGGACCTGGCGGAGCATCTTCAGGAAGTGCTGGTCGTGGCTCAGGGCGATGAAAAAGCCGTTGTCCTTGGCCGCGTAGTCGACGATGGTCTTTTCGTACAGGCGGCTCTTCACCGCGTTCTTCACTGCCATGTTCGGCGTTCCTCTCTTTCCGTCTCCGGCATTGCTGCCTTGTCCCCTCATCGGACACTTTGCCACAGCGGCGGCCCGCGTGCAACGCATCATGCCCGCCATTCAAGGATATTCGGCTAAACGCCTCGGAACCGGCCGCTAAAACGGCAAACTATCCCGGGGGCGTGGCGATCGTGTGACCCTCCGGTTCCTGCTCCTTGGCGGACGGTTTTCTTCCCCGGGGATATCGTTTACCGTGCCCTTGGCCGCGCCCGGCCAACAGCAAGGAGACCGCATGCCCACCCGTTCCCCGGCCTCGGAGCAGGAATTCCTGCGCCTCGTGGACCGCCACTTCCCCCTGGCGCACCCGCACACGCCCCTGTCCCGGGGCGACGACTGCGCGCGCCTAGCCTGCTCCGGAAACCTGGTCCTGTCCACGGACCTGTTCCTGGAGGACGTGCATTTCCGCCGGTCCTACTTCCCGGCCGAGGCCATCGGCCACAAGGCCCTGGCCGTGAACGTCTCGGACATCGCGGCCATGGGCTGCCGCCCCCTGGGCTTCAGCCTGGGGCTGATGGTCCCGCCAGGCGGCGCGGGCCAGGACGAAACGTTCTGGGACGGCCTGTTCGCGGGCATGGCCGCGCTAGCCCGGGAACACGGTCTGGCCCTCACGGGCGGGGACCTGTCCAAGGCGCCCATGCTGGGCCTGTGCCTGACCATCTGGGGCGAGCCCGGGCCCACGGGCCGAGTGCTCACGCGCACGGCGCGCCCGGGCGACGCCCTGCTCGCGGTAGGCGGGCTGGGCCAGGCCCGCGCCGGACTCCAGGCCCTGGAGGGCATTGGCCCCGCGGCGGCGCGCCGCCTGCCGCGCTGCGCGGCCGCGCACCTCAGGCCCCGGCCCAGGGTGGCCGAGGGACTGCGTCTGGCCGAAGCGGGCGCCACGGGCTGCATGGACGTGTCCGACGGGCTGGCCCAGGACCTGCCCCGGCTGCTGGGCCCGGGCCTGGGGGCCCGGCTGGAGATTGCCGAACAGGCCCTGGACCCCGAAATCCCGGTCTGGTGCGCCGAGACCGGGCAGGACCCGGCGCGCTTCGCCTATCTGGGCGGCGAGGACTACGCCCTCCTGGCCGCCGCGCCCCCCGAGGCCGCGGACGCCCTCGCCAGCGCGCTGCCGGAGACCCTCGTCATCGGCGCGGTCACGGACCGCCCGGGCCTGATCCTGAACAACGAACCCGCACCGGACGCGGGTTTCGACCATTTCCGCGCCAAGGAGAAACAGCCGTGAACAGGGAACTGACCATCCTGGGCCGCGTGCGCTCGCCCCTCACCAGTCGCGAGCAGTGCCCCAAGCAGTACAGCGAGGGCGCGCCCGAGGCCGTGGTGGAGATCGACCCGGCGTTCGCCGAGGCCATGCACACGCTCACCCCCGGCCAGGACGTGCTGCTCTTCACCTGGCTGCACGAGGCCGGACGCCATTACATGCAGGTGCATCCCAGGGGGGACGAGAACATCCCCAAGCGGGGCGTGTTCAACACCCGCTCCCCGGACCGGCCCAATCCCATCGGCCTGCACCGCTGCCGCCTGACCTTCGTGGACGGCACGCGCCTGGGAGTGGACCACCTGGAGGTCCTGGACGGCACCCCGGTGGTGGACATCAAGTCCGCTGGCAACGAATGCCCCCGCGCCCGGGACTGGGGCCGGGACATCCCCGCCTCCGTGGCCGAGGAGATCCGCGAGGCCTGCGCCATGGGCTGGCGACGCGGCCTGTTTTCCGGGTTCAACGGCAACGTGTCCGTGCGCCTGGGCGAGACCATGGTCATCACCCGCTCGGGCGCGGCCAAGGGCTTCCTGGCCCCCGGGGACCTGACGCTCATGGACATCGCCACGGGCCGGGTGCTGGGCCTGGACCGCCCCTCCACCGAGGCCGGGGCGCATCTGGAGGTCTACCGCAACGCGCCCGAGGCCCGGGCCGTGGTGCACACCCACCCGCCGCACCTGTTGGCCCACGCCCTGCGCAGCGGTAAGGCGCGGGTGGACCTGCCCCTGTTCGAGGCGGCCATGTACCAGGCCGAGCTCACGGAGATCGAGGCCCTGCCCCCGGGCGGCGAGGAATTGGCCCAAGCCGTGGGCCGGGCGGCGGCGACGCACCGCGCCGTGTTCATGGGCAACCACGGCCTGGTGGTGCGCGGGGCCGCGCCCCTGGAGGCGGCGGCCTTTTCCGAGGAACTGGACACCCTGGCCAGGATCGCCCTGCTGGCCGCCGGAGGCGCGGCATGAGCCCGGAGCAGATGCTCGTGTTCTGCGGCGCGTCCCTGGCCCTGATCTTCGCGCCAGGGCCGGACATCATCTACGTCATGACCCGGGGCGCGGCCCAGGGGCGCGGGGCGGCCCTGGCCGCCGCCGCGGGCTTCAGCCTGGGCAACATCGTGCACGTGACCGCGGCCATCCTCGGGGTCTCGGCCCTGGTGGCCTCCTCGGCCACGGCCTTCGCCGTGGTCAAGTACGCGGGCGCGGCCTACCTGCTCTACCTGGGCCTGTGCATGTTCCGCGCGCCCGCGCCGGACCAGGGTGCGCAGGACGGCGCGGACGCGGGCAAGCCCGCCCGGGCCGTGTTCCGCCAGTCCGTGTTGGCCAACATCCTGAACCCCAAGGTGGCCATCTTCTTCCTGGCCTTTTTCCCGCAGTTCATCCGCCAGGGCGGCGCGCACCCGGCCGTGCAGATGGCGGTGCTCGGCGCGACCTTCATCGTCCTGACCTGGATCTGCTTCTCCCTGGTGGGCCTCACCGCCGGGGTTCTGGCCGCGCGCCTGCGCCGGCGGCCCGGGGCGGGCCGGACCCTGAACCGCGTGGGCGGATCGGTGCTCATGGCCCTGGGCCTCAGCCTGGCCTTCGCAAAGCGCTGAAAAGGCCCCGTCTGCAAGGCCGAAACCGAAACGAACCGGACCTCTCCTCATCCACCCGACGAGGAGGGGGCTATCCTCATGCCCGGACCCCACCCTGGCCCTCGCAAAGCGCTCAAAACCGTTCGGATGCGAGGCGCAAGGCTGGAACGGGACCGATGCGTATCCCAATACATGAGGGTCCGTTCCAGCCGAAGCAACGAAGCAGACGGGCCGTTTTCAGCGCGTTGCGAGGGTTGCTTGCGTCGGTCCTGGGGCTGGGCTAGAGTCCGGCCATGCTGGAACTGCTCAGGATACGCAACCTCGCCCTCATCGAGGATCTGGAACTGGAGCTGGCCCCGGGCCTGAACGTGCTCACGGGCGAGACCGGCGCGGGCAAGAGCTTCATCCTGCGCTCCCTGAATTTCCTGCTCGGCGACAAGCTGGAATCCTCCATGGTCCGCGACCCCACGGGCAAGGCCGTGGTGGAGGGCCTCTTCGTGCAGGACGGCGAGGAGCTGGTCATCCGCCGCGAACTGGCCGGAGACACGGGCCGCAGCCGCCTGTTCGTCAACGATTCCCTGAGTTCCCAGAACGCGGTGCAGGACCTGCGCCAGCGCCTGATCTGGCACACCAGCCAGCACGGGCAGCAGCGCCTGCTATCCCCGGCCTACCAGGCCCGCATCCTGGACCGCTTCCTGCCCGACCCGGCGCTCCTGGAGCGCCGCGAATCCCTGCTCGCGGACCTGCGCGCCGTGGCCGCCGAGCGCGGCGAGCTGGCGGACAAGATCCGCGACCTCACGGCCCGGCGCGAGTATCTGGAATACCAGGCCAAGGAAATCGCCAAGGTGGACCCCCAGGCCGGGGAGGAGGAGCGCCTCATGGAGGCCCGCAAGGCCCACAAGGACGCCGCCCGGGCCCAGGAGGCCGCCGCCGACGCCCTGGAGGCCCTGCACGGCCAGGGCGAGGGGCTCCTGGACCGCTCCGTCGCCCTGGTGCGCGCCCTGGAGGCCCTGGCCTCCCTGGACGAGGACTGGGCCGCCGAGGCCGAGGCCTGGGAGGAGTTCCGCCTGCGCCTGGGCGAACTGGACAGGCGTCTGCGCTCGGCCGAGTCCGACGCCGGGGGCGGCTACGACCCCGAGAAGGTCGAGGCGCGGCTGTACGAGCTGGCCCAACTCCGGCGCAAGCTGAACCGCTCCCTGGGCGAGATCGTGGATTTCCGCGCGGAGATCGAGGAAAACCTGTCCTTCCTGGATTCCTGCGCCCTGGACGAAAAGCGCCTGGCCCGCCGCGAGGAGGAGTTGGCCGCCGAGCTCGACTCGCTGCTCTCGGCCCTGGGCGCGGCCCGGCGCGAGGCCGCCGGCCGGCTCGCCGAAAGCCTGGCCGGGGACCTCAAGGGCCTTGGCTTCGACAAGTCCGTGCAGATGCGCTTCGAGTTCACGCCCCAGGAGGTGCACCCGGGGCTGTTCGAGGACCGGGCGCGCATGCTCTGGGTGCCCAACCCGGGCCAGCCGCCCCAGCCCCTGGACAAGATCGCGTCCGGCGGCGAATTGTCACGTTTTCTCCTGGCCCTGGTGGGGCTCATGACCCGCGAGTCGCTGCCCACCCTGATCTTCGACGAGGTGGACGCGGGCATCGGCGGCCTGACGCTCACCGCCGTGGGCCGCCGCGTCACGGACCTCTCCTCCCGGCAGCAGGTGGTGCTCATCACCCATTGGCCGCAACTCGCGGCCCTGGCGGACCGCCATTTCCAGATCCGCAAGGACGTGGCCGGCGAGGCCACCTCCGTGAACTGCGCGCGCCTGGAAGAAAGCGACGTGTTCGCCGAGCTCTCGCGCATGGCCGGAGGCGGCCCGCAGGGCGAGGCCCTGGCCCGGGAACTGCTCTCGGCCTGAGCCCGCCCGCTGTTCTTTACAATTTGATGAACCTGGCAAAGTCAACCATTCAAGGTGGTTGTCCTTGCTCTTGAGAAATGTCACCCAGTTGTAACCCGGCAACAATACTCCCGTCACAGGGCAGGTGTGTATAGCACGGCACAAACGCGACGGGCCAAGGCGGTCGCCATGGAGAAGACATGAGCAAGGAAAGCATCCTGATCGTCGAAGACGACGAAGACATCCTGCAACTGCTGCAATTCAATTTCGAGTCCGCCGGGTTCGAGGTCCACACCTCCATGAACGGGCTGGAAGGCCTGGCCATGGCCAGGCGACTGCGCCCGGACCTGGTCCTCCTGGACCTGATGCTGCCGGGCATGGACGGATTCGATATCTGCAAGGAACTGAAAAGGGACGCCGAGACCGCGCAGACCCCCGTGATCATGCTCACGGCGCGCAGCGAGGAGGTTGACCGCATCGTGGGCCTGGAACTGGGCGCCGACGACTACGTGGTCAAACCCTTCAGCTTCCGCGAACTGATGCTCAGGGTGCGCGCGGTGCTGCGCCGCGCCGGCGGGCCCGCCCCCGTGCGCTCCACCCTGCAGCGCGACGGCCTGAGCATCGACCTGGAGGCCCACAAGGTCTTCGCCGACGAGGAGGAGATCGTGCTCACGGCCACGGAGTTCAAGCTCCTGGCCGAACTCATCAAGTCCAGCCCCCGGGTGCGCACCCGCGACCAGCTCCTGACCACGGTCTGGGGCTACGAGTTCGAGGGCTACGCCCGCACCGTGGACACCCACGTCAGAAGGCTGCGCCAGAAGCTCGGCGACCACGCCCAGCTCGTGGAGACCGTGCGCGGCGTCGGCTACCGGTTCAAGGAATAACCATGCCCTCGTTCATGACCTTCAGGACACGGCTTCTGCTGGCCTTCGTCGTAGTCATCGGCCTGGCGCTGCTCCTGCCGACCTTCTACGCCCGGCAGCTGTTCCGGGACGAGATCCTGGACGACGCCGAGGCCGGGGCCGTGCGCGAACTGCGCCTGGCCTCCCTGCTCATCGCCGAACACGGTTCCTTCGAGAACGAACGGGACCTACAGAACTGGCTCACGATCCTGGGCAGCCGCCTGGATGCGCGCATCACCTACGTCAACACGGGCGGCAGGGTCCTGGCGGACTCCCACGTGTCCTACGCCCGCGTGCCGGACCTGGACAACCACGGCCAGCGCCCCGAGATCCTCCAGGCCGAGGAAGGGGAATACGGCATCAGCATCCGCTACAGCGCCACCCTGGGCAAGGAGCTGATCTACGCGGCCACGCGAGTGGACAGCCTGGCGGGCGTGCCCAAGGGGTTCCTGCGCCTGTCCCTGCCCTCCTCGGACATCAAGAGCCGCCTTGAGCGGCTGCAGAACAATTTTCTCCTGGTCTTCGGCCTGGCCCTGGGTCTGGCCTTCGTGCTCTCGGTGATCCTCTCGCGCAGCGTAAGCCGCTCCATGGCCGAGATGAGCGCCGTGGCCAAGGCCATCGGCGAGGGCGACTACAAGAAGCGCCTGCGCTTCTATCCGGGCACGGAATTCGAACCCCTGGCCAAGGCCATCAACAACATGGCCGCGTCCATCGCCTCGCAGATCGCCACCATCTCCGAGCAGGCCGGCGAGGTGGAGGGCATCCTGAACGGCATGCGCGAGGGCCTGATGGTCCTGGACGACAAGGGCCACATCGTGAAGGTCAACTCCGCCCTGGCCCGCATCTTCCCCGACGCCACACAGTACACCGGCCGCAGGCCCCTGGAGATCGTGCTCTCGCCCGAGCTGCAGGACACCTGCGACCTGGCCCTGTCCCCGGCCGAGGAGCCCGAGCGCACCATCTGGGCCCTGCAGATCGAGCCCGAGCCCAACCGCATCTACGACGTGACCATCGTGCGCCTGGACGCCTCGGACTCGTCCCTGGGCGCCATCATCGTGTTCCACGACATCAGCGAGCTCAAGCGCCTGGAGCGCATCCGCCGGGACTTCGTGGCCAACGTGTCCCACGAGCTGCGCACGCCGCTGACCACCATCAAGGGCTACTCCGAGACGCTGATCACCAACCAGGAGCTGGACCCGCAGGCCAGCCTCAAATTCCTGGAGATCATCCTCAAGAACGCGGACCACATGACCAAGATGGTGGAGGACCTCCTGTCCCTGTCGCGCCTGGAGAGCGGGGCCCAGCAGTTCTCCCCGACCCGCATCAACGCGGCCGAGGCGCTCATGGAGGCCTTCCGGGCCTGCGAGCCCCTGGCCGAGGCCAAGGGCATCGCCCTGTCCTCCACCCTGCCCGAGGAAGGGGTGCCCGTGATGGCGGATTTCGACCGCCTGGTGCAGGTCTTTCGTAACCTGATCGAAAACGCCGTGAAGTACGGTCCCGAGAATTCGGACGTGTCCGTGGACTACCGCCTGGACCAGGGAACGGCCACCTTCGCCGTCAGCGACCAGGGCCCGGGCATCCCCAAGGAGGACGCCACGAGGATATTCGAACGCTTCTACCGCGTGGAGAAACACCGCACGCGCAGCGGGTCCTCGGGCTCCACGGGCCTGGGCCTGGCCATCTGCAAGCACATCGTCGAGCGCCTGGGCGGCCGCATCTGGGCCGAGAACAGGCACGACGCGGACACGGGGTCCATCTTCCAGTTCACCATGCCCTCGGCGGGCGCCGGGGGCGACGTGCCCACGAACCTCTAGGGCCCCGCACCGGGCGGTTGCACAACGGGTCGCATCGCGGTCACGCGCGGCGCGGTCCCTCAACCACGGGCTCCGGCCCGTCAGGCAAAGATACGGACGACGACATGCACGCACACAAAATGTCGGCTGAGCACCTCGACTTCTTCTACGGGGACTTCAAGGCCTTGAAGGGCATCAGCCTAGCCTTCGAGGAATGCAAGGTCACGGCCCTCATCGGCCCGTCGGGCTGCGGCAAGAGCACCTTCCTGCGGTGCCTGAACCGCATGAACGACCTCATCGCCGGGACCCGTGTGGAGGGCAAGGTCAGCCTGGACACCGAGGACATCTATTCCCCCAAGCTGGACGTGGTGGACCTGCGCCGGCGCGTGGGCATGGTCTTCCAGAAGCCCAACCCCTTCCCCAAGACCATCTTCGAGAACGTGGCCTACGGCCTGCGCGTCAACGGCTGGCGGGACAAGACCGCCATCGCCGAGCGCGTGGAGGAGAGCCTCAGGCAGGGCGCCCTGTTCGACGAGGTCAAGGACCGGCTGCACGAGTCCGCCCTGGGCCTGTCCGGCGGCCAGCAGCAGCGCCTGTGCATCGCGCGGGCCCTGGCCGTGCAGCCCGAAGTGCTGCTCATGGACGAGCCCGCCAGCGCCCTGGACCCCATCGCCACGCAGAAGATCGAGGAGCTGATCCACGAGCTCAAGGACGCGCTGACCATCATCATCGTGACCCACAACATGCAGCAGGCCGCGCGCGTGTCCGACGTCACGGCCTTCTTCTACATGGGCGAACTCGTGGAGGCGGACGCCACGGAGACCCTTTTCACTCGGCCGAAGAACAGGCAGACCGAGGACTATATTACCGGCCGTTTCGGGTAGGAGACCATCATGGAAAGGCAGTTTCACAAACAAATCGAAGAACTGAGGATGAAGGTCCTGCACATGGCGGCCTATGCGGAGCGCGCCGTGCAGGACGCCTGCAAGGCCCTGCTCACCAAGGACGTGGACCTGGCCGAACAGGTCATCGAGAAGGACGTCGAGGTCAACCGCATCGAGCTTGAGATCGACGAGTACAGCCTGCTGCTGCTCGCCCGCGAGCAGCCCGTGGCCCGCGACCTGCGCTTCATCACCGGCGCGCGCCGGGTGGTCATCGACCTGGAGCGCATCGGCGACGAGGCCGTGAACATCGCGGAGAAGACCATCTTCCTCTCCAAGCTGCCCGAGGTTCCCGTGAGCCCCATGCTGGAGGAGATGGTGCAGGTGGCCCAGGACATGCTGCGCCTGTCCCTGGAGGCCCTCAAGGAGGAGGATCCGGACAAGGCCGCCGAGGTCTGCCGCATGGACCACAAGGCCGACGACCTCAACGTGCGCATCCTCAAGAAGACCATGGACGACATGGTCACCGAGGTCACGGGCGTGCGCCGCGCGGTGAACACCATCCTGGCCACCCGCTGCCTGGAGCGCGTGGGCGACCTGTCCACCAACGTGGCCGAGACCGCCATCTTCATCGCCGAAGGCGTGAGCGTGAAGCACAACTACGAACGCTTCTAGACCGCATTCCCCCACGGGGCCCGCGGCGCGCGCCGCAGGCCCCGTTTTCTTTGTTCCGCCGGGGCATTGACAGCCACCCGGGCTTGTGTCACCAACCAGTGACGGAAAGCACGGGAGGAGCGATGGCCACCAAGGCGCGATGTAACAACAGGAAGGAAACCGAACGCAGGCTCGTGGCCTCGGTGGGCCGCATCCTGGCCAGCGAGGGCTTCCGGGCGCTCGGCGTGAACAACATCGCCCGCGACGCGGGCGTGGACAAGGTCCTCATCTACAGATATTTCGGCGGGCTGCAGGAGCTGGTCAGCGCCTACGCCCGCAGCGAGGAGTTCTGGCCCCCGGTGGAGGAACTCCTCCAGGGCACCGGGGACCTGCCCTCCCCCTGCCCACCGGCCAAGCTCCTGTCCCGGTATTTCCGCAACTTCACCAGGGCCATCCTGGCCCGGCCCCAGTCCATCGAAATCCTGGCCTGGGAGATGGTGGAACGCAACGAGCTCACGGACATCGTCAACGCGCGGCGCGAGCGCATGGCCCTGGAGCTTCTTGACCGCCTGGGCCGGAGCGCGCCCCACTCCCTGGACGCGGCCATGGTCCTGACCCTCGTGGCCGGGGCCGTAAACCACCTGCTGGTGGCCTCCATGCGCCGCGGCAGCATGGGCGGCGCGGACCTGCGCTCCGACGAAGGCTGGGACCACATACACGACACCCTGGACATCATGCTCATTCGACTCTTCGGCTGATCCTCTACCCCACTCATTCAGGAGAACTTCCAATGAATCACGTCCCCGCTCCCTGTGAATCCGCCGCCCGCCTGCTCAAGGGCATGTCCTGCTCCGAGGCCGTGGCCACGCTGTTCGCCGAACGCCTGGGCCTGCCCACGGCCGAGCTGCGCCGCGCCATGAGCTGCTTCGGCGGCGGCATCGGCGGCATGGGCGGCCCCTGCGGTGCGGTCACGGGGGCCGTCGCGGTCATCGGCCTGGCGCACGCCCCCGAGGACCCCTTCGACCAGAAGGCCAGGCGCGCGACGTACACCCTGGTGCGCCGCTTCACGGACGAGTTCGCGGCCCGCCACGGCTCCATCCAGTGCTCCGCGCTCACGGGCCAGGACCTGGCCCTGACCCGCGAGGACAAGATCGCGGCCAAGCGCGACGCCGCCAAGACCATCTGCCCCGGGCTCATGGCCACGGCCGAATCCATCCTCGGCGAACTGCTCGAAATGGCGGCCGAGGCCCCGGCGGGCTGATCCCCACGCACGCGGAACCGATAAAAAAACGCCCCCCGGCCTTGCGGCGGGGGGCGTTCGTTCGTCCTGTGCGGCGCGGGTCAGCGCGCGATCATGGAGCGCAGGATGTCCGCGCAGTTCTCGGTGTTGTGGGCCATGCCGTCCAGCTTCTCCACGAAGTGGATGAGCTGGTAGATGTCCTTGAAGTCCATGTCCGTCTTGTAGATGTCGCTGCACAACTGGTTCTTCATCTTGAAGATCCGGCTACGCTTGCGGCGGATGGACCAGAACTTGTCCTTGGTGCCGCGCCGGTCCAGGTGCTCGATATTCACCAGCCCCAGGGTGGCCTTCAAGGCCTCGCCCAGCATCTCGGAGATGGTGTCCACCTCCTCCAGCATGGCGATGATGGTCTTCTGGAACTCGGCGGGCACCTCCACGGCGCGCATGGCCAGCCACTGCATGGCCTCCTGGGCCTCGTCCAGCACGTTGTCCTGCGCCTTGGTGTATTGCAGGAACAGGTTCTTATCCACGGGCATGAACAGCCCGCGCGGAAGATGGTTGCGGATGCGCCGCTTGATGAGGTCGGCCTGGTTCTCGATCTCGTCCACCTGTTTCACGAGCTCGACGAAATCGCGGCAGGCCCCGCCCGCCACATAGCACTCCAGGCTCTCCCTGATCACGTCAACGCACTCGTTGATCTTCGTGTAATGCTCCACCAGCCCGTCGAGGGGGCTCCGGTCAGCCAAAATACCAAAAAAGGGCAACCTCATGCTGTCTCTCCTTTTCCACCCGCAGAATCCACCAATGTTACCCGATTGTCCACGTCAAAATCTTGAAGAACACAATGGACGTCAACGCCGCTATGGGCACGGTCAACAACCAGTAGACCACGATATGCCCCAACACTGTGAAATCCACCGCCTTGAAACCGCGCGCCAGGCCCACGCCCGTGACCGCTCCCACGGCGGCATGGGTCGTGGAGACCGGCAATCCCAGTTTGGAGGCCACGAGCACCGTGGTGGCCGCCGCGAAGTCCACGGCGAACCCTCGCGTATTGGTCAGGGTCGTGATCTTCTCGCCCACGGTCCGCATGACCTTGTGCCCCAGAAGGCAGATGCCCAGGGCGATGCCCGCCCCGCCCAGGGCCAGGAGCCAAATGGGCACCTCGGCCTTGGCCAGGAAGGCCCCCTGCTTGGCCAGCACGTAGATGGCCGCGATGGGGCCGATGGCGTTGGCCACATCGTTGGCCCCCTGGGACAGGGCCACGTAGCAGGACGTGAAGATCTGCATCTTGCGGAAGATGGCCTCCACGCCCTCGGCGCTCTCCTCCACCCGCATGGACAGGCCGTAGGTCATGCGCGCGCCCACCACCCAGGCGCCCGCCGCCAACAGCCCGATGAGGGCCAGGGTCTCGTACCAGGCAAGCGACAGCTGCTTGCCCACCGGAGTCTTGAACAGGAACGAGAAGCCCACCAGGACCATGGTCAGGGCGATCCAGCGCGGTCCCCACTTCCTGGCCTGCTCAAGAAAATTGCTCTGCAAAAAGATGTTGCGCCTGATCTGCGTGAAGATCACGAAGGCGATGCCCGCGGCCAGGAACGGCGAGATGAACCAGGACAGGACCACGCCCCCGAGCTTCATCCAGTTGACCACCGAGGGCCCGCCCGCCACGATGCCGAAGCCGAGGATGGCGCCCACTATGGAATGGGTGCTGGACACGGGAAGGGCCGTGAGCGTCGCCACCAGCACCCAGCACGACGCGGCCATGAGCGAGGCGAACATGCCCAGCAGGATGATCTGCGGATCCGCGATCATGTCGGGATTGATGATGCCCTTGCTCACCGTGGCCGTGACGTGGGAGCCCAGAAACACCGCGCCCACGAAATTCAGGCTACCCGCGATGAACACCGCCTGCTTGACGGTGATGGCGCGGGCCCCCACGGCCGAGGCCATGGAGTTGGCCACGTCGTTGGCCCCCAGGTTGAAGGCCATGAGAAATCCCGCCCCCAGGGACAGGAAAAAAAACAGATCGAACAAATCCATGCGTTGTGTCCTTGCAGGAGCCGAAAGAACCGGATTGACAAGGCTGAGGCCGCGGCCACGGGCACGCGCCCGGGTGCAATATTACAACTAGGTTACAATTCTGTGACGGCCGGCCCGGAACCGGACCCTATACGATATTCGCGGCGATGGGAATGACGGGAACAGGGGCGCCGGCCCGGCCGACGCCCCTGTCCGGGAGGGGGCCGCAGCCCCCAAGGCATGAGGAGGACTACAATTTGGTCTTCAACACCAGGTCGGTGATGGGCCCGCGCGAACGGTCGCCCTTGAGCACGATGTGGGCGTAGTTGGACTGGCCCTTGAACTTGCGCACGATCCAGTTCAACCCGTTGTTGGATTCGTTGAGATAGGGGTTGTCCACCTGCCTGGTGTCGCCCAGGCAGACGCACTTGACCCCCTCGCCCATGCGCGTGAGCAGGCTGCGCACCTCGTTGCGCGAAAGGTTCTGGCATTCGTCCACGATGACGAAGGCGTTCTCGATGTTCATGCCCCGGATGAAGGCCAGGGGCAGGATCTCCAGCTTCTTGTTGTTGTACTTGGGCGCGTGGGCCTCGGGGTCCACGAAGAGCTTGTTGGCCGGGCGCTGGGAATGCAGTTTGAGCACCAGGTCCAGGATGTAGCGCACGTAGGGCTCCATCTTCTCCTCGATGGCCCCGGGCAGGTAGCCCATCTTGGCGCCCAGCTCGATGGTCGGCTTGACCACGTAGATCTTCTGGAAGTTGTGCTTCTCCAGGGTCTGGTAGAAGGCCGTGGCCAGGGCCAGGAAGGTCTTGCCGAACCCGGCCTCGCTCTGCACGGACACGATGTCCACCCCCGGGCTGTTCATCAGCTCCAGGGCCAGGTTCTGGTATACGGTGCGGGGCCGGATGCCCCAGGGGGTATGGGTGTAGGAGACCATTCGCGGCCCGTCCGGCCCGTGGATCACGGGCTTGCCGTCCAGCCAGGCGAAGCTGTTGGGCATGGGCTCGGCACCGTTCTCGCAGAACCCCGTGTACTGCTGGGATTCGGACTCGAAGGGCCTGGAGTCCTTGAACTCCTCGCTGGAGATGTTGGCCAGGGACGCCTGCAGCTGCAGGATGCGGTCGTTGGTCACCAGGATGGGGTCGCTGATGTCCGCGCTGGCCTGGATTTCCTTGAGGATGAAGTTGTCGACTATCTCCTCGGTGAACTTGGAGATGCTGGAATCGTTGCGGATGAAATGGATGTTTTCCCGGTTCTCCAGGAGCACGTCGATGACCTTGGCCACGATGTGCCTCAGGCGCGGGTTCGTCTTCAGCGTATTGAGTTCGATGAGGACGTGGTAGGGGATGTAGATGTTGTTGTCGTTGCCGTTCTTGAGACTCAGGATGCTGTTGGGGTTTTCGATGAGGACATTGGTATCGACGACATAATTCTTGCGTATCTGGGTCATCGATTGGCGGCTTCCCTTGTATTGGACGTTGGCGGGGACTGGGAACTGCCGGCTCCAACCTGGAGCGTGCCCGGGGGGTGATCTGGCCCAGGGTTCGTCCGAAGCATAGGTAAAATCCCCCTGCCTGTAAACGAATGCGATGATTTTTTCTAGAAAATCTATAGAGCCGTAACCTGGCCGTCACGCCCTCCCCCGGACGCAACGCGGCCCGGGACGCGCTGCGCGTCCCGGGCCGGAACAAAATCCATGTTTTCGAAGCGGCTAGAGCTTCTTCTGGAGCCTGGCGCGCAGCCAGATGGCCACGATGTTCATGCCCAGGACCAGGGCGATGAGCACCAGGGCGGTGCCGTACTGCAGGGGCCTAGTGGCCTCGATTTCCGTGCCCGCCGTGGCCAGCACGTAGATGTGGTACGGCAGGGCCATGACGTCGCTGAAGATGGAGTCGGGCATCTTGGGCGTGAAGAACACGGCGGCCGTGAACATGATGGCCGCGGTCTCCCCGGCGGCCCGGGACAGGCCCAGGATGGCGCCGGTGAGCATGCCGGGCATGGCAGCGGGCAGGACCACGCGCTGCACGGTCTGCCACTTGGTGGCCCCCAGGCCCAGGGAAGCCTCGCGGTAGGTGTCCGGGACGCTTCTGAGGGCCTCCTCGGCCGTGCCGATGATCACCGGCAGGGTCAGGGCCCCCAGGGTCAGGATGCCCGCCAGGATGGACACGCCCATGTGCAGGAAGGTCACGAAAAAGGCCAGGCCGAACAGGCCGAAGACCACCGAGGGCACGCCCGCCAGGTTGTTGATGCCCAGGCGGATGATGCGCACGAGCTTGGGGTTGGTGGCGTATTCGTTGAGGTAGATGGCCGAGGCCACGCCCAAAGGGAAGGCCACGAGCATGGCCCCGAAGGACAAGAGGAAAGTGCCCGCGATGCAGGGCCAGATGCCGCCCGCGGTCATGGAGTCGCGCGGGGCCTGGGTCAGGAATTCCCAGCTGATGGCGGGCAGGCCGTTGTAGAACAGGAAGATGCAGATCACGGCCAGGGCCAGGCCGTTGACGCCCGAGGCCGCCCGGAACAGGCCGAACATGACCTTTTCCACGGCGCCCCGGTTGCCCAGAGTGCTCTGGGTGCGCGTGTCCTCGACTATGCTCATGGTGGCTTGAGCCCCGTCCATGGTGGTTTCTCCGATGGTGTTCATGGTGACGCTCCAGGCGGTGCGGCTACAGGGTGGCCGCGCCCACCTGCTTGTGCTTCTCGGCCACGTGGTCGGCCAGGATGTTGAAGAGCATGGTGAAGACGAACAGGACCATGCCCGTGGCGAACAGGGCGTAGTAATGGTCGCCCCTGAACGGGGCCTCGGCCATCTCCGCTGCGATGGACGCGGGCATGGGCCGCACCGGGGCGAAGATGGACCCCGGAATCATGGCCGCGCCGCCCGCCACCATGAGCACCACCATGGTCTCGCCGATGGCCCGGGACATGCCCAGGATCACGCCCGTGGAGATGCCCGACAGACTGGCCGGCAGGATGACCTTGAAGATGGTCTCCCAGTGGGTGGCGCCCAGGGCCAGGGAGGCCTCCTTGAGCTCGCCGGGCACGCTGAAGATGGCGTCCTCGGAGATGGAGCAGATGGTGGGCACGGACATGAAGGCCAGCATCAGCGAGGCGTTCAAGAGGTTCAGGCCCGTGGCCAGGTCGAAGGTCTCCTGGAGGAACGGGGCCACCACCACCATGCCGAAGAAGCCGATGACCACCGAGGGCAGGGCCGCCAGCAGCTCGACCACGGGCTTGACCCAGCTGCGCACGCGGGGCTTGGCTATCTCGGCCAGGTAGATGGCCGTCATCACGCCCAGGGGGATGGCGATGAACGATGACAGGGCCGTGACGGCCACCGAGCCCATAAGCAGGGGGAAG
The DNA here is from genome assembly GCF_054819825.1 of Desulfocurvus sp. DL1XJH-121. Lineage (NCBI taxonomy): Bacteria > Pseudomonadati > Thermodesulfobacteriota > Desulfovibrionia > Desulfovibrionales > Desulfovibrionaceae > Desulfocurvus > Desulfocurvus sp. DL1XJH-121. The sequence continues at coordinate 41,388 of NZ_JBTVWW010000023.1, forward strand.
ATGCCGAAATCCGGCGGCTCGGCCGTGGGGTACCAGTCGTTGCCGAACAAAAAGCGCAGCACCGGGTACTTCTCGAAGATGGGCAGGCCCTCCATGAACAGGAAGACCATGATCAGGAAGAGAATCAGGATGGACGTCCCGGCCGTGACCAGGAATGCCGTCTTGATCAACCGTTCCTTGTTTTTTCTGTCGAGCATGTGGATGGTTTCTCCGTTGCGGCCCCTGGGGCCGCGAAAGACGCGTTGGACCCGCCGCCCGCGCGGGGCGGACGGCGGGGTCGCTTCAGTCATCCGCCGCGTGGGCGGTCGCAGCCGTCAGCCTAGTACAGCGGCACGTAGCCGGCTTCCTTGGCGTGCACCTGGCCCTGCTTGGGGTTGATCAGGTACATCACGAACTTGGCTAGGTCGCCCTTGGGCCAGCCGTTGGTGAAGATGTAGAGGAAGCGGGAAATGGGGTACTTGCCGGAGGCGGCGGTGTCGGGGTTGCCCTCGATGCCGTCCACGCTCAGGGCCTTGGTGCTGGCGTCCAGATAGCCGTAGCCGATGTAGCCGATGGCGTACTTGTTCTTGGACACGACCTGCACCACGGCGCCGTTGGAGGCCTGCAGCAGGGCGCCGGCGTACACGCGCTCCTTCTTCATGATCTTGCCTTCCCAGGTCTCGTAGGTGCCCGAGGAGGTGTCGCGGGAGACCACGACGATCTGCTTGTCGGGGCCGCCCACTTCCTTCCAGTTGGTGACCTTGCCCATGTAGATGTCCTTGAGCTGGGCGCTGGTCAGGCCGGACACGGAGTTGGAAGGATGCACGATGGGCACCAGGGCGTCGATGCCCACGGCGAAGGGCACGGGGTACACGCCGCGCTCCATGGCCAGCTTCACTTCCTTGTCCTTCATGAAGCGGGAGGCCATGGCAATGTCGGTGGAGCCGTCGATGATGGCCTTGATGCCGTTGCCGGAACCGCCGCCGGACACGGAGATGGACATGTCGGGGTTGGCCTTCATGTAGGCCTCCACGGCCTTCTGCATGATGGGCAGCACGGTGGTGGAACCCTTGACGGTCAGGCTAGAGGCCTGGGCGGTCAGGGCGAAGGCCAGAACCATGACGGCGGCCAGAAATACGTTTTTGATCCTCATCATCTTCCTCCAAATGGGTTTCGGAAATCTGCGACGCTCAAGCGGCGCTGACGAGGGGTATAGAAACGCCCTGTTACAGGTCGGTGACAGGGGGAATGAGAATGGGTGACATTTGCAGGACAGGATTCAGAACGCTGAAATGGCAGGAGATTTTACAGAATAATATGGCGGTCGCGAAACGATCCCGTAACACCGGAGCGGACGCGGCCGCGAAGACAGCCCCGGCCGAGCCCGGATTGGGGCGCGGACCTATGCGGGATTCATCCGTGGGAAAACGCGCCCGCCACGGGGCTCAGCCCAGGGTCTCGAACTCGCCCTTGGCCTTGTTCTTGCGCACGTTGTCCCAGGCGAAGATCTTGCCGTTCATGGTGATGTACACGCCCGGGGGCAGGAGCTGCACCGCGCTGAAGGCGCAGCCCAGGTTGAACAGGGCGTCGGACTTGACGAAGGAGTACGGGACCATGGCCCCGAGAAGCACCGCGGTCTTGCCCGCGAGCTCGCGGCCCAGGAGGTGCGCGGTGCGGTCCATGGTGTCCGTGCCGTGGGTGACGACGATGCGCTCCTCGGACGCGGCCCGGCAGCGTTCGAGCACCAGCCGCCGGTCCTCCTCCACGAAGTGCAGGCTGTCCTTGAGCATCACGGTCTCGATCTCCACGGGCACGGTGCACTTGGCCTGGGCCAGGATTTCCGCCAGATGCGTCTCGGTGAAGACCAGTTCGCCGTCCAGCTGGTTGTATTCCTTGTCCAGGGTGCCGCCGGTGACGAGAATGCGGATCGCGGGCATGGGCCCTCCTTACATGGCCAGCCGGGCTTTTTCCGGCGACAGGCGGTTTTCCAGATGCCTGGCGTAGCCGCTCATGGCGTAGCAGCACACGAAGTACAGGAAGGCCGCGGCCGTGTAGAGCTCGATGGGATAGATCATGATCCGGTTGTTGAGGACCATGGTCACGTTGGTCAGCTCCATGACGCCCAGCACGTAGGCCAGGGAGGTGTCCTTGAAGATGGCGATGAACTGCCCCACGATGGGCGGGATCATCTGCTTCAGCGCCTGGGGCAGGATCACGCGGCGCATGGTCTGGCAGTAGGACAGGCCCGTGGAATAGGCGGCCTCGAACTGGCCCGGGGGCAGGTTCTCGATGCCCGCGCGCACGATCTCTCCCAGGTACGCGCCCGTGAACACGGTCAGCGCGATGGTGGCGCTCCAGAACACGTGCAGATAGGCACCCGTGAGCACGGGAATGAAGAAGTAGACCCAGAAGATGACCATGATCAGCGGGTTGCCGCGGATGACCTCGATGTAGACCACGCTGGGCACCTTCCAGAGTAGGTTGCGGGAGGTGCGGCCCAGGCCGGCGAGCAGGCCCAGGGGAAAGCTGCAGGTGATGGCGATGACCGCCATGAGCACGGCCATTGACAGCCCGCCCACGCCGGCCAGCACGTCGCTGGGGTCGTCGGACGGGAAGCGCCAGTAGAGCATGAGCTTGAAATTGTCGAGGATCACGTCCCAGTTGAAGCCGATGACGCCCATCACGGCCCGGTAGGCCACGTAGGCCAGGCTGAGCACGAACAGGGCCTTGATCCCCAGGATCACGGACTTCACGGCCAGGGCCACGGCCTTGTTCAAGGCGGCCCGGGCCGGGGAATAGCTCATGGCCCGGCGCTGGCGGCGTCGGGCCGAGGCGCGGCGCAGGGCGCGGCGGGCCGGGCGCGTGGCCGTGCGGCAGGTGCGGCTCACGGGGTCCAGCACCCCGTTGACCATGCGTTCGCCCAGGCCCCGGTTGCCCCCGCCGATGCGCAGGCGGATGTTCACGGTGTTCAGGAGCGCCGAGATGCCCAGGGACAGGGTCAGGTACAGGACCGAGGCGGCGGTGGCGGCCTCGAAGCCCCGGAAGGTCATGGACTCCACCTGCTGGGAGGACCAGGTCAGCTCGGCCACGCCCACGAATATGGCCAGGGACGAGTTCTTCATGTTGTTCAGGAACTCGCTGCCCAGCGGCGGGATGATGGCCCTGAAGGAAATGGGCAGGATGATGCGCGAGAGCACCTGGGCGTAGGTCAGGCCGCTGGAATACGCGGCCTCCAGGAGGCCCTTGGGGATGGACTGCAGGCCCGCGCGGATGACCTCGGCCATGAAGGAGCCCGTGTAGGTGGACAGGCTGATGACCGCAGTCAGGAACTCGAAGCCGAAGTTCATCTCCTTCAGCCAGGGCGGCAGCATGAAGGCCATCCACCCGGGCATCAGGTCCTGGAACCCGAAGCCCAGGCCGAATATCCACTCCCGGCCCGCCTCGGGCAGGGCCTGGGGGAAGGCGAAATACCAGAACAGGAGTTGCACCAAGAGCGGCGTGTTGCGGAACAGCTCCACGTAGGCCGTGGACAGCCAGTACACGGGCTTGAACACGGAGACCCGGCCCAGCCCCGCCATCACGCCCAGGCCCAGGGACAGGAAGGCGCTGACCAGGGACAGGACCACGGTCCAGCACACGCCCTTGAGCATGAGCAGGCCGTAGTGCTCGCCGTAGGTCTCGTTGACCGTGAACAGCACGCTCCAGTCGAACTTGTAGCCGAAGTCGAAGGCCCAGCCCCAATAGTACACGGCCAGGACCAACAGGGCCGCCAGCGTGGAGAGCTGTACCCACTTCTTTTCCATCCAGAATCTGATCATCGCGCCAGGGTGGTATAAGCATGAGCCCGGAGGGTTCCGGGCTCATGCGTTTGAGGTTTATGTCTGGATCGGCGTGGGGCCTACGGCCACATCTCGATCTTTTCGGTCATGGGGAAGTAGTACGGGGTGTCGGGGCCGTACCACTTGTTGTAGATCTTCATGTAGGCGCCGTCCTTCCACATGTCCTGCAGGGCGAAGTTCACGGCGTCGCGCAGCTTGGAATCGTCCTCGGGCAGGCCGATGCCGTAGGGCTCGTCGGAGATGAAGTCGCCCACCAGCTCGAACTTGCCCGGATCCTTGGCGGCGTAGCCGAGGAGGATGGTGGAGTCGGTGCTCCAGGCGGCCACGCGGCCCATCTTCAGGGCCTGGTAGCACTCGGATTCCTTCTGGAAGGAGATGACGTTCTTCTCGAAGTCGGGATCGCCCAGATCCTTGAGCAGGTTCTTGATGTTGATCTCGGAGGTGGTGCCCTGCATGGTGGCGATCTTCTTGCCCACGAAGTCCTTGGCGACCTTGTATTCGCCCTTCTTGGCGAGCAGCTTCTGGCCGTCGAAGAAATAGGTGATGGAGAAGTCGATGGACTTGTCGCGCTCACGCTTGTGGGTCATGTTGGCCACGGAAATGTCGATGCGGCCCTGCTGCACGAAGGCGATGCGGGTCTTGTTGTTCACGGCCACGCGCTCCAGGGTGCAGCCCATGCGCTTGGCGATCTCCTCGGCGACGTCCACGTCCATGCCGACCCACTCGTTCTTCGCGTTGTAGAAGGCTCCGGGAATGGAGTCGGTCATGATGCCGGCGCGCAGCACCTTGGTTTTCATGACGTTGTCGTAGGCCGGGCCGGCCATGGCCACGGTGGCCATCACCATCACGACCGCGCAGGCCGCGGCAGCGATCTTCCAAAGTTTCATAGCCATCCTCCTGAAATGCTTGGGTGTGTCAAACAAATCGCAAATCCGACCCGCCCACCCGGGCAGCCCGCAGGGGCTAGTGGGTCAGAATCTTGCTGAGGAAATCCTTGGTCCGCTCGCTCTTGGGGTTCTGGAAGAACTCGTGGGGAGTGTTCTCCTCGATCATCTGCCCCCCGTCCATGAAAATGATGCGGTCCGCCACCTCGCGGGCGAAGCCCATCTCGTGGGTCACGCAGACCATGGTCATGCCTTCGCGGGCCAGGTTCTTCATCACGTCCAGGACCTCGTTGATCATCTCGGGGTCCAGGGCGGAGGTGGGTTCGTCGAAAAGCATGATCTTGGGGCGCATGGCCAGGCCGCGCGCGATGGCCACGCGCTGCTGCTGGCCGCCCGAGAGCTGGCAGGGATACTTGCCCGCCTGGTCCGGGATATCGACCTTGGCCAACAGCTCCATGCCCAGGTCCTCGGCCTCGCCCTTGTCCATGCCCCGCACCAGCACCGGAGCCAGGGTGATGTTCTCCAACACGGTCATGTGCGGGTAGAGGTTGAACTGCTGAAAAACAAAACCAACCTCGGCCCGCAGCAGGGTGAGATTGGTTTTGGCGTCGTTGATGTCGTGGCCGTCCACGATGATCGAGCCCTTCTGAATGGGCTCCAGGCGGTTGATGCAGCGGATCAGGGTGCTTTTTCCCGAGCCCGAAGGGCCGCAGACCACCACCACCTCGCCCTCGGTGATCTCCAGATTGATGTCCTGCAGCACGTGCAGGTCGCCATACCATTTGTTGACGCGGCGAAACGTGATCAAGACCGCCTCCGGATCGTTCGCTTGCGGCTCCGTGGTGGAGCCCGTCCTTCCTACCAAACCGCGTGGCCGCGGGCAAGGCCGCGCCCGGATTTCCGGGCCTTGGCGCCGGGAAGGCACGGCCGGAGCCTCGCGGAGGGATGCTGGCCCGGCTCTCCACGCGGCGCGGGATATCACGAAAGACAGGTCTGTTAATCGGAAATCGCGGTCAGGTAAAGAACGAATCCGCCCCGCGCGGCGGCGACCGGCTTCAGGGCCCGCCGAAAGCGGGCCGACGCACCCCGTCTCAGTCCTGATTCAGGCTGCCCAGGCACTCGTTGAGGTCGCGGGCGATCTCCAGCATCTCCATGGTCTGGTTCACGCGCCAGCAGAAGGCCTCGGGCTCGAAGGGCTTGGTCAGGAAATCGTTGGCCCCGTTCTTGAGGAACTTGGCCGTCATGGACGGTTCGTTGGCGCCGGACACGCCCACGATGGCCAGGGAATCCTTCTTGCGGGTCTTGCGCGCCTCGGCGCAGAACTCGAACCCGTCCATGACCGGCATCTCGTAATCCGTGACCACCAGGGAAATGTCGGGCTCGGACTCCAGGACGTCCAGGGCCTGGCGCCCGTCCTCGGCCTCCAGCACCGTGTAGTTCTGCAACTCCAGGAGCGAACGTACCAGGGTGCGGGCGGCGCGGGAGTCGTCCACCACCAGGGCCTTGACGAACTGGTTCTTGTACAGCCGGGAGACCACGGTGACCACGTCGTCGAGCACGATCATGCTGGACTTGAGCACGTAGTCGGCCACGTTCTTGCGCAGCAGGGTGTCGCGCACCTCGTCGTGGAAGGTGGCCGTGAGCACGATGGCCGCCAGCCCGAAGCCCTGCACCAGATCCACGGCCTCCCCGTCCGGCGCGTCGGGCAGGTTCAGGTCCACCACGGCGGCGAGCAGCTCGTCGCGCCGGGTCTCCAGGACCTCGCGGGCCTCCTCCATGGTATGGGCGCTCACCGTCTGGAAGTTGGAGAGTCCTTCGATATGACGGCAGATGATCTTGGCCTGGACGTGGCTGTCTTCGATTATCAGGATTCTTGCTGCGCTTGATTCTACCATTGCGTGCGGCTCCTTGGCGAACACGGGCCCTGCGCGGCCCGCCGTCACGTACGGCTCTGTTTTGCCTGGGAAATATTGCGGGACGCTGCCTGTTTTATGGCATGTTCGTGAAACGAAGTGAAGGGAAATGTGCCCCATCGCCCGCCAGCCGTCCCGGGACCGGGCTAAAGCGCGGCCGTGCGCAACTCCTTCTTGTAGGCCTCGATGCCAGCGACGATGCCCCGGGCCACGGATTCGAGATAGACGTCGTTGCGCAACAGCTTGGCCTCGGTGGAGTTGCTGAGATAGCCCGCCTCCACGAGCACGGCGGGCATCTTGGCCCCGATGAGCACGAAGAACGGCGCGGAACGGGCCCCGTGGTCCTTGATGCCCTTGAACTTGCCCCGCAGGGCGCCCACGCAGTTGTCCTGCACGTGGCGGGCCAGGACCTTGGACTCCTCGATCTTGAAGCTGTGCACCAGGTCGAGGACGATCTTCTGGGTGTCGCTGATCTTCACGGGGTCGACGTCGTTTTCCTTGGCCGCCAGACGCAGCACGATGTTGTTCTTGGCCTTGCCCAGGAAATACGTCTCGAAGCCGCGCACCTTGCCGGAGCGGTTGGCGTTGCAGTGCAGGGAGATGAACAGGTCGGCCTTCTGCATGTTGGCCTTGAGCACCCGGTCCTCCAGGGCCACCTTCTTGTCCTCGGGCCGCGAATAGAGCACCCGGTAGCCCTTGGCCTCCAGCTGGTCGCCCAGGATCCTGGACAGGCGCAGGGTCACGTCCTTTTCCTTGGTGCGGATCTTCCTGCGGCCCTTCTTGTCGCGCACGTACTCCAGGGCCCCGGGGTCGCGCCCCCCGTGCCCGGCGTCGATCATCACCGTGCCGATGGTCATGCCCAGCTGGGCCAGCACGTCCTTGGCCGTGTCGCGCTGGGCCTTGCCCGGCTTGCGCGGGGCGGCCGGGGCGGACAGCGGGGCGGCGGCCACGGGCGCCTTGGCCTCCACGGTGTCCTGGGCGAAGACGTCGATGACGATGCGGTAGGGATTCTCCAGGGTCAGGATGTGGTATTCCTGCTCGTCCTTGAAATCCAGGACCACGCGCACTGTGTCCGGGGTGTTCTGGGCGGCGCGCACGCAGCGCAGGAACCCGCCCCCCACATCGGTGCTGCCCCGGACCTGCGGGCCGATGCGGGTCTTCTCCAGGTCCACGAACATGCGCGGCGGCTTGCCCTGGCCGGGAGCGGCCGGGAGGGAGCGCTCCTTGAACTTCACGGCATTGTCCAGGTCCAGGACCACGCGGGTGAAGTCGTCGCCCGTGAAGTGGCGGATGTCCGAGAGGGTCGCGGAGCCCGTGCCGCCGCCGAAGGAGGCCGAGGCCGCCGACCCCGCCGAGGCCGGGCGCACTTCCGGGGCGATGGGCGCGGGGGCGTCGGCCGGGCCAGCCGTGTCGGGCATCTGGCCCGCGCGGGCCTCGTCCATGGCCCTGAGCAGGGCCTTGGCCTCGACGGCCTGGTCCCCGCCCGCGTAGTCGCGCACCACCAGGAGCAGGTCCGCGTAGGCCTGGTCCTCGTCCTCGAGATACTTGTATTCCACGTAGCCCTTGCGGAACAGAGCGTCGTCCCGCCAGGAGTCGGAATCCTTGAACATCTCCACGGCGCGCTCGTACTGACCGGCGGCGGCCCGGAAGTCCTCCTCGCGCCCGGAGCGGCGGCCCAGCTCGTCCCAGGCGAAGCCCGCGAAATAGGCGGCGCGCGCGGCGTAGGTGCCGTCGGAGGTGGTCTTGGAGAGGTCCTCGAAGCGCCGGGCGATCCTCTGGAACTGTTCGCGAGTGGCCCCGGAGTCGGCGCGCAGGGCCTTGAAGGCGCGCACCGTGGCCCCGTAGCCCGGGTCGGCGGACCGTTCCGGCGCCGCGGCCTTGGCGGCCGGGGCCCGCGAAGCCTTGGGGGCGGGCGCGGCGGCCTCGTCCCTGCGGCCCTCTATGCGGGCCAGGAGCTTGGCGGCCTTGGCGGCCTGGTCGCCCCTGGAATACAGGCTGCGGATGGTGCGCAGGTCCGCGGCCGCGCTCCCGGCGTCGTTCAGGCGCGTGAGGGTGATCTCGGCCTTGCGGTACAGGCAGTCGTCGATCCAGGAATGCCCGGGGGCGAAACGCGCCACCGCGCGCTGGAAATAGTCCGCGGCCCGGTGGGCGTCGCTGCGCAGATAGGAGCGCTCGGCCAGCTCCTCGTAGCAGCGGCCCATGTAGTACAGGGCCTTGGGCGCGTAGCCCGTGTCCGGCCCGGCCTTGAGCACGGCCTCGAAGCGGTCGTGGACCTGCAGCCAGAGGTCGCGGCGGCCCGAGCGGCTCTCCTTGGCCTGGACAAAGGAAAAGCCCTCCAGGGCCTTGTCGAAGAGGGCCTGCTGCCCCGCCCGGGCCGGGGAGGCCGGGGTCAGCGCCAGAACAAGGACCGCGAGAAGGACGGCCAGAAGGCGGGGGGAGGCTGTGGGGCGTACGTGCGGCATCGGTTCCTGCGTGGCCTGCGCGGGGCTTGGCCCCCGCACGGCTGCGGGTACATATAGCCGCGTTTGGGCCAAAACCGCAAGCCCGGCGGCCTGTTCCGCGGCGCGGCGCGTTTCCCCGGCGGGCGGCGCTTCGAAAAAGGCCCCGGCCCGGCGGGGGCCGGACCGGGGCTCGTCGATGCTCCGCTGGTTCCCGGAAGGATCAGCTGGCTTCGGCTCCGACCGCCTGCTCGGGTGCGGCTTCCTCGGCGTCCTCCCTGTTGCTCCAGTACCCGGCCAGCACGGAGCCCGTGAAGTTGTGCCAGACGCTGAAGATGGCCCCGGGGATGGCGGCCATGGGGTTCAGGTGCGCCATGGCCAGGGCCACGGCCAGGCCGGAGTTCTCCATGCCCACCTCGAAGGTGATGGCCTTGGCCTTCCTGGGGGACAGCTTCACGAACCGGCTGACCATGTAGCCCAGGAAGTAGCCCAGGCCGTTGTGCAGGGCCACGGCCACGAAGGCCACCAGGGCCACGGAGGCCAGACGGTTGGCGCTGCCCGCCACCACGGCGGCCACGATGATGATGATGGCCGTGATGGAGATCAGCGGCACGATGGGCATGACCTTCTCCACGAACCTGGCGGCCACCACCCGGATGAAGATGCCCGCGGCCACGGGAAAGAGCACCACGATGAGGATGCTCTTGAACATGGCGTAGGCGTTGATGGGAATGAAGGTCCCCGCCAGGAGCAGGAAGATGTACGGTGTGGTGATGGGCGCGAGCAGCGTGATCACGGCCGTGAGGGTAATGGACAGAGGCGTATCGCCCTTGGAGATGAAGGTCATCACGTTGGACGAGGTGCCGCTGGGGCAACAGCCCACCAGGATCAGGCCCGCCGCCAGGTACGGGGGCAGACTGAGCAGCTTGGCGATGCAGAAGGCCACCGTGGGCATGATCACCGTGCGCAGCACCACGCCCAGGAGCACGTCCTTGGGGCGCTTGACGATGAGCTTGAAGTCCCCGGGGGTCATGGTCAGGCCCATGCCCATCATCACGATGCCCAGCAGATAGGCGATGTACTTGCCCGCGGGCTTGATGGGCTCGGGCATCAGGTAGGCGATGGCCGCGGCCACGAGCACGAGAACGGGGAACAGCTTGTTGACCAGCTTGACGAACGACTGCATGAGGACCTCCTGTTATCGAAGTACGGCGCCGTATTTGGCGTCTGAGACGAGTCTGGCGTAGCGGGCGAGGTACCCTTGGGTCACTTTGGGCTCGGGGGCTTTCCAGGCGGCTTTGCGCGCGGCGAGTTCGTCCTCGGAAAGCACCACGTTCAACTTCCGGGCGGGAATGTCAATCTCGATGACGTCCCCGTCCCGGATGAGCCCGATGGGCCCGCCCTTCATGGCCTCGGGGCCCACGTGGCCGATGCACGCGCCCTGGGTGGCCCCGCTGAAGCGGCCATCGGTGATCAGCGCCACGCGCAGGCCCATGCCGGTGATCAGCGACGTGGGGGCGAGCATCTCGCGCATGCCCGGGCCGCCCTGGGGGCCTTCGCAGCGGATCACGAGCACGTCGCCGTCCTTGACCTGGCCGGAGGAAATGGCCTCCACGGCCTGCTCCTCGGAGTCGCGCACCACGGCCGGGCCCTTGAACACGCGCATCTCCGGGTTGACCGCGCTCTCCTTCACCACCCCGCCGTCCGGGGCGAGGTTGCCCGTGAGGATGGCGATGCCGCCCGTGGGCCGGTGCGGGTTCGCGGCGGTGCGGATGACCTCCGGCACCTTGATGGACGCGCCCGCGATGCGCTCGCCCACGGTGCCGCTGACGGTGGGCAGGTCCGGGTCGATGGTCCCGATGCCCGCCAGTTCGTGCATCACGGCGGAGATGCCGCCCGCCTCGTTGAGGTCCTGCATGTGCAGGGTGCCGCCGGGGCTGAGCTTGGTCAGGTAGGGGGTCTTGGCGCTGATGGCGTCGAACAGCTCCAGGGGCAGCTCCACCCCGGCCTCGTGGGCGATGGCGGGCAGATGCAGCACGGTGTTGGAGGAACCGCCGATGGCCATGTCCACGGCGATGGCGTTCCTGAAGGCGTCCAGGGTCATGATGTCGCGGGGCCTGACGTCCTTCTTCACCAGTTCCATGATGATGCGTCCGGCCTGCTTGGCCAGCATCTTGCGCTTGCCGCTCAGCGCGGCGGGGATGGTGCCGTTGCCCGGCAGGCCCATGCCCAGGGCCTCGGTCAGGCAGTTCATGGAGTTGGCCGTGAACAGCCCGGAACAGGAGCCGCAGCCCGGGCAGGCCGCCATCTCCATCTCGCGCAGCTCCTCGGCGCTGATCCTGCCCGCCTCATAGGCGCCCGAGCCCTCGAACATGGTGCTCAGGCTGATGTCCCGGCCCTGGTAGCGGCCGGCCAGCATGGCCCCGCCGCTGACCACGATGGCGGGGATGTTGATGCGCGCAGCGGCCATGAGCATGCCGGGCACGATCTTGTCGCAGTTGGGCACCAACACCATGCCGTCGAAGCCGTGGCCCACGGCCATGGCCTCCACGGAGTCCGCCACCAGTTCGCGGCTGGGCAGGGAATAGCGCATGCCCGCGTGGCCCATGGCTATGCCGTCGCAGACGCCGATGGCCGGGAACTCCACGGGCGTGCCGCCGGCGGCCGAGACCCCCAGCTTGGCGGCCTGGCAGATCTCGTTCAGGTGCGCGTGCCCGGGATTTATCTCGCTGAAGGCGTTCACGATCCCGATGACCGGCCGCTCCATGTCTTCGGGAGTGAAGCCGAGGGCGAAAAGCAGGGAACGATGCCCGGCTCGTTTGGAGCCTTTTGCAACCTTGTCGCTGAACATGTGGTCCTCCTGACGGAACTTGGGTTGGTTGTTGGTCTGTCGAACCCAGTCAAAAGAGTGCATTGTCTGAGTTAGCGGCACGGTATGCGGCCATTGCGTGCATGCGTTAGCGATGCGTTGCACGATTTTCTTGTTTTCTTGTGCAATGTGCGGATGCGATTTCAGTTTTGGGATCCCTTGCGCAAAAAACCGGATATCTTGCGCCGCCAGGGCCGGGGCCGTGGCGACGGCAAAAAACAATCTCCAGAAAAACAATATGATACGATTTTTCGTAAAACCGGAATGCCCCGCACCCGCCCGGGCGGGGAAACCGGGGGGCAAATGGCTGCTGCGCGCCGGAATCTTTTTTGGTACATTCGCACCGCCCGAAGGGATATGCCGAACACAGGGTGACACATGACGGACACGACTCGCGGCACCAACGTTCAGACCTTCGACTGGGGCGTCATCCGCTGGACCATCGAGCCCAACGACCTGGAATCGCAGCGCCTGAGTGTCGCGGAAATCACCTTCTTTCCCGGAAAGAAGCAGGACATGCATTCCCATTACCGGGAGGAGCAGGTCATGCACGTGCTCTCGGGCACGGGCCTGCACACGGTCGACGGCCGCACCACGCGCATGCGCCCCGGCGACTCCTTCGCCCTGCCCCCCTACACCGAACACGGCATCAGCAACGAATCCGACAAGGAGGAGCTGCGCCTGCTCCTGGTCTACAGCCCGTCGCGCCTGCAATCGCTGTTGCAGGGCAACCTGGGCAAGACGCCCTTTCCGCCCACCCTGCCCGACGAGCCCCTCACCCCCGTGGGCACGGCCGGGCCGCCGTCCCTGGACGACGAAACGGACCTCGGCCAGCGAGCCCTGTTCGACGAGGACACCAAGGACGTCATCCTGGCGGCCATGGAGCGCCTGTCCCGCGCGCTGGGCCTGTCCCTGTGCATGGTGGACACCGATGGCAGGCGCATCGTGCGCTCGCAGAACCACCCCACCCTGTGCCGCCTCCTGGCCGACCAGACCGGGGGGGAGCATTGCAGCTTCCACCTGAAAAAGGTCTTCCGCTCCCTGGACGGCCTGACCCGGGAGGAACTGGGCAAGCCCCACGTGTTCAGCTGCTGCCACTCCATCGCCAGCACCATCTTCCCGGTGGTCATCGCGGGCCGCGTGCAGGCCTACATCAAATGCGGCGAGATATTCCTGGGCAACGAGGACAAGGAGGCGCTGTTGGCGGACATCCCGGGAACGGCGGACGCCTACTGTATGGACCGCGAGGCCCTGCTCCGCGCCGCCGGGGCCATCCCGGTGGAGCCCAAGAGCCGCCTGTATTCCGCGGCCGAGGCCACCTTCGCCATGACCAGCGCCGTGGCCGTCATGGCCGTCTCGGCCCGCCGCCAGAAAGAGCTGGACACCAGCCGCCTGTCCCTGGCCCAGGAGCAGCTGGCCACGACGCGCCTGGAGAAATCCCTGCGCGAGGCGGACCTCAAGCTGCTGCAGTCCCAGGTCGCCCCGCATTTCCTGTTCAACACCCTGAACACCATCGCCCTGGCGGCCTACGCCGAGGGGGCCAAGCGCGCCACCAAGCTGACCTGGAGCCTCGCGGACCTGTTGCGCGCCACCCTGCGCAAGACCGAGGAGCTCATCCCCCTGCACGAGGAGATCAACCTGGTGCGCTGCTATATCCATATCCAGAAGGAACGCTTCGGCGACCGGATCGCGTTCGCCATCGACGCGGACGAGGACTGCATGCAGGCCCTGGTGCCCAGCCTGCTCTTCCAGCCCCTGGTGGAGAACGCCATCGTCCACGGATTCGGGGAGCTGAACTCCACGGGCTCCGTGTCCCTGTCCATCTCGCGCCACGGGGGCGGGCTGTGCGCCGTGCTGGAGGACGACGGGGCCGGATTCGAGCCCCTCGGCCTGGGGGACGGCCCCAGGAGGATCGGCCTGCGCAGCACCCAGTCCCGGCTGGAGCACTATTTCGGCGACGCGGGGAGCATGGACATCCGGTCCAGCCCCGGAGCGGGCACGCGCATCGTCATCGTCCTGCCCGCAGACGAGCATCAGGCGGATTCGCCGCAAGGCTAGGAGAACGCGCCATGGAGACCATCACCCTGCTCGTGGCCGACGACGAAATCATCGTCCGCTCCTTCATCCGGCAACTGGTGGAGGAGGAAGGCCTGCCCGTGTCCCCCCTGCTCCAGGCCCGCAACGGGCTGGAGGCGGTGGAGGCGGCCCGCGCCCACCAGCCGGACCTCGTGCTCCTGGACATCCGCATGCCCGGCCTGAACGGGCTGGAGGCCGCCGAACGCATCAGGGGCTGCGCGCCCCGGGCGCGCATCGTGATCCTCTCGGCCTACGACGACTTCGAATACGCGCGCAAAGCCCTGCGCGCGGGGGCCACGGACTACCTGCTCAAGCCCGTGCGCCCGGCGGACGTGGCCAAACATATCCGCGAGGTGTACGAGGCCGGGCGCGAGGCCGCCCGGGCCCCGGAGCCCGGGGAGGCCCCGGACGCGGCCAGACGTTCCTGGCCGCAGCCCGTGCGGGCCGCGGCCGAATACGCGGCCGGGCACCTGGACGAGAAGCTGACTCTGGAGGCCCTGGCCGAGGCGGCCTGCTGCAGCCCCTACCACCTCAGCCGCCTGTTCACCCGCCACACGGGCAGGCCGCTCATGAGCTACGTGCGCGAGCGGCGCATCGCCAGGGCCAAGGAACTGCTCGCCGACGCATCCCTGTCCATCACCGAGGTGGCCGTGAACACGGGCTTCGAAAGCGCCGCCTACTTCAGCGAGAGCTTCAAGAAGCTCACGGGAGCGTCCCCCTCGCAGTTCCGCAAGAGCCTGCTCCCGGGCGGCTAGGCCCCGGCGTCCGCGCAAGATTTCCATACCCCGGCGCAAGATTTCTTCCCTCGCGCCCCGCCTTCCCCGCATCCGCGCAATATCCTGGGCGTTTTCCGTCAATCGTGCGGATGCGCCGCCCCGCCTCCTGGTGCACCATGCACTCTCACAGGAGGCGGACCATGAGCATTCGAAGCATGTATGCGGGCAAGCTGACCTCGGCGAACAGGGCCGTGCAGGCCGTGAAGTCGGGCCACTGGGTGGACTACGGGTTCTGCCACGCGCAGCCCGTGGCCCTGGACGAAGCCCTGGCCGCGCGCAGGGACGAGCTGCATTCCGTGGCCATCCGCGGGGGCATGCGCCTCGCGCCCCTGAAGGTCATCGAGGCGGACAGAGGCGCGGGGTCGCATTTCTCCTACGCCAGCTGGCACCTCTCGGCCCTGGAGCGCCGGCTCTGCGACCAGGGGCTCATCACCCACATCCCCATGGTCTACCGCAACATGCCCCGGCTCTACCGGGGGCACCTGCACGTGGACGTGGCCATGTTCCGCGCCAGCCCCATGGACGACGACGGCTACTTCAACCTGTCCCTGACCAACTCGGCCGCGCGGGCCGTGGTGGAGCGGGCCGGGACCGTCATCGTGGAGGTCAACGAAAACCTGCCCCCCGTGGTCCGGGGCAGCGCCCACCGCGTGCACATCAGCGAGGTGACCCACGTGGTCGAGGGCCCGGACGACGAGCTGCCCGAGGTCCTGCCCGCCCGCCCCACCTTGCTGGACGAGAAGATCGCCCTGCAAATCCTGGAGCGCATCCGCGACGGCGCCACCATCCAGCTGGGCGTGGGCGCCCTGCCCAACGCCGTGGGCGGGCTCATCGCGGACTCGGACCTGCGCAACCTGGGCATGCACACGGAGATGCTGGTGGACGGCTACCTGGCCATGGCCCGGGCGGGCAAGCTGAACAACTCCCGCAAGGCCGTGGACAGGGGCCTCGGCGTGTTCACCTTCTGCGCGGGCAGCCGGGAGCTCTACGACTGGGTGCGGGACAACGACACCCTGGCCAGCCACCCCGTGGACTACACCAACGACCCGCTGGTCATCGGCCGCCACCCCCACATGGTGAGCATCAACTCCTGCGTGGAATGCGATGTGCTGGGCCAAGTCACGGCCGAGACCTCGGGCAGCCGCCAGATCAGCGGCACGGGCGGACAGCTGGACTTCGTGAGCGGCGGGTTCCTCTCGCCCGGGGGCCAGAGCTTCGTGTGCTGCCCGTCCGCCTACAAGGACGGCAGGGGCCAGGTCCATTCCCGCATCAGGCTGGCCCTGCCGCAGAGCGCCGTGGTCACGGACCCGCGCTCGGAAGTGCACTGCCTGGTCACGGAATGGGGCGTGGCCGAGCTGGCCGGGCGGTCCGTCTGGGAACGCGCCGAGCGCATCATCGGCATCGCCCATCCCGACTTCCGGGAAAGACTGTTCCAGGGCGCCGAGGCCCTGGGGTTCTGGAAGCGCTCCAACAAGATCGGCGGATCGTCGGCGGAGCGGCGGTTCGCCCACCGGACCTCGGCCCGGGCCACGGCCATGGCGGCCGGGGGAATCTGAGCGCGGCCGGGACACATTTCCCCCAACCCGGTTTGCCCCGACCGAGCCCCCCGGGATCATGCGCCCGGGGGGCGCAAATTCCCGGCCAGTGCTCAACGCACGGACCGGGGAATCGCGAAAGCGATCCCCAGGCGGAGCCGTGGGGGGGGGGGGGGGGGGGGGGGGGGGGGGGGGGGGGGGGGGGGGGGGGGGGGGGGGGGAGGAGGGAGGGGGGGGGAGGGGGTGGGATGAGATTCTTATGGTGGGCGAGGGCGCCGACGTGAACGTTGGC
>NZ_JBTVWW010000226.1:0-231 GCF_054819825.1 Desulfocurvus sp. DL1XJH-121
GTGCCATCGTCCGCGATTACACGCGGGAAGCCGGCGTGCGCAGTCTCGAACGGGAGCTGATGAAGCTTGCCCGCAAGGCAGTGACGGAAATTCTGAAGTCGAAGACCAAGAAGACGGTGAAGGTCACCGAGACCAACATCAACGACTATCTCGGCGTGCAGAAATTCCGCTTCGGCCAGATCGACGGTGAAGATCAGGTAGGCGTTGTCACAGGTCTTGCCTGGACTGAGG
>NZ_JBTVWW010000227.1:0-230 GCF_054819825.1 Desulfocurvus sp. DL1XJH-121
GGCATCACCAACTGTGGTGCAGACATCCTGCCAGGCTTCAGCCCCATCCTGCAGACACCACCCTCAGTGTCCCCCAGCTCGCCCACAGGGACAGGACTGCTCCAAGCTCCTGGGACCTCCCACAGGAAAGAGCTGCGGGTGACCAGGGGATTACCTCAGTTGTAGCTTCGGGTGTTATTGTGAGCTGGTTTCAGTACCTTTGCCACAGTCTCTGCTATTCTCAGCGGGCT
>NZ_JBTVWW010000228.1:0-230 GCF_054819825.1 Desulfocurvus sp. DL1XJH-121
CGCGGCGCCGTCGGCGCTGGTCACGGTTTGCGAGAAGCTGGCGTGGAAACTGTTCACCTTCGCCAGGCGACTTTGCAGATCCTGTGCGGCGTCGGCCAGCACGGAGGTAGAAGCGAATCCCGAAAGCAGACAGCAGGCAACTAACAGTTTTTTCATTATTCCAGATACCTTATGAAATGCGTTAACCGCAAGGCGGCGCCGTGCGGGTCAAATCAACCCTTTACCCCGTT
>NZ_JBTVWW010000229.1:0-230 GCF_054819825.1 Desulfocurvus sp. DL1XJH-121
GTGCGAGCGCTTCCTGCTGGACGGCATCATCACCCTGGTGGACGCGGCGCACGCCGACCAACAGCTGAGCCAGTTCAGCATCGCCCAGGCGCAGGTGGGCTACGCCGACCGCATCCTGCTGACCAAAACCGACGTGGCGCCGGACTGCGAGGCGCTGATCCAGCGGCTGCAGCGGATGAACGCCCGCGCGCCGGTCTACAAGGTGACGCACGGCGATATCGATCTGAGCG
>NZ_JBTVWW010000230.1:0-230 GCF_054819825.1 Desulfocurvus sp. DL1XJH-121
GATTACTGGGATCATCGATTTTCTCCTAAAGCGTTTGCGTTCTGTTGGCCGGACCACGTCATGCGGTCCGGCGTGCGGTTTGGGTGACCTCTCCTGTGCATGCCGTCGTTACGGCGCACGGGTTCTTCTGCCGGTGCGGGGCCGGTCTTGTTGTTTGGCTTGGGAGTGGTTGCACAGCGCCCTCTCCCTAGCCCTCTCCCTGAAGGGAGAGGGGACTGTTCGGAGCGAAG
>NZ_JBTVWW010000231.1:0-230 GCF_054819825.1 Desulfocurvus sp. DL1XJH-121
GGCACCCTGCCGACCTATGGGCCGCTGTTTATCGGCCTGCTGATCGGCACCGTATTGCTGGTGGGCGCGCTGACCTTCGTACCTGCGCTGGCGCTGGGCCCGGTGGCCGAGCATTTGCAACTTTGGTTGGCAAACTAACCGACGTCACAGAGAGAGAATAAGAGATGACTCGCAAACAACGCGCGCTGTTTGAACCGGCCCTGGTGCGCACCGCGCTGATCGATGCGGTG
>NZ_JBTVWW010000232.1:0-230 GCF_054819825.1 Desulfocurvus sp. DL1XJH-121
GGCGGAGCCCGGCGTCCACAGCATGGCTTCGCGGCCGTTGTCGGCATATACCAGCGGCGTGGTCGGCTGCGGCGGCAGGGTAATCGCCTGCTTCACTTGTTCCACGCGCTGCTCGAAACGATCTTCCGCCTGTTTGGCGCCGGCTTCGTGACCGGTGATTTCACCGAGCTCGCTGGCCAGCTGTTGCCAGCTTTTGTCGCCGTAATCGAGCACCAGCGTCGGCGCAATGG
>NZ_JBTVWW010000233.1:0-230 GCF_054819825.1 Desulfocurvus sp. DL1XJH-121
TCCTTTCTGAATGAGAAGGCGACCAAGGAGGGTTACATGGGGGTTGACACTATTCTCCGACGCGGCGCTCTTCCGAGCTGGCGCTGCCGCTGGGAAGTGTTTCTGGTCCTGGCCTCGCACTCGCCCCTCGTGGGCTCGGAGCATGAACAGGAGACCGGCAAAGCCAACGTCCTACCTCCCGTCACACTTGTGTATCTTGTGGTCCCTCTTTTGCTTTTAGTAATGGGAGA
>NZ_JBTVWW010000234.1:0-229 GCF_054819825.1 Desulfocurvus sp. DL1XJH-121
TTTACCGGTGTAGGAGATAAGCCTGAAGCAGGAGCCTTAGCGCTGAAAGGGAATCGTGTTTTAGGCGTAATTCCTGCTGTTGAGGTTGCAGATTACACGGGTGAAGAGACTAGGGTAATCGACTGCGGTGACCGTCTGATCATGCCCGGTTTTAACGATTCACACATGCATATTTCCCTGGGATCCGTTCAAAACGACCCCGACTTCTGCATTCAAATGATGGATTGTA
>NZ_JBTVWW010000024.1:0-57051 GCF_054819825.1 Desulfocurvus sp. DL1XJH-121
CCCGGGCGGGTGCGGGGGGCGCAGCGGCTGTGATGGTAATCAGAAAAGCGAAGCCCCCCGTACCCGCCCGGGGCGCGTCCGCGTCACCTCCCCCATCATTCCCGACAAACCAACGCCCTACCCGCGAGGGAACGCGGAGGGAGGGCGGGAGGGAACAAATGGTTTTGCGCCACGACTCTTCCCCTCCCCCTCCCCAAAAAAACACGAACCCCCGCCTACACCAGTACGCGAGGGTTCCCACTCTAAAAACAACGCGCCCTTCCCCTAATCGTCCTCCCGCTCCTCCTTCAACGACTGCGCCCAGCGCAGCACCTCCGCCACGGGCTTGACCAGATACCCGGGAATGTACGCGCTCTCCTGCGCGTCGGCGAACAGGTTCCTGGCCAGGGGAACATTTTGCATGATGGGGATGTTCTCCTCCTTGGCGGCCTGGACCATACGCTGGGCCACGGGGCCCTCGCCCTTGGCCAGCACGATGGGCAGGGGCGTCTCCCCGTCCTCGTAGTACAGGGCGATGGCCAGGCGCGTGGGGTTGGTGATGAGCACCGAGGCCTTGCGCGTGCTGGCCGCGGCCCCGCTGCTGAGGAGCTCCTGGTGCAGCTGCTTGCGCATGCTCTTGACCTCCGCGTTGCCTTCCATCTCCTTGTACTCCCGTTTGACCTCGTCCTTGGACATCATCAACTGCTTGGTATGCTGCCAGCGCTGGAACAGGTAGTCCAGCGCCGCGATGACCACCATCACCGCCACCACGGCCACGGCGATGTCCCAAAGCAGCGAACCCACGGCCGTGTAGACCCCGTCCAGGCCCACCCTGGGGATGGACTGCAGCCGGGTCAGGGATTCCTTGACCGTGACCCAGATGGAAATGCCGATGGCCAGGACCTTGATGACGCTCTTCAGGAACTCCACCAGGCCCTTGATGGAGAAGACCTTCTTGAACCAGTTCTTGGGGCTCAGGTTGCTGAGCTTGGGGATCAGGGCCTTGGGCGTGACCAGCACGCCCACCTGGACCATGTTGAAGATCAGCCCCAGGGTCATGACCAGGACAACAATGGGCAGCACGATCTTGGCCATGTCCACCAAGACGGCCATGAGCGTGGGATAGAAGATCTCGTCGAAGGGCCGGTTCATGACCTCCACGGGGATGCGGAAGAGGTCCTCCAGCACCCCGAAGAAATAGCCCCACAGACCGAAGAGCACGGCGAACAGCGCGGCCGTGGTGCCCAGGGCCGGGATCTCCTGGCTCTTGGCTACCTGGCCGTCGTTGCGCGCGTCGCGCAGCTTTTTTGAAGTTGGCTGTTCTGTCTTTTCGCTCATGGCCCCCCTCCCCTAACCTGCGGGTCCCGCCAACGAGAGCGGCAGCTCAAAGGCCTTGTTGAGGATCATGTGCATCTTGGGGATGTCGGCCATGACCTCCAGCAGGATGTAGCACAGGGGAAAGAAGTACAGGAAGAGCAGAAAGGCCGTGATGGCGCTCTTCACGCCCATGGAGAGCACGAACACGTTGAGCTGCTGGGCGAAACGGTTGATGAGTCCCAGGCAGAAATCCGAGAGGAAGCAGACGATGACGATGGGCGCGGCCAGGAGCACCACATACAAAAACAGCTTGCCCAGCGCGCCCACGAACAGCAGGGGGAAGGCCTGCCCCGTGGGCCACGGCAGCGCCTGGCCCACGGGCCAGAGCAGGTAGCTGGACATGACCATGGACAGGAAGCCCAGGAACCCGCCCCCGCTGTAGAACAGAAAGACCATGCTCTGGAACAGCAGCGAACCCGTGGGCGAGGTCTGGTCCACGGACAGGGGGTCGCTCATCTGGGCCGAGGACCCGCCGCGCTGGTTGTCGATGAAGAACCCGGCCGATTCCACGGCCCAGAACATGATGCCCACCAGCCAGCCCAGGGCCAGGCCCACGAATATCTCCTTGGCCATCAGGCCCACGATGAGCAGCACGGTCTCGCTGCTCCCGAGCCCCACGGACAGCTGCTCGAAGGTCGGCAGCACCGGATACAGGAACAGGGCCAGGGGCAGGGCCACGGCCATGCGCAGGGGCCCGGTGACGATGCCCCCGCCCAGGAACGGGACCACGGTGAACAGGGCCGTGATGCGCGGCAGCCCCAGGGTCACGGCGGCCAGCAGGTGCTCGACGCCCATGCCGCTCAGATACTGTCCCAGCTGGTTCACGCCCCGTTCCTAGCGGATGATGGAGTTGAAGTTGGTGAAGATCTCGTTGCCGTAGGCCAACAGCTCGCCCCCGAAATACCCGGCCATGGCCAGGATGGTCAGGGCCACGGCGATGAGCTTGACCCCGAAGCTCAGGGTCTGCTCCTGGAGCTGGGTCACGGCCTGGATCAGGCTTAAGAGCAGGCCGACCACAGAGCCCACGATGATGGGCGGCAGGGAGAGCATGAGCACCAGATACAGGGCCCGGGACGTATAGGTGAGTGCTTCTTGATCCATGGAACGCTCCTAGAACCTGATGCGGCCGATGGGGTGCACGGAGACCTCGGGGGTCAGTTCCTGGTACGAGACCACGGCCAGGTCGTAGAATTCCTTTTCCACCAGCTTGCGGATGTAGCGGCGGATGTCCATGGAGGCCAGGATCACGGGCAGCTGCTTGCGCTTGCGGTAGTCGCCCACGGTCTCCTTGAGCCCGGCCAGGATCTTCCTGGCCTTGTCCGGCTCCAGGGCCAGGAAGGCTCCGGCCGACGTCTGGCGGATGGACTTGCGCACCTCCTCCTCCACGGCCGGGTCCAGGAGCACCACGGCCAGAAGGTTGGTGCCGCCGGTGTACTTGTAGCTGATCTGCCTTCGCAGCGCCGCGCGCACGTATTCCGTGAGCTGGACGATGTCCTTTTCCTTGGGCGCCCACTCCACGATGGACTCGAAGATGGCCCGCAGGTTGCGGATGGACACGTTCTCCTGCACCAGGCGCTGGAGCACCTCGCCGGTCTTCTGCACGGGCAGCAGGCGCGAGGCCTCGCGCACCAGCTCGGGGAACTGCTCCTCCATCTTGTCCATGAGGTACTTGGTCTCCTGCAGGCCCAGGAACTCCGAGGCGTTGCGCGCCAGGACCACCGAGGCGTGGTAGGTCAGGATGCGCGAATGGCTCATGGTGGAGAACCCGGCCTGCTCCAGCTTGGGCACGGCGGATTCCGGCACCCACACCGAGGGCACCTCGGGCAGGAAGTCGTCGCCCCGCTCCACCTCCACGCCCAGCATCTGCAGGGTCTTCTCGCTCTCGCGGGCGATGACCTTGCCGGGCAAGAGCTTGCCCTGAGTCATGGGAATCTCGTGCAAAAGCAGGGTGTAGGTGAACGAGGGCATGGTCTCGCTGGGCCGGATGGTGATGCCCGGGAAGGGCACGCCCAGGTCGTAGTACAGCACCCGGCGCAGGGTGATGATCTCGTCGTTCAGCGCGTCGAAGCGCAGGGACGAACCCAGGTCCGCGGCCACGTCCAGGAGCAGGGGCACCGTGGGCGCGAACTCGTCGCGCACCTGGCGCTGCTTGCGCTTCTTGGGCGACACCGTGGGGGCCAGGGTCTTCTGCAGCTCCTGGCCCTGGTCGATGGCCACGGGCGCGCGGTTGATGCGGCCGATGACGAAGCCGATGCCGCTGATGCACAGGGCCAGGACCATCATCTGCGGCTTGGGGAACCCGGGGATCAAGGCCGCCAGGAACAGCAGGCCGCCCGCGATGAGCAGGGCCTTGGGCTGATCGAAGATCTGTTCGCCCACCTGGCCGCCCAGGTGCTCCACGTCGTCGTCGGAGGTGCGGGTGATGAGGATGCCCGCGCCGATGGAGATGAGCAGCGAGGGGATCTGGGACACCAGGCCGTCGCCGATGGTCAGGATGCCGTAGGTCTTGAGCGCCTCGCCCGCGCTCATGTCCATCTGGGTGATGCCGATGACGATGCCGCCCACAATGTTGATCACCGTGATGATCATGCCCGCGATGCTGTCGCCCTTGACGAACTTCATGGCGCCGTCCATGGCCCCGTAGAGCTGGCTCTCGGAGGTCACGCGGTCGCGGCGGCGCTGGGCCTCGGACTGGTCGATGGCCCCGGCGCGCAGGTCTGCGTCGATGCTCATCTGCTTGCCGGGCATGGCGTCCAGGGTGAAGCGCGCGCCCACCTCGGCCACGCGCTCGGAGCCCTTGGCGATGACCAGGAACTGCACGATGGTGATGATCAAAAAGATCACCGCTCCCACCACGAAATTGCCCGCCACCACGAAGTTGCCGAAGGTGTCGATGATCTGCCCGGCGTCGGCCTGCAGGAGGATCAGGCGGGTGGTGGTGATGTTCAGGGACAGGCGGAACAGGGTGGTGAACAAGAGCACCGTGGGGAACACGGAAAAGTCCAGGGCCGTGCCCACGTACATGGACATCATGAGCACGATGAAGGAGATGCCCATGTTCAGCCCCAGCAGCGTATCCACCAGGGGCGTGGGCATGGGGATGATCATCAGCCCGATGATGGCCACCAGGAATGCGGCCATGGTCAGGTCGTTGTGGCTGGTCAGGAAATCGACCGCGCGTTGCGCAGTACGGGCAAAGCTCATTTCTGCGCTCCCACCAGGTAGAGGTATTCGTCGATGGTGTTCCGGCTCTCGGCCTCGCGGCCCTCCTGCCACAGGGCCTTGGCCTTCATGAGCAGAAGCGGCGCGTCCCGGCTCTCCAGCACGGCGCCGTTGGTGTAGGGCTCGATCAGCCTGAGGGCCTTGGCGTAGTCCTCGTCGAGGATGGCGATGGCCGCCAGGTACTTGCTGGTGCGCTGCTCTTCCGGGCAGGTCCGGGCCACGGCGCTAAGGATGGCCCCGGCCCGCCGCCTGTCGCCGATGCGGGTGTAGAGATAGCTCAGCATGAACAGCGCGTCGCGCTGGGATACGGTCAGCATCATCCCCCCAGCACCAGCGAGCAGTACATGCGCAGCAGGTCGTTGTTGTCGGTGAAGTCCTTGAGCATCTCGCCGAGCACGGGATCGCCCGTGGCGTCGAAGAGCCCCTGGAGCCCGTCCTGCACGGCCTGGCCGAACTGTTCGGGGCTGGCCGTGTCCGGATCCTCGGGGGTGACGCGTAGGTAGTCGTCCAGCATGCTGTCCAGGTTGTCGCCGTCGTAGACGCTCAAATCGTCCCTGGAACGGGAGGTGGTCAGGGCCGGGGAGACCCTGCCCTGCTTTTTCAGCGACAGCTTGTCCTGGCGCGGCGTGGCCACGCCGCTGATGCCGATGCTGGGGGTGAAGAGATTGATCTTTCCAGACATGGCGGTCCGTTATGCTCCCATCTTGTCCAATGTTTCAAAAAGATACGGCACGGCCTGGGTCAGGTGTCCCGCGCCCAGGTGGTGCTTTTCCAGCCTGGTCATGGCCACCAGCACGTTCTCCCGGAGCAGGCCCACGCGCAGGCCGAAGCGGGGCTCCGAATCCGGGTGGCAGAGGGACAGGCCCTGGGCCAGGACGCTGGGCACGTGGCCCTCGGTCCTGCGGGCCAGGCTGACCAGGAGCGCGTCGTCGCGCCGCTCCAGGAACAGCGCGCCGCTCTCGCCCACGTTCAGGGTGCACAGGCCGTTGGTGTCCAGTTCCAGCCCGGCCAGGCCCAGTTGCCTGCCCAGCTCGTCAACAGCCGTACGAATATGCATCACCCCTTCCTCCGAGGCCTAGTCGTCTTCATACAGTTCGCTCTCCTGCTGGATGGCGTCGTCCAGGGCCATCTGCACGGCGTCGATGATGCCCAGCCGCCCGCCCGAGTCGGGGAACAGGGTCTCCGGGAGGCCCCGGGCCATGACGCTCAGGTCCTGGCAGAACAGGATGCGGTGCTCCAGACCCGCGACGCCCAGCTTGTCCGCGAGGTTCTCGATGTCGAAGCCCCCCACGAACTGCGTGTCCCGGAGCTTGAGCAGCTCCTGGGTCAGCTGCGTGGCCGAAAGCCTGGGCTCGATGCCGTGGGCGCTCTTCAGCCGCGCCAGCAGACCCTTGGAGCTGTTGTTCAGCCCGCGCAGCAGGCGCACGGACTCCAGGTCCCCGGCCACGCTCTCCAGAAAAGCCTTGTCCGTCTGCGAGGTGGTGGCGGCCATGGAATCGCCCAGGGTGCGCGTGAGGAAGTCCAGGGCCTCGTCGAAACGCTTGTCCCCGAAGTCCGTCATCACGCGCTCGAAGACCTCCATGGGCGAGGAGGCGTCCAGCACGGCTCCGGCGTAGAGGTTCTTGAGGTCGTCGGGAGAGCCCAGCTCCCCGTATTCCAGGGCCTTGGCCCCGGCCACCAGGCGAGCCGAGACGTCCATGCCCCGCTCGTCCTCCAGCTGGGCCATGGCCTCGTGGAACAGCTCCTCCGGGCCCAGCTCCTCGCCGGCGTGGTACAGGGCCGCGTAGATGTCCGCGGAATCGGAGAAATGCTCCTTGGCCCTCTCCAGGGCCTTGCGCGCGTCCAGGTCCGGCGTGTTGCGCAGGGCGGCGATGAAGGCTTCCAGCGCCTTGTTTTTGCCCTGCTTGTCCATGAGTTCCATGAACTTGCGGATCTGGTCCACGCGGTCCGTGTTCGGGGACAGGGGGCGCATCTTGCGCTCCTCCAGGCGCGTCTCGTCGCGCTCGGACTTGGCGAAGGTGGCCTCCTCGGCCGCGTCGGCGACGAGGGACATGGGATCGGCCCTGGCCACGGTCTGCCCCATGAGCGCGCCCTTGGGCACGTTCTGTTGCAGGGCCGTGGGGGCCTGTTGCATCATATTTTGTATCTGGCTGATATCCATATCTTTATTCCTCTACGCCCCGGTCATTTCCTGATATCCTGGCGCAACCGCTCGAACAGGGCCTGGTACTGGTCCACCGTGAGCCTGGACAGGGGCTTCAGGCGATTCGCCTCGTTCTTGAAGGCGTATCCCACGCGGTCGGAGCCGTGGCCCTCCCTGATGTCCAGGCCCCTGTAGGCCTTGGGCGTAGCCCCTTCGGGCCTGGGCAGGGTGACCCACTTCATGCCCTGCACGCCGCTCTTGAAGCGCTGGTCGCGGTTCACCAGGAGTTTCAGGGAGCCGCCGAAATCCAGGCGCGCGTCGTGCACCGTGAGCTTGGAGTCCACCCCCGCGCCCTGCAGGGCGCCCTCGATGCCCGTGAGGGTCCCGTCGGACCGGCCCATGTTGACGGTCCGACGCCACTCGCCCGCAAAGGCCTGCAATGAACTTTCAAGGGAAAAGGGATACTGGCCCTTGCCCTCGCCGAACTTGCCCCGCTCCACACAGTGCTCCAGCTGCTCGAACAGCACCCACCAGGCCCCCTCGCGCCTGGAGGCCACCACGCCCTGGAAGGCCGTGAGCAGGTTGCCGATGCTGGGGCCGAAATCCTTGCTCCTCGCACTGCGGGCCTGGGCGAACTCCCGGGCCACGTCCAGGGCCAGAAGGGGCGCGTCCCCCCTGATGAACCTGGGCATGTAGTCCCGCTCCCCCAGGGTCATTTCGTAGAGGCTCTTGGCCGTGTCCAGAATGGCCGTGAGGTTGGCGATCTCGCTCTCCGAGCCCCCGCGCAGCCCGGCCTCCACGAGGGCCGTGCTCACGCTCAGGGCCAGACCGGTGAAATGGTCGTTCAGGGTCCGGCGGGCCTCGGCCGTCGCCGCGGAGTCGCCCTTCTGCTGCACGCGCAGGAACTGGTACACGGCCTGGTTGAAGCGCTCGCTGAGCAGCCCGCGCGCCGAGGTCAGGGTCCTGGCGTTGCGCACGGCCGAGGTGTGCAGGTAGAGGTCCATGCTCCTGGTCAGGCTCTCGCGCATGAAATCGGCGTCGCGCCCGAAGTCCTTGGCCCAGGCGGGCAGGTCCGACTTGGCCTCCCGGGCCTCGGCCAGGATGCTCCGCACGTCGCCGAGCCTGCCGCCCACGTCCATGAACGAGGGCAGCCTGGACGAAAGCTTTTCCAGCAGGCCGTCCAGCAGCTCCAGGTTGGCGTCCAGGTCCTCCCTGGACATGGCATCCGGCTTGAAGCCCTCCTCGGCCATGGCTTCCACCAGCTCCACCACCCGGCCCAGGGACTCCAGGTCCTCGACGCCGAGGCGGTCCTTCCGCTCGGCGAAGTTCAGGGCGGACTGCAGTTCGAAAAGCGCGTGGCGGACCACGCTCCGGCGCTCCAGGACCTCGGCCGCGCGGGCCAGGGCCTCGTAGCGGGCCGTGAGGTTGCCGATGACCCGCTTGCCCAGGGCCATGACCGAGGCGAAGCGGTCCTGGGTGGCGTTGTCCCCGGTGAGCACGGGCGCGTTCGTGGCCAGGGCGCTGACGCGCTGGTGCATGGTCCGGGTGACGTGCCCGATGGCCTTGCCCAGGGACTCGCGCACCTCGCCGAGGATGGCGTCCAGCTTCTCGCGCTGGGCCTCGGGACGCAAGCCGTGGCCCAGGGCTTCGAGCTTGCCCAGGCCTTTGACCACACTGTCCAGGACCTCGTCCTGGAGCAGGCCCAGTTCCTCGCAGTCCTCGCGGATGGCCTGGTCCAGAGCCTCGATCTTCTCGCGGCCGGGGCCGAGCAGGGCCTCGGGCGACCGGCCCTTGGCCAGCGCGCCCAGGGCTGAGCCCAGGCGTGTGAACAGCGACGCCTGACGGTCCTCGCCCTTGCCGGAGACCACGTCGGGCGGGGCCACGGCCTTGTCCGGGGACAGGCCTTCCAGGCCCACGGTCTCCTTGGCCCCCTCGCGCATCATGCCCTTGGCCAGCGTTTGCAGCAGGGCGTAGTCCTCGCCCGCGTCGGGCATGTCGTCGTACCGGAAGGGCTGCCCGAACTGGTCCACCTTGCGGGCCAGGGCCATGACATCGTCGTCGCCGTAGCCCTCGTCCTTGATCAGGGCGCGCAGGGACTCTCCCATGAGGTCCTTGTTCTCCACGCCCCGGGACAGGGCCGGGCCGCCCTCGGTGCGCAGCTTGCCGAAATAGAAACGGAACCTGTCCAGTTCCCCGTTCTGGAGCGCCTTCATGGACTTGGAAAGGTACTGGGCGTGGTCCGCCCTGGCCCGGGCCACCTTGGCCGAGCCCTTGGAGAACCAGCCGGCCACCGTGCGCAGCACCCGGTGCCCGAAATGGGTCGCCTTTTCGCGCAGGGAGATCCCCGGCCGGTACCCCGAGCTGCGTAGGGGCGAGCCCGCGTCCTCGCCGCGTACGCTGCGGCCGCCGAACAGCTCCCTGGCCCTGGGGTCGAGTTCCGCCCCCCGGGCCTGCCGCGCGCCGGAAACGGCCCCGGCAAGGGGCTGCGGATTGACCGATCCTATCCCGTCCATACCCATGTCGCCTTCTCCCCGGAATGGTGCCCGGGCCTAGGCCCTGATGAAGCCCGGCCCGGCCTCGACGCGCTCCCGCGCGCCGCCCGCCGCCTCGCCCCGGACTTCGCCCCGGACTTCGTCCTGCCGCCGCTGCCAGTTCTCGGCGGCCTCCACGAAACGCTCCACAATGCCCGCGAAGAGTTCCGCGTCCATGCCGCCCACGTGCAGGACCCGGTTCAGGACCACCTCGCCGCGCCCCTCGTCCAGGGCGAAGGCCCCGCCCCCGGCCTCGAAGCCGAAGAGGTTGGCCCGGAGCATCCGCGCGTACAGGGCCTCTCTGTCCCCGGGGGGCAGGGGAAACGAGGTGTACAGATACACCGTGTCGTCCATCTCGTCGGCCTCGATGGTCACGGCCACGTTCTCGTCGAACACCAGACGGCAGGCCCCCTCCCCGTTCAGGGAGAGGTCCGCGCCCGAACGCGCCGAGAGGGTGTCCAGAATGGCGTCGATGTGCATGCGTCCCCCTACATGTAGCTCAAAAGCAGCCCCTGGCAGATCTTCAGCCAGCCGTCCAAGGTCACGAACAGCAGAAGCTTGAAGGGCAGGGAAATGGTCATGGGCGAGACCATCATCATGCCCATGGCCAGCAAAATGTTGGAAATGATCAGGTCGATGGCCACGAAGGGCAGGTACAGCAAGAACCCTATCTGGAAGGCCTTGGTCAGCTCCGAGATGGTGAAGGACGGGATGAGGATCAGGAAATTGTCCTCCCTGATCTCCCCCTGCCGGTCCTCGGGCCAGACCTGGCGCGCCGTGCGCACGAACAGGGTGCGGATGCGCTTCTCCGTGTTGCGGAACAGGAAGGACTGCACCGGCCCCGAGGAGTTGGCCACCACCTCCATGAGCTGCGAGGGCGTCGCGTTGGACGGCACGGTCTGCTCGGCCAGGAGGTCCTTGGTCTGTAACGCCGTGGGCGCCATGATGAACACGCTGAGCACGATGGCCAGCCCGTTGAGCACCGCGGCCGGGGGAATCTGCTGTACGCCCAGGGCGTTACGCACCAGCGAAACCACCACCACGATCTTCACGTAGGAGGTGATCATCATGATGGCGAAGGGCGCGATGCCGATGACCACCATGACGAATATCAGCGTAATGGGATTGAAATTGTCCATGCTCCGCCCTAGCAGATTGTTAAAAGCTTATTTCCCGCAGGCCGTCCAAAAGTAGTGAGATGCAAGGCGCGATGGAAATGCAGGCCCGACGCGTACTCCCCGCGCTTTCGCTACGCGAGGGGTTGCATTTCACGAAGCAACGCGGCAGATCGCTGCTTTTCAACGGTCTGCCACTACTCGCGCCCTTCCAGGGCCGTGACCTGCACGCCCAGGGTCTCGCCCACGTTGACGATGCGTCCGGTGCCCAGCTTGCGCCCGTTGCCCAGGATGGTCACGGGCACATGGGGCCCCAGGGACTGGGGCAGGGGCAGGGTCCGGCCCTCACCCAGGGTCTCCAGGTCCTCCACGTTCAGGCGCAGGCGGCCGATCTCGAAGACCACGTCCACCTCGATGCCGCCCAGCCCGCCCTTGATTCCCTGCAGGGGGCTGGCCTCCTTGGCCTGCGCCGCGTCCGGGGCCTGCGCGGCCGCCGTCGCCTCGTTCTTCGCTTCGCTCATGCTCGACTCGCTCTCCTTGACGATGGACCACATTCCGCTGCCGGTGTCCGGCCACGGGACCCGCACCCGCAACGGCGGGGCGGAAAGATACACGAACCCGGCCGAGGGGTGCCAGGCCTCGGGCAGCAGCACGTCGCCGGGTTCCAGCCTGCGCAGCTTGGACAGGGCCAGGGACATCCCGCCCGCCTCCAAGCAGAACTCAAGGGGCACGACGCCCAGGCCGTGGCTGAGGCGCGGACGCTTGGCCAGGACCCGTTCCAGGGCCTCCAGGGTCCTGGCGTCCAGGGGCACGTGGGCCCAGCCCCGGATGGCCCCGCCCTCCGGGGAAGCGAGGCTGAACTCCAGGCAGCCGCACGGCGTGCCCGGGCTCTCGTCCGGGGACGTGAACTGCGCGCTCTCGCCCGTGAGGGCCTCCAGGGCCCGCAGCACGTTCTCCAGCCGGGCCTCGGCGATGCCCCAGAGCACGGCCTCGGGCAGGGACCCCCGGTCGATGTCGTCGGGGATGTCCAGGGCCTCGTAGAGGTCCTGGGTGGCGGCCAGGCAGATGCGCCAGAGGGTCGCGCCCACGCGCACGCCCAGCACGGCGGGCAGGCCGCAGTCCGCCGCGCCCGGCCGGGGCTCCACTCGCCAAGAGCGCCCGCCCACGGCCAGGCCGAAGCCCGCGTCGCGCCCGGCCAGGGCGTTGTGCAGGCGCAATTCCCCGGGACTCAGCACCGGGGGGGTATAGGCAACGGGTTCCACTGCTTCCACTTCTTCCCCCTATTCCTCGGATCCCATGAACACGATGTCCAGGCGGACCTGCCCGTCGCAGCAGCTCTCCAACCGCCGGGCCAGGGAGTCCTTGGCCCCGGAGAGGATCGCATACGAACCCCGGTCCCCGGTCTGCACGCGGACCTCCAGGCCCGAGGCGACGCGGCGCAGATGCACCTCCGTGTCCACGAGAACAGAATTCTTCAAATAAATTCGCACTTCCTCGTCGTCGGAATAGTCCCTGTCCGTGACCAGGACCCGCTCGGCCACCTCGGCCGCCACGTCCTCGTCCGTGGGCTCCCGGTCCCGGGAATCCCTGTCCGGCGCGTCGCGGTCCGCGGCCCGCACGGCGTCCCCGGCGGCCGCGCCCTGGCTGGAGAACAGGCTGGACAGGCTCGGGGCCGTGGGCGTCTCGGACATGGCCGCGCGCATGGCGTGCACGTCCGCCGGGTCCGCCGTGGCCGGGGTCCCGGGGGCCGCGTTGACCAGGGGCCCGTCGCCCACGGGTTTGATGCCGTCGCCCATGTCCTCTTCCGTGTCCTCGCCTTTCGGCCCGCGCGCCCCGGGGGGCTACACGGCCATCTGCTCCCGGTCCTGGGGGATGAAATCCTCCAGCTCCACTTCTTCCAGGCGCTCGGCCTCCTTGCGGGCCAGCTCCATCCAACGCGCCTTGTGCGTCTCGATCTTCATGGTCGCGCGCTGCGCCTCCAGGAGCAGGGCCTTGGCCGCGCGGCAATCCTCCTCGCGGTCCTCGACGTCCTTTTCCGCGCGCAGGATGCGCTCCAGGTGCCCGGCCTCCATGCCCCGGATGGAGCACAGGCCGAGCTTGAAATCCTCCACGTCCTCCAGGCTCATGTCCGTGCGCATGATGGAGGCGTAGCGGCGCTCCTCCTCCTCGGCCAGCCAGTCCAGGTAGTCCCGGTGCCGCTGGCGGGCCTTGGCCAGGGCCTTTCTGGCCTCGGCCAGGTCGCGCTCGGCCCTGGTCAGGTTGCGCAGGGCCTTGTCCTGCCTCAGGCCGCGCACGTGCAGCAGGATGTGCAGGGGATAGATCACCTGACCACGTCCTCCAGGGCCTTGACGGTCTCCTCGAAGGAACTGCGCTCATCCAGCCCCTGGCGCAGGAAGCGGTTCACCGCGTCGATGCGCGCCAGGGCGTCGTCGGCGTCCTTGTCCGAGCCCTTCTCGTACTCGCCGATCTGCACCAGGATCTCCAGCTCGCTGTACTTGGCCAGCACCTGGCGCACCCGCTGGGCCGCGTCCTTGTGCTCCTTGGAGACGATGCTGTTCATCACGCGGCTCACGCTGGCCTGCACGTCGATGGCCGGATAGTGGTTGGCGGCGGCCAGCTTGCGCGAGAGCACGATGTGCCCGTCCAGGATGGAGCGCGTCTCGTCGGCGATGGGCTCGGTCATGTCGTCGCCCTCCACCAGCACGGTGTACAGGGCGGTGATGGAGCCCTTGTCCGAGTTCCCGGCCCGCTCCATGAGCTTGGGCAGGGAGGAGAACACCGAGGGCGGGAACCCGCGCCGCGTGGGCGGCTCTCCAGCGGCCAGGCCGATCTCGCGCAGGGCGCGGCCGAAGCGGGTCACGGAGTCCATGAGCATCAGCACGCGCTTGCCCTGGGAGCGGAAATATTCGGCGATGGCCGTGGCCACGTAGGCCGCCTTCAAGCGCTCCATGGACGAGCGGTCCGAGGTGGAGACCACCACCACGGCGCGCTTCATGCCCTCGGGGCCCAGGTCGTGCTCCAGGAATTCGCGCACCTCGCGGCCGCGCTCGCCGATGAGCGCCAGCACGCAGACGTCGGCGTCCGTGCCCTTGATGATGCACGACAAGAGCGTGCTCTTGCCGCCGCCCGCGGCGGCGAAGATGCCCATGCGCTGGCCCTCGCCGCAGGTCAGCATGCCGTCCAGGACCCGCAGGCCCAGGGAGATGGGCCTGTCGATGATCTTGCGGTCCATGGGGTTGGGCGGGTCGGCGTACACCGGGAAGAACCCGCGCGGCCGAAGCGGCGGCCCGCCGTCGATGGGCTCGCCCAGGCCGTTCAAGACCCGTCCCAGGAGATCGTTGCCCACGGGCACGGAATGGATCTCCCCGGTGGGGATGACCTCCGTGGCCGGGGAGATGCCCTGCAGCTCGCCCAGGGGCGTGAGCAGGGCCACCTGCTTGGCGAAGCCCACCACCTCGGCCTTGAGCTCCCAGTCCTCCCAGGGGTTGCGCAGGATGCACAGCTCGCCCACCTTGACCCCGGGCACCGTGGCCCGGATGATGGTGCCCACCACCTGCTCCACGCGGCCGCGCACCTCCACGGTGGTCACGTCGGCCATGGACTGCTCCAGAAGCGTGGTGATGTAGTCGAAGGACGAAGACATGCGGCCCTACCTCGCGATCCTGTTTTCCATGACCCGCTTCAGCGCGGCCATCTGCGTGTCCAGGCCGGCGTCCACCACGCCCATCTCGCTCTCCACCAGGCAATCGCCCATTTTCAGGCGCGGGTCCGCCACCACGTCCAACAGGCGGATGGCCGCGAAATGGCGCAGCAGTTCGGAGGTGGCGGCCTCCACGGTCTCGTGCTGCTCCGGGCAGACGCGCACCACCACCCTGCGCTCGTTGCGGGCGATGGCCAGCCCGCTCTTGACCACGCGCAGGATGAGCTCGTCCTGGTCCAGTTCGCCCAGGACCTTCTCCAGAGAATCGGACACGATGCGCACCACGGACTTCTCCAGTTTCTCGAAGAAGTCCAAAGACTTGGAAGCGACCTCGAAGACCTTGGCCGCATGCTCCATGCGGCCCTCCTCCAGGCCCTCCTCGTAGCCCCTGCTCTTCTGGGACTCGTAGATCTCGTGGGCCTCGGCCACCATCTTCTCGTGCAGCTTGCGGGCCTCTTCCAGGAGATCGTTGGCCTCCACCATGCGCGCGAAGTCCTCGGCCTTGATGACCTTGGTCCCGGGAGCGGGCTCGAAAGCCTGTTTTTTCAGTTGAAACATGGCGCCCATTGGAGAGCTACCTCCTTGGTCAGGAGCTTCTTGAGGCCGAACCAGACCAGACGCTCCAGCTTGTGGTCGCGGCCGGACCGGGCGGGAGCCGCGAACAACCCGGGGAAGCGCCGCCCGGCCTCCCGGACCAGATCTGCGGGCCAGCGCCCCGCGCAGATGCCCAGGGCCTCGGCCCCGTGCAGGCGCACGCGCTCGGCCAGGGGCCTGTCCAGGTGGCGGCCCAGGAAATGCTCGCGCGTCTCGCCCAGGTGGAAGGCCCCGCGTCCCAGGGCGTAGTCCACCAGCTCTCCGCCCAGGCCCTCCACGAGGCGCGCCCGTTCCTCACGGGCCACCACGCCCGCGATGGAGCGGGCGTTGACCGCCGCGCCGAAATGCAGGGCCAGGGACTCCAGGGTCTCGGGCTCGAGCAGCGCCAGGCGCGTGGACTCCTCCTCGAAATTCCAGAAGCCGCCGGGCTCGCGCTCCAGACGGATGCGGCTCTGGCGGCCCCGGGGGGAGGAGGCCATGATTTCCAACGCGGCCGGGGGCACGCCGTTGCCCCCGCCCTCGGGGCCGAGCCCCGCGTTGAAACGCAAAACGGCCGCGAGCAGCGCGCCGCGCTCCGAGGCCAGGTCGCGGAAGAACCCGCGCGACAGGCCCGGGGGCGCAGGACGGCCCGCAGTGGCGGAAGCCGCGTCAGGCATCGTCTTCCTCTTCGGCCTGCTCGGCGGCGGCCTTGCGCCTGGCCCACTGCTCCTTGCACCAGTAGCCGCCGAAGCCCAGGAACAGGCCCGCGCCCAGCACCGCCAGCATCCAGACGATGAAGTTCCCGGACGCGTACGGCGCGATGTCCACGCCCATGAGCCGCCTGTATTCGGGCGGCGGCGGCATGATGATGGTCTCGGCCGCCGGGTACAGGAACACCGAGGCGTTATCGTACTTCAGGTTGGGCACGGAGTTGGCCATGAGCTTACGGATGTGGGGCACGTACTGCTCCACCGAGGACCCGGGCATGAAGCGGATGAAGGTCGCAGCCGAGGCCGGGGTCAACGCCTCGGTCACGGGGTCCTGCTCCTGCAGCACCACGTGCACCCGCGCCGTGAGCACGCCGTCGATCTGGGAGCAGGTGTCGGCCAGCTCCTGGGCCAGGGCGAAGCTCATGCGGGCCGTCTCCTCGGTGGGGGACGACATCATGCCTTCCTTGGGGAACATGGAGCCCAGGTTGTCGAAGGAGTCCTTGGGCAGCCCCTGGCGGCGCAGGATCTCCAGGGAATTGACCACCTGGGCCTGGTCCACGCGCACGGTGAACAGACCCTTGCCCTCGGACTGCTTGTCCGCCAGGATGCCGCGCTTGAGCAGCGCGGACAGGACCTCGTTGGCCTCGCGTTCCTGGAGTCCCTCGTAGAGATTCTGCATGCACCCGGTGAGCAGCAAGACGATGAGCAGCAGACTGAGCAACCGCAAAATTCGCCTGATTCCGGAATGTTGGTTCACGTTCACTTCCTAGACAAAAGAGGAACGGCCCGCGGGCGTCCCTGCGGGCGTTCCCGATGAAGTGGATCAGCCGGAGTCCTTGAGCAGGGTCTTCAGGCCCTGGTCCATGGACTGTACGGCCGAGGTGTTCCGCTGCACGTCCACCGAGGCCATGCTGGCCAGGACCTGCACGCGGTACAGGTCATGGGGGGACAAGTGGCCGCCCCGGGTCAGCGTGTCCACGATGTCCGCGTAGACGCTCTCCACGGCGGAATGGGCGTCGCGGCCCTCCGCGCGTCGGGCGGCGTCCACCGGGGCGTCGGGGCGCACCCGGTCCTCGGGCAGGACCTGGCCCTCGGGGCGGACTCCGGAGACGTCGGCCGCGTCGCCCACGGCCTCGGGCCCCCGCATGGCCTCCTTGAACTCCGCCTCGGCCACGGGGTCGGCGGGGACCTGGGGCTTGGGTATGCCCCCGGCTTCCGCAGCCTTCGCCGTGTCGGCGGCCTCGGCCATCCGGGATGCCGCGCGCGTCAAAGAGGAGATGTCCATAACCCTAGCCTCGCTGGTTACATGGCCTCGTCGAGCATGGCCTGGGACAGGGCCCGGGCCTGGGGATCCGTGCCCTCGACCAGGACGAGCTCGAACTGCTTGCGGGCCTCGTCGGGCTGATGGGCGAGCTTGTAGAGCACGCCCAGGTGCGCCAGGGCGATCTCGTTGCCGGGATCGGCCGCCAGCACGTCGCCCAGGATCACGTGGGCCGCGTCGAACTCGTTGACCACATAGTGGCTCATGGCCCGGCAGATCCGGACCTCGGGGCTGTCGGGCAGGGCCAGCTCCAGCCCGTCCAGGATCTCCCTGGCCTCTCCGGGAAAGCCCTCCTGGCAGGCCGTGAAGGCGATGTCCAGCAGGCGCTTGCATTCAATGATATCAAGCATGTGTGTTGCCTCTTTATGTGGTTCGGCCGAGGCGGGGGCCCAAGCCCCGCCACCCCGGCGAAAAGGATTCCCGGATCATCAGCCGCCGGCGCGCTGGGCCAGGGTCTTGGCCGTGTCGGTCAGGCCCTTGGTCACCGAGGACGCGGCCTCCACCAGGGCGTTGTAGTTGCCCATCTGGAACTGCACCTGCAGCATCTTCATGGGGTCCAGGTCACCGGCCTTGATGGCCTTGTCGATCTTATCCTTGACCGAGTTGGCGGCCTGAGACAGCTGGGTGGTCATGTCATCGAACATCTTGTTGATCTTCACGTTGGCGGTGACAGCCATGGTCTTCCTCCGTACTGTGGTTGAAAATTTTCGTTTTTCGGTTGCGCCGCGGCCAGGGGCTAGGCGTTCTTCTGGTCCCAGACTCCGTCCACCACCCTGCGGGCGGCGTCCACGGCCTGGGCCAAGGTCTTGATTCGCGCGGCCTCGGCCGGGGAGACCCCGGCGTCCAGCTTGCGCTTGAGGGTTCCCTGCATGCCCACGAGTTCCTCCTGAAGCTTGCCCCGCCCCATGGCGGAACCGTCGTCAGTGAGCATGTCCAGGGCGAATTCCTTGATTGCTTCGGCCATGTCCTACCTCCTTTGGAAATATCTTGTGGCCAGTTTGCCGTCTTTTTCCAGGACCAGCTTTTCGGTGGTGATCTCCCGAATGATCCAGCCGCTGGGAAGCTTGCCGCCGGTGAAGAACCTCTGCCCGTCCTTCATGGAGATGAAGGGGACGGGTTCCATGGTCACGCCGACGACGTTCAACCCGCCCAGAAGGTCCTCCGGCTTCGCCTTCTTGCCCGTGGCATCAGCAAAGCCCGTGCCAGAACCGAAACGCCGGAAATCCGAGCTGTTTTCGCCCTCTCCGGCCCCGGTTTCGCCAGCGCCGCTGGCGGCGCCGGGAACATCGTTGGCGTCGGGCAGGCGGATGAGGCGGCCCTGTTCGTCGCGCGCGGGCGTGCCGTCGGCGCGCGTCATGATGCGCGGGGCCTCGCCGTCCTCGTCGGACGGAACCACCACGGGGTTGCCCTGTTCGTCGCTCACCACACGGCCCTCCGCGTCGCGGGCCACAACGGGCAGCCGCCCGTCCCCGCCCGGCGCCAGGAGCACGGGATTGCCCTGGGCGTCGCGGATGATCTCGCCGTTCTCGTCGCGGGCCACCACGGGATACAGGGGCCTGCCCTGGGCGTCGCGCAGGATCTCGCCGTCCTTGCCGCGCAGGGGCTCCACCACCAGGGACTTGCCGTCCTTGTCCAGCACCGGGTTGCCGTCCTCGTCCAGGATCACGGCCAGGGGCGGATGCTTCATCAACTCCTCGTCGCTCTGCCCGCTCTCGTTCAGCAGGGCCACCGTGCCTCCCAAGGGGTTGTCCAGCACGGGCTCGTCCCCGGACAGGGTGATGACGCCCTCGTCCACGGCCCGCTGCGGGGCCAGGGGGCTGACCTTGGAGATGTCCGAAGGGCCCGCTCCGGCCTTCAGGGCCGGGGCGTCGGACAGGGCCGTAAGGCCCTTGGTGTCCTGCGCGTCCTTGAAAAGCTGCGCCAGCCCGGCGTCGGGCGCGAAGGCCGAACGGCGGCTGGAGTTGATACTGGCGTTCCACTCCGGCGAGAAGCCCGGGGCCGTGAGGCTGTCCCAGAAGGCGATGGGCGAGCCCAGGGCGTCACAGACCTCCTTCTTGGCCTTTTCCAGCTCCTCGCGCTGATCGAAGTCCAGGTCGCCCTCCACCTCCACCACGCCGGGATGCATGCGCACCACCACCAGGTCGCCCAGCTTGTGGCGCACCAGGGCGTCGCGGAACAGCGGCCAGACCTGGGCCGCGTAGACCATGGAGGAACGGATCTCGGAAATGTGGCGGATGTCCTCGGATATCCATATCTTGGCCGCGCCCTCGATGAGCTTGTCGCGGAAATAGCCCGTGAGCACCACGGCTTGGCCGTCCAGGGCCACGGTGGGGAACAGCCCGCGCACGGCCAGGGCCACGCGCACGGCCTGGGCCCGCTCCTCGCGCACCTTGACGTCCACGAACACCGGGAAGTCCATGGTCCCGGCCAGCTGCCAGAGCTTCTGGCGGTCGGCCTGCATGGGCACCACGCCCTGCACGGTGACGCCGATGCTGGTCTGGGTCACCTGCAGGTAGCCGAAGCCCGCGTCGTCCAGGACGTCGGCCATGTCCTCGGCCAGGTGCGTGTCCGGGCCGCCGGAAAAGGTAATGGTCAACAACAGCACAACCGCCAGGGCCAGCAGCAGCTTGCCGTAGCGGCGCACGGCCGGGGGCAGGGTCCAGGGCTCCCGGGAAGCCTCGTCCGCAGCCTCTTCCGGGGCCGCCTCCCCGGGCCGCGACTCCTCCAGGAAAGCCGCCGGGCCGATGTCGCCCCAGGACAGGCCCTCCAACTGCCAGGCCATGCAGGTGGTGCCCAGCATCACGGGGGTGGCCGCGGGCCAGTCGATCTCGCCCTGGAAGGGATACAGCCCATCCTCGCCCTCCTCGGCCGCCGGGGCGTCCTCCCCTTCCCCGCCGTCCAGGGGCCGGATCAGGGCTGCCTGGGCGTCCATGGTGCGCAGCTTGAGCGCCGCCGGATCGCCAAGCTCCCCGGGCACGGCCAGGAGCACGTGCTGCGCGGCCACGGTGCTGTCGTGCAGGATCACGTCGCAGCTCTCGCCGCGGCCCACGACCACGTCCCCGGCCTTGAGGGGGATCTCCGCGCCCATGTGCGGCCCGGAGAAGAACTTGAGGATGATCTGCGCGGAGTCGGGCATTACCGCTCCCCCCTGCCGTCGGCCGAGGACTCGGAGGTCCCGGAGGCCCGCGTGCAGCCGCCGCCCGTGACCCTGGGGATCTCGGTGTAGGTCTCGGGCACCGTGTAGGCCGTGTCCGTGGGCTTGGCGGAGAACCCGAGCTGGTCGATGTTCTCGGGCACGTTGGAGGGGCCGTCCAGGGTCAACAGCCTGGGCGAGAGCAGGATCAGCCGCTCCATGCGCGAAATGGTCTTGGTCTTGGTCTTGAACAGGTGGCCCAGGACCGGGACGTCCATCAGCACCGGGACGCCGCTCTCGTTGTCGCTGACCTGCTCGTAGAAGTAGCCGCCGATGAGCAGGCTCTGGCCCGCGCCCACGATGCCCTGGGTGTCGATGACGGTCTTGGTGGTGGTGGCCGGGATGTCGCTGTCCGTGTCGCCCGTGGAGGGCTCCTTGCCGTCCTCGATGGTCACGGCCAGCTTTATCTGCGAGGGCTTGTCGTCGTAGTAGATGATGTGCGGGGTGACCTGCAGGATCGTGCCCGAGCTGACCTCCTGGAGGTCCACGACCTTCTCGCCCACGATGCGCACGTAGAAGGTGGTGGTGGACTCCAGGCGCGCGCTGGTGTTGTCGATGGTCAGCACCGAGGGTTCGCCCAGCACCCGGCCCTTGCCCTTGGACTCCAGGGCCTCCATCTGGGCCATGAAATAGTCCGCGCCGTAGCTGTAGACCGTGGACAGGGTCAGGCCCGAGCCGGTGAGGGACGCGGGCAAACTCCCCAGGCCCGGAACGGGGGAGTCCATGTTGCCGCCCGCCCCGGTGGAGCTGCGGTCGGTGCCGCCCTTGCCGCCCCACTGCACCCCCAGGGAGCGCGTGTAGTCCACGTTCACGTCCACGATGGCTGCGTGCAGCTCGACCAGTTGCAGGGGCTTGTCCAGCTCCTCGATGGTCTTCTCGTAATACGGCATGCGGAAGGCCGAGTCGCGCACGATGACCGCGTTGCTGCGCGAGTCGGCCAAGATCTTGGGCTCCAGCATGTTCTGGGCCGCGCCCGGCAGGGCTTTGGCCTCGGTGTTCATGGGGGCTTCCACGCGGCGGTCCAGGTCCATCTGCTCCTTGGCCTTCTGGCGCAGCCGCTTGAGGGCGGAGTCGCGCTCCTGCATGTCCCCGGCCTGCAACAGGGACTGCTCCTCGGGCAGGGGCGGGATGGTTTCGCGCACGGCCGCGCCCTGGCCCGTGCCCACGGCCAGCTGGGTGTCGTCCAGGCGGGTGTCCAGGACCATCTGGGAGAGGATGGTGGCCACGCCGGGAATGGACGTCTTGGCTTCCCCTGCGCCCACGGACGTGTCCGCGGCCCAGGCGTGCTTGAGGAAGAAGACCTTGACCACCTGGTCGTTGCGAAAGGAGGCCTCGTAGGAGGAGATGGCCGTGGCGATGCCGTTGGCGTACTCCGCCGGGCCGGAAAAGGTCAGCACCTTGCCCTCATCGTCGGCCACGCAGGGCAGCTGGGGCGAAAGCAGCCCCGCGCCCATGAGGATGTCGCGCATCCTGGATGGCTGGCAGGCCGTGAGGTAGACCATGCGGCGCTGGAGGTCGCGGCGCACGTAGAAGTGCACCACGTCGTCCATGAGATACCACTCGACCCCGAAGGCCGAGTACACGGCGGCCAGGAACTCGTCGGGCTGCATGTCGTCGAAGCGGCCGCTGACCTCGCCCTTGACGTGGGGCGTGAAGGCCGCGCGCAGGCCCTGGGTCCGCGCGAAGGTTTCCAGCACGTCCACCAGGGGCTGCTGCTCCGCGTAGTGGCTGAAGCGCGTGTCGAAACGCTCGCTGATGGGCAGGGTGTACCTGTCCGGGACGCTCGCGGAAAAGTCCTGGGCCCCGGCCTGGGCGACGCCCGGACCGAAACACAGGAGCACGAGAAACACGCAGCTCAGAAAAACCGAACGCAGACGATGCTCATCGCAAATGGACAACGGACCCCCCGTTGTGGATTGAAGCCAAAATGATATTTCACATCCAGCCTAGCTGGCGTTACACAACTCCAACCAGAAGTCCAGTTCATCCAAATATCTTTGCAAAACTACGTGCATATCACTTGCGCGCATGACGCCCAGGAGATGGAACGCGTCGTAGCACAACACGCCGCGTTTCCTGTCCAGGGACAACACGCCCGTGTCCGTGCCCAGGCGGGCCACGGCGGCCAGGGCGGCCTTTTGCATCAGCCGGTCGTCCGCGCCGCCCCCAGCCAGCGATCCCAGTTCCGAGGACAGGCGCAAGGTCCGCCCGTCCTCGGAGGAGGCGTCCACATAGCGCCCGCCTTCCAGGCGGAAGCGGAACACGCCCCGGGAATCCACGGCGGGCCGGGTCCAGCCCGCCGTCCTGCATACCGTGTCGATCCACTGTTCCAGCATATCGCTATCCTAAATCCGGCTGATCTGTTGAAAGGTCTGGTATTGCTGGTTCTTCAGGCTGTTGAAGACCTCAATCATGGCCGCCATGACCTCCTCGGCCAGCTTCTGCATCTCCTGGTGGTGGCTCAGCATGGACTGGGTCACGCTCATCTCGCCGTCGGTGAGGGCGATCTGGGCGTCCATGAGCCCGGCGCCGAGCTGGCCGCCGGACGAGAAGACCCCGGCCGCGCCCTGGGTGAACTGGTTCATGGCCATGACCAGGGTTTGGATCTTGGTGGCCTTGGCCATAGCCGACTCGGAGGGCTTCTTGCCGTCCGTGCCCCCGGAGCCGGGGGTCTTGCCGTCCGTCGTCCCGGGCGCGTCGGTGTCCGGAGCGTCGTCGGGCGCGTCCGTGCCCTGGGTCGAGCCCTTGGTCTCGGTGGTCGGGCTCTTGGGCGCCTGGGTGTCCGGTGCGTCGTCGGGCGCGTCCGAAGGCTGGGTCGTGCCCTGGCTGGACGTGTCCGGAGCCGTGGTCTTGGGCGCCTGGG
The DNA here is from genome assembly GCF_054819825.1 of Desulfocurvus sp. DL1XJH-121. Lineage (NCBI taxonomy): Bacteria > Pseudomonadati > Thermodesulfobacteriota > Desulfovibrionia > Desulfovibrionales > Desulfovibrionaceae > Desulfocurvus > Desulfocurvus sp. DL1XJH-121. The sequence goes on from NZ_JBTVWW010000024.1 coordinate 22,728, forward strand.
TGTCCGGCGCGTCGTCGGGCGCGTCCACCTGGGTGGTGGGGCCGTCGACGGTGGTGCCCGGCTGAGTGGTAGTCTTGGGCGCCACGTCGTCCAGGCCCAGATCGTCGGGCGCGTCCACCTGGGGCTGGCTCTGCGTCTGGGTCGTGGGAGTGGTGGTGCCCGTGCCCGTGCCCAAGGAATCGGGCGCGTCCGCGTCCGCTTTCGAGCTCGGGGTGCTTTTCATGGTCATGCCCAGGCTCACGGCGCCGCCCACCACGCTGATGACGGCCGAGGTCATGGAGCAGGCGAAGGATATCCAGGCCTTGGCGGTTATCTCGTCGGCCTTCTGGTGGGCCAGCTCCATAAGGGCGTCGCGTTCGTCGAAGCCGGCCAGCATCTCGTTGGCGGCCTCCTCGCCCAGGACCTCGATGATCATCAACAGGGCCATGGCCATCAGGTCCCGGGCGGACATGCCTTCGACGGAAACCGTCTCCGGGCCCAGGATGGCCATCAGATCCGCGGGGGCCAGGTTCGTGGTCTGGGCGAACTCCTCCCATTCCGAACGCAGGGCCGCCACCTCGTCGCTGGTGATGTCGGGATTGAGCTGGGTGACCACGGCCTCCAGGACCTCGGCCGGGGTGGCCGTGGGGTTGGCGGCCACGTATTGGCGGATGGCGCTGTTCAGCGAATCGCTGTCCACCCCCGGCAACATGGCCGCCAGTTGGTTCTCCACATCGGCCCATTCGTTGGAGTCGCCCACCCCCATGGCGACCATGGCATCGACATTGGATATGGTCAAAGACATGTATTTCTCCTCCTGTTCCCGGCCGCCCGCGAAGGGCGCCGGCATTGCATAGTCGGCCGGACTGCGGCCCTAGGCCATGTCCATCTGGGCGGTCTGGTTCAGCGTGTCCGTGTAATCGTTTGTGGCTTCCGTGACCGTGCCCCGGATGGCGTTGAAAATGACCTCCAGGAGCTGCGCGTTGATCTTCTGGGTGCTTTTCAGGATGGCCATGAGCTGGTCCATCAGGGCCTGGGCTTCGGTCAGGGCGGCCTGGCTGAGGCCGGCCCAGAGGTTCACTCCGGCCTGGGCCCCGCTGGCCAAGCCCACGCCGATCTGGCCGAGGGAGCTGATGATATTCAGGACCTTGGACAGTTTCTGCAGCTTGGCAAGGGTTTCGGCGCTCTTGACGGCCACGTCCACGCCGCTCTTGGCGGCGTTGGCGGACGTGGACGCGAGGCCCGCGCCAAAGGAGCAGACCGCGCCCAGGATGGCCAGGCCGACCTCCACGCCGATGCCGATGTACCCGGCCACATCCTCGGGTACGCCGCAGGCCTCCAGGCCCTTGGCCACCAGCCCGGCGATGGAATACTCCCCGTCAGAGGCCGCGCCCACCACGGCCGAAATGGCCAGGGTGATGGCGATGCCCGCGCCGGCCCAGGCCAGCACCGCCGCGGTGCCGCCCGAGGCGATGCTCGCGGCCGTTGCCGCGATCACCGCGATGAGGGCCCCGAGGCAGGCCATGGCCGCGCCCACCCAGCTCATGATCTTGCCGAAGATGCCCGAGGCCTTCTTGGACTCCAGGGCCTCGGCGACCTTTTTCTCGTACTCCTCCTTGGCGGCCTCGTAGCCCACGCGGTCGGCCTTCTGCGTGGAGACGCTGTCCGAGGCCGTGGCGTCCTCGATGACCTTCTGCAGATACTGCATGAGATACAGCAGCCAGGCCTGGGATTTGGTATCCACGCTGTCCTCGCCGTATTCATCCAGCACGGCCAGGAGCTCCGAGGGGTCCAGGTCGCTGGCCTGGTTGAACTCGTCCCATTCGCTGCGGATCTGCGCGGCCGTCTCCGTGGACAGCTCAACGGCGAATTCGGTCTGCAGCCCCGCGAGCAGTTCGTCGAAGGTGGCGTCAGGGTTGAGGAGCATGTAGGCCGTGGCCGCGGCGTGGATCTCGGTCATGGTCTTGCCGGGAAAGGCCTCGGTCAGGGCCTTCTCCAGGTCGCTCCACTCCTCCTGGCTCTCGCTGGTGGTGAACCGGGCCACAAGCTGGCTGGTGTCTACGGATAAGCTCATATCGTCCTCCTCACGGGGCTAGGCCCTGTCGAGCATGGTAAGCATTGATTTGGCGCGCCGCGCGTAGGGAACCTTTTCCGGGTCGCCCTGGACCTTGTCTCCGGCGTCCACGGCCAGGTTGAAGGCCAGCCGGGCGTTTTCGGCCAGGCCAAGGGCCATGAAGCAGTTCCCGGCCCTGAAGGGGGCCACGGGATCGTCCGGGGCGATGCCCACGGCCCCGGCGTAGCCGTCCAGGGCCTCGCGCCACTTCTCCTGGGACTCGCAGGCCCCGCCGTAGCCCAGCCAGGCGCGCAGGTCCGAGGGGGCGAAGAAGAGCATGGCGAAAAACAGCTTTTCGGCCTGCGGGTAGTTCCCCACGCTGTAGGCGGAACGCGCCAGCGAGAAGATCATTTCGGCGCTCTGTTTGGCCTCGCCCATGGCCTTGGGGTCATTTTCCACTTCCCGGGCCAGGGCGTCCTGGGCCTGGGCCAGCCTGCCCATCAATTCCTGATTCGTTTCCATCGCTCTCACCGCCATGGTTTTTGTCGTGGTTTCGGCGCTCGGCGCCCTAGGCCTGGTTGCCCAGTACTTCCAGCATGTGCTCGGCGCGCTGCACGTAGGGCATCCTGCGGGCGTCGTTCCGCATGTCCTCGCGGGCCGAGGCCGCGAGCTCGAACATCTGCCGGGCCTCGGCCGCACGGCCCAGGTTCATCAGGCAGACCCCGGCCCGGTAGGGCGCCACGGGGTCACCGATCACCTGGCCCACGACCATGGCGTAGCAGGCGGCCGCGACGTCCCATTTTTTCTGGGACTCGCAGGCCCCGGCAAAGCCCAGCCAGGCCTTGGGGTCCGTGGCCTTGAACATGGCCATGCCCATGAACATGGTCTCGGCCTGGGCGTAGTCCCCGCTGGCGTAAGCGCCCTTGGCCATGGCGTAGAGTTCGTCGTAGGCCTCGGGGGAAAGCTTGATCAGATCGGTGACGTGGCCCTTCTCTTCCAGGGTCTTCAGTATCTGGGCCTTGATCTCCGGCCACTTCTCGTCCAATTGCTCTGCACTAAAATCAAACACTGTCAGCCTCGCTTGCGTTAGATCGATTTGCCCACGCTGGAAAGCAGGCCCCCCAGGTCCTTGATGGCGTCGGTGGCCAACTGCTGGGCGCTGTCGCAATCCTTGGCCGCCTGGTCGAACTGGGCGGCCAGGGTCTTCATGTCCGTGGACTGGATGTTCTTGGCGTAGTCCAGGCCGTCCCGGACGGTCTGCCACTGGTCCTTGTCCAGCTTGTCGTCGCCGGGGAACTTCACTCCGTAGTTGGTCAACGCAGTCTTGATCCTGGTTTGCTCCGCCGAGACGGCTCTGCTGTACTGGCTAAGGCCACGGGGAGTGGTGAGATCGTAATCCCCGCTTTTGACATCCCCGACCCCGAAGCCCACCGCCTTGTCCTGGTCCACGGCGACCTGGTATCTGCCGGCCGCCCATTGCGACAGCTTGCAGACCTCCTGGTAGCTATTGCACTTCTCCTGGTAGGCCTCGTAGACCTTCTGCATCTTCGCGGTCTGCTGGCCCGCGGAGGCCATGCAGAGGGCCAGATAGGCGCCATGGACGGTCTCGGCCGCGGCTTTGTTCGAAAAAGCGGTCACGCCGGTCCCGGTCAGGCCGGCGGTGAAGGTATTCTCCTCCCGCGTCACCGTGGTCTGCTTTTGGGCGTAGTTGTACATGCTGGTTAAATCGAGCGTTCCCATAACGGCCTCCCGTATCTAAATCTTCATTATCTTGCGCTTTTTCTTCTTCTCGGAGGCCTCGCCTTCGGCCGCCTCCGCCGCCGGGGAACCGCCGCGCCGGGCCTCGTCCAGCTTCTTGCGCATCATGTCCCGGCCCTCGGGATGCAGGGCTCCCTCCGCGACCATGGCGTCGATCTGCTCCTGGGTCTGGCCCAGGGCGTCCAGCATCATCCTCTGGCTCTTCCCGGCCTTGTCCACGAAATTCCGGCGTATGCGCAGCTCCTCGTCCACGGCGTCGATCTCGGCCTGGAGGTCCGCCACGGCCTTGAGGTCCCGGAGCATGCGCTGCTCCTCGATCAGTTCCTCGGCCTCGGCCTTCAGGGCCGCGATGTCCTTGCTCTCGTCCATGTCGTGCCGTCCTCGCTGTTCCGTGCCCAAGAAGAATCGCCCTAGCGCTGGTTGGAGCCCACCACCAGGAACAGGTCGTCCAGTTCCAGGTGGGGCGTGTCCGTTCCCAGGCCGCTCAGGGTGTAGTCCAGCTGGCCCCTGAAGCCCATCTCCACGTGCTGCTCGTCGTCCTCGCCCTTCTGCTGGGCGTAGTCGAGGCGCACGCTCACGGTGCCGTCCTCGCGGGTGGTGGCGTAGAACCGGGCCGTATCGCCCCCGGTATAGCGCCCCTCGTGCATGCGGTAGGCGATGAACAATTCCCGGGTATCCTCGACCTGGGCCAGCCCGCCCTCGAAGAACGCGCCGGGCACGTTCTGGTACATGACCATGGAGAGCTGCCGGGCCCGCTTCTCGCCGCCCACGGCCTCGATGAAGCGGTCCAGTTCACGTTCGCGGCCCCGCGCCGTCGCGTCCTCCATTCGGGACGCGTCGCCGTAGGTCTCGCCGTCCACCACCACGGACCGGCGGAAGAAATCCTTGACGAATTCGTGGTTCAGGCCCCGGTAGCCCGTGTTGCGCTCGGTGCGGCCCATCTCCGCGCGCAGGGACTCGGTCACGCTGTCCTTGATGCCCCGCTGGTCGATGGTCCCGGAAACCTTGCCGTGGGCGTAATCGCCCACCACGCTGACGCCCGGCCCGGCCACGGAGCGCAGGTCCGAAATGTCCATGCGACTCACGCGCTGGTCCGGGCTGGTGCCGAAAAGGACGTCCCAGTCGTCCAGGCGGACCACGGCGTCGTCCTCTCCGTGGCCCTGGATGGTGTAGTCCAGGCTCAACGCCACGCCGCTCTGGTGGCTCTCGGTGCGGGAGCCGAGCTTCTGCTCGGAATAATCGATGTGCACGGACAGGTCGTCCCCATGGGTCAGGAAGGACAACAGCGTGGTCCCGGAGCCCAGGACCGTGCCGCCGTGGCTCTGGTGCTGGTCCACCAGGGGCCGCAGCCCGGGATCCTGGCGCAGGGTGGCCAGCATCTCGGAGCCCAGGTCGCCGCTGAACAGCTTGGCGGCCTGCCTGGCCTTGTCCCCGCCGCCGATGGCGCGGGTGAATTCCCCGAGCTGCTCCTCCAGGGAGCCCTCGGCGTCCGGCCCGCCGCAGGTCTGGCCGTCGACCATCACGCCCGCGCGGGTGAACTGCGACACGAAGGCCTGGGGGAAGCCCCCGGCCACGGACTGGCGCCGCTCGGGCCGGCCCAGGCGCTCCGTCAGGGCGGCCCGCAGGGCGAGGCCCAAGGCCTTGTTGTCCACCTCGGCGGGGCGCAGGCCGTCGGCCACCAGGCCCACGGTGAAGCCCCGGCCCAGGGCCGGGCGCAGGTCCGAAAGCCTCTGGAAGCCCAGGGGGCGCTCGGCGAGACGGTCCGTGGCGTCCTGCCGGGCCAGGTCCGAACTCTCGTAATAGGCCACGTTGGCGTCCATGCCGATGCGCTCCATGGTCCGCACGGCGTCAGCTAGCCCGTCCCCGCCCGCCTCGGGCAGGGTCACTTCCAGGCCCAGCTTGTCGCAGAGCATGGAATAGAGATCCACGGTCTTCATGGCGCAGCTCGTGGCCGTGCCCACGCCCCGGTCGTCCAGGGTCTCGCCCAGGAGCTCGATGGAATCCGAGATCACCTGGTCCACGCCCGCGAAATACTGCTTGCACCCGTCGCTGGAGAGGATGGTCCCGAGCTGGTCCTTCTGGTCCCGGCCCAGGCCCCTGGTCAGCTCGTCCACCACGTCCAGCATGGTCCTGGAAAAGGCGTCCCTGTCGTGGGAGCGCTCCATGGACGCGGACAGGCGCGCCATGCGGTCGCCGAACCCGGCCACGGCCTCGCGGGGCACGCCCTTGCCCGTGTCCACGGCCAGGAGTTCGCGCACGGCGTCGCGCATCTGGCCCTTGGCCAGGGCGGCCTTGTCCGTGCCGTTCAGCTCCCCGGCGTCGAAGACCACCTCGTCGCCGATGCGCACGTCCACGTGGTCGTAGCGGGCCTTGATGCCATCGAGTATGCCCTGGAGGGCCTGGCGGTCGTCCGCGTCGGTCAGCTCCACGTTCTCCAGGGCGCTCTCCAGGTTCTCCACCATGGTGCGCACGCCCTGGGACTTGGACAGGGGGTCGTCCAGCTTGAGGATGCCCGCGGACAACTGGTCGCCGGATCTCTCGAACCGCGTGATCAGGGCTTTGTAGTCCCTCTTCAGGTCCTCGGGGAGACGCTCCTTGCGCGAGTCCGGGGCGTTGGCGAACAGCCTGCCGCCGGACAGGCCGCGCAGCACGGTCCGGGCGAAGCCCATGGCGTGGCCCAGGGTCTGCCCCAGGTCGCGGAGAAATCGCATCGGCCGGTTGGCCGGGCCCTGGGCGTCCACGTTCTGGGCCTTGAAGGCCGTGAGGCGGCAGCCGTGGCTCTCGGTCTTCAGGAACAGCCGGTCCTCGGGCATGTCCGCCACGCCCCGGTTCATGGAACCGTAGAGCACAGTGGCCTGGCCGAAGGGCAGGGAGGGCTCGCCGTGCATGTCCAAGCCGCGATGCGCGCCGCCCGTGGCATCGCGGAACGCGGGGATGTGCGACGAGGGCCGCTGGTAGACCTCGCCGGAGCAGGAATCCAGAAAATTGCGCAGCTTGTGCCCAGGATCCGGAAGGTTGAAGGCCCCCTCGCTGAAGGAGCTGCCCTTTTCCCGGGCCTTGGCCGTGAGGAAGGTCATCAGGTCGCGCACATCTTCCCGCGTGGCCGGGCCGGTGACGCTGCCGTCGGAAATGCCCCGGAAGAGCCTGAAGCCGTTGTTCACGCGCTCCTGGAGCCTGGCGGGCATGTCGCGCACGGCCTGCTCGCGCTGGCCGCCCCGCAGGGCCTTGATCTCGTGCTCCACCATCTTGCCGTCCAGCTGGACCATGCTGCCCGAGGGCGGCATGAGCACGCCCACGGTCTTCGGCATGGTGCGGGCCGGGGCGGCGCCCTTCCAGGAGTCGATGCTCGCGGTCAGGTCGCCGCGCAGGGTGGAGACCTTGGGGCCGAGGTTGGCCAGAGGCCTCTGGTCCACCACCTGGCGGCCCTGTTCCCGAATCTCGGCGATCCTGGCCGGGTTGACCATGGGGGCGTCCACGCCCGTCGTGCCCTTGGCGCCCTGGACCGTCACCCCCGACAGCGCTTGCAACGTGCTCCCGCCCAGACCTTCGATACCCATCTCTGCGTCTCCCCGTCTGCTCTCGGCCGCTAGATGCGGAGCATGTTCCCGTCGACGATGTCGGAATCCTGGGCCACGAGGACGGCGGTGATCTTGTCCCGCCAGTAGCGGGCCGCCCCGAACAGGGATGAAAGCTCCTGGTCGATCCAGGAAGGCTCGTCGATGGGCAGGGGAAAATTCTGGTGCAGGGCCAGAAGCCCCTCCTCGGAGTCGATGCCCAGGGTTCCGCCGCCGGTGTACGCGCCCATGTAGTTGCCGCACATCAGCTCGTACAGCAGAGGGGCGTCGCCCTCGCCCACGCGCCCCAGATACAAGGTGACCACCAGTTCGTGGTCGTCCTCCACCAGGCAGAAGAAACACACGATGTCGCCATCCAGGGTCAGGGCCGCCACGCCGTGCTCGTCGAAGGCGAGACCGTCGCCTCCCACGGCGTCGTTGACGTAATCCAAAACAGCCTGCGCGTTCCCGGCGATATCCATTGCCTCTTTCTCCTTTGGGTTGCCGAAAATTGTGTCGGGACGGCCGCGCCGCCCGCTCGTCCAGCCACTAAAGCAAAAGGAATGCCAAGCCTTTGGTGAAAATTTATTCTTTTATTTCAATAAAATATAACACATATCACGCAGGTCCCACCGATGCCGGAGTTGGCGGCCGTGCCACCAACGTTGGCGTCCCCCCGCCCGCGCTGGCCGCTACGCATCGTCCCCGCTCATGCCGTAGCGCAGGAGTTTCTTGCGCAGGCCCTCGCGGGTGATGCCGAGCAACTCGGCGGCCCGGGTCTTGTTGCCGTCGGTGCGCTCCAGGGCCCGGGAAATGAGATGCTTCTCGTTGTCCTCCAGGCGCAGGCTCGCCGGGGTCTCCCCGGGCCCGCTGCCCCCGCCGCGCACGCGGGCGGAAAGATCCTCCTCCATGACCTCCGCCCCCAGGGTCAAGACCGCGGCGCGCTCCATCTCGTTGCGCAGCTCGCGCACGTTGCCCGGCCAGTCGTGGGCCAGGAGCGCGGCCTCGGCGGCCTTGCTCAGGCGCTTGTCGCAGTGCTCGGCCAGGAAGCGCCGGGCCAGGATCAGGATGTCCTCCCCGCGTTCGCCCAAGGGGGGCAGATTCAGGATCACGGAATGGATGCGATAGAAGAGGTCCTCGCGGAACTTGCCGTCCTTCACGGACTGCTCGAGGTCGTTATTGGTGGCGCAGATCACGCGCACGTCCACGGGCACGGGCTTGGTCCCGCCCACGGGCACGACCTCGCTCTCCTCCAGGACGCGCAGGAACTTGGCCTGGTGGGCCAGGCTCATGTCCGCCACCTCGTCCAGGAACAGGGTCCCTCCGTTGGCCTGCCGCAGCAGGCCCTCGCGCTTGTGCACGCCCGTGGCCACCCCGCTCTCGATGCCGAAGACCTCGCTCTCGAACAGGGTCTCGGGCACGGCGGAGCAGTTCACGGCCACGAAGGGACCGTTGCTGCGAGGGGAATTGTAGTGGATGATTTTGGCGAAGACGTCCTTGCCCGCGCCCGTGGGGCCCAGGATCAGGACATTGATGGAATGCTTGGCGATGGCGATGGCCAGTTGCTTGGCCCTCTGCATGGCCTCGCACTGGCCCACGAACTGCGCGGGCTCGTACACCCCGCGCAGGGACTGCGCCAGGTGGTTTCGTTCCTTGCCCAGCTTGCGGTAGGCCCGCTCCAGCTCGGCGTTCTGGCTCCGGAGCATCTCCAGGAGATCCTCGCGGTGCATGTCCCGGGCCTCGACCTTGACCAGCATCAGCCCGAAGGCCTCGGCCAGTTGGGCCACGGGTTGGGGCACGGCCCCGGCGCGCGTCAGTTCGAAAAGCTTGTCGGCTTGCGCCGTCTCGCCCCAGGCCAGACGTTCGCAAACGTCGACCATGAGCGAAAAGGCATCCAACTCGGCCCTGGACAGTGTCAGACCTGATTTGTTAGCCATCGTCTTCCGTCTTTGCAGGACCGCATCCGAAGAGTCAGCGGACGGATGAATCGACAAGAACTGCGGCCGCGTCTGGCGCCGGGCCGAATATGCATCCCCACCGTCAGGCTACCTGAGCCCCCCACAGACGGCACCATTCATCTCAACCTGAGTCATATTCTACCCCGCCTCGCCAGAAATGTCACCCCGGCCCTTTGACGAACGGCACGCAGCCGCGCATTTTTGCGAAATCGCACATCTGCGCGGCCAGACCGGCATTCGCGCAGCCGAGAACGAACAATCCCCCGGAAACAGCAAGGTCTCCGGGGGATTGTGGTTGTCGGGCTGCCAGGATCAGGCCTGGCCCTGCTTCAGGTCCCGAACCAGGGCCTGGAGCACGCGCGCCTGCTCGGCCAGGTCGTCCACGGCCCGGGCGGACTGCTCCATGCTCTGGGAGGTCGAGGAAGAGATCCTGCTGATGTCCTCGATGGCGTGGTTGATCTCCTCGCTGGTGGCGGACTGCTCCTCCACGGCCGTGGCGATGGAGCGCACCTGGCCGGAGGTGTCCTCCACCAGCTCCACGATGGAGGCCAGCTCGTCGCCGGACCTGCCCGCCATGTCCGTGGCCGAGCCGATGAACGCCACCACCTTTTCCACGTTGTCCACGTTCTTGCGCGTGCCGTCCTGGATGCCGCGGATGGCGTCGCCCACCTCCTGGGTGGCGGTCATGGTCTTCTCGGCCAGCTTGCGCACCTCGTCGGCCACCACGGCGAACCCGCGCCCGGCCTCGCCCGCGCGCGCCGCCTCGATGGCCGCGTTGAGCGCCAGGAGGTTGGTCTGGTCGGCGATATCCGTGATCACGTTGAGGATCTGGCCGATGCTCTCGGCCCGCCTGCCCAGGGCGGTCATGTCGGACTTCAGGTCCTGGGCCTGGGCCTGGGCCTCCTCGATGCCCTTGACCACGTCGGACACGATGTCCGCGCCCTCCACGGCCTTGCCCTTGGTGGCGTCGGCGGTCTGCGCGGCCTCGGAGGCGTTTCGGGCCACCTCCAGCACCGTGGCGCTCATTTCCTCCATGGCGGTGGCGGTCTCGGCCACGCGGGCGCTCTGCTCCTGGGAGCCGGCGTTGGCCTGCTGCACCTGGGCGGCCAGCTGGCCCGAGGCGGAGGTCAGCACCTCCACCACGCCCTCCAGCTTCTCGGCGGCCTGGAGCATGCCCTGGGTCTTGGCCAGCTCGGCGGCCTCGCGGGCCTTGTCGGCCTCGCGGGTGGCCTCGGCCGCGCGCAGGGATTCCTCGTGGGCCCGGCGGGTGTTCTCGTCGGCCTCGGCGATCTTGTCCTTCAGGCTGCCCACCATGACGCGCAGGCTGTCGGCCAGCTTGCCGATCTCGTTGGACAGGGAGAGGGAAAGGTCCGCGGCCAGGTCGCCGTCCGCGACCTTGGCGGCGTATTCCTGCAATCGCCTGAGCGGCCGGATGGCGATGACGTCCAGGGCCAGCAGGGTGATGAGCACCAGGGCCACCACCGCCGCCACGCCCGCCGCGATCATGAAATTGCGCTGGGACTTGGCCGGGGCCTCGATCTCCGCGTTGGTCATGCCGAAGCCGACCACCCACTGCCAGTTGGGCACGCGGGTCCACACGGCGGTCCTTTCGGGGCCGCCCAGGGAATAGACGCCCTGGCCCTCGGGGGTCTCCAGCATGGCCTTGATGCCGGACATCTTGGAGATGTCCTTGAGCAACAGGTCCTTGTCCGGGCTGCCCACAACCACGCCCTTGGGGGAAAGCATGAAGGGATGGCCCGTCTCCCCCACCTTGGTGGAGGTGATGTAGTTGGCGATGAGGCCGTCCAGGACATAGGACATGCCCACGCCGCCGATGACCTCGCCGCCCTCGTCCTTGATGGGCGAGGTCACGCTGACGATGAGCTTGCCCGTGGCGTAGCTCTTGGTGGGCGCGGTGCTGTAGCCCTCGTTCCCGGCCAGGGCCGCCTGGATGTATTCGCGGTTGGCCAGGGGATTGAGCTTCTTGGCGGGCTTGCCGTGGGTCATGGAGATGACCTGGGTGCCCTGGGTGTTGAACACGTAGATGGTGTTGATCTCGTCGGCGGCCTTGGACGCCGCGCGCATGATCTCGTCGGCGGCCTCCTTGTCCTGGCCGTTTTGCAGGAACCCGCGCAGGATGGGCATGTGCGAGATGCCCCGCACCAGCTCCATCTGCTGGGACCCGAAGTCCTGGGTGGACTTGGCGATGGTGGAAGCCACCAGGGTCATTTCGTGTTTCGCGGAGTCGATGCTCCGTTCATAGCTGGTCTTGGCGACCCAGAAAACCAGCAGGGACTGGATCAGGACCACGACGGCCCCGACGATCACCAGGATCGTCGTACGAATACTCTTGGACATTGTAACCCCACAAAATCGGTGAAAAACACTCTCCGGCCAAGGCCGGTCCTTGAACCATCTGTCTCGCACGCCGCGCAGAAGCCGCGGCCCTGGCTCCTCCTTTTGCCGATCCCGGATACATCTCCGCCGAACGCGTCGGCACCAAAAAAAAGCCCGGCCGCCTGATGGCCAGGCGGCCAGAGCCGTTCATGCCCTGGTTCCTCCCCGACCAGCCCCTGGCTGCGGGGAGAGGCCCAAAAAAACCCGGTCCGCAGACCGGGCAACGGGTCTTGATGCAAAGGTCCCATCCGCCCCGGGACAAACCTGGGGGAACAGATGGAACTTATCCATAGATAGGCTAAGGGTCAAGAAAGACAGGCAAACCAATCTCGCTGCCCGGGGCGGGGCGAAACTCTGCGCGCGTGCCGCCCGGAAACAAAAAATCCCGTCCGCAGACGAGGCAGACGGGATTTTTGCTTTCTGGTGCGCCCGGCAGGAGTCGAACCTGCGGCCTACGGCTTAGGAGGCCGTCGCTCTATCCGGCTGAGCTACGAGCGCATTGCCCGGACGATAGCCCAATGCGGGGCGGGACGCCAGTCCCGGTGCGGGCTTCTCCGAAACGGAGAGTCTACCTAGCCGAGGCCGGGTGAAAATGCAACCGCTTTGCCGCGCCCGGCGCGGCCACAAGGATGTGAAAATTTCGGCACAAGCGGTTTACACATCCCGCGAAGGGCTTATAGTGGAGCGGTCCGTTCCGGAACCGCCGCGTTCCGCCGGACGAGGAGACGCATTGCCACACCTTGGAGGTTACGAACGTGCGTAAACATCTCAGATACACCCTGGCCACGCTCCTGGTGCTCGCCTGGAGCGCCGCAGCCATGGCCGCCAGCCTGCCGGAATTCACGGATCTGGCCGCCAAGGCCGGAGACGCCGTGGTCAACATCAACACCGTGAAACTGGTCAAGCAATCCGACCAGATGCGCGAATTCTTCAAGTTCCGCCAGCGCGGCACGCCCTTCGACAAGTTCTTCGACCAGTTCGACGAGCTGTTCAAGAACCGTCCCGACGCCAAGCCCCGCAAGGAGCGCTCCCTGGGCTCCGGGTTCATCATTTCCAAGGACGGGTACGTGGTCACCAACAACCACGTCATCGAAGGCGCCGACGAGATCAAGGTCAAGCTCCAGGACACGGACGAGTCCCTGGACGCCGAGATCGTGGGCCGCGACCCCGAGACGGACCTGGCCCTGCTCAAGATCAGCGCGGACCGCGACTTCCCCACCCTGTCCTTCGGCGATTCGGACAAGGCCAAGGTGGGCCAGTGGGTCATGGCCATCGGCAACCCCTTCGGCCTGGACCATTCCGTGACCGCGGGCATCATCAGCGCCAAGGGCCGCATCATCGGCTCCGGGCCCTTTGACGACTTCATCCAGACCGACGCGTCCATCAACCCCGGCAACTCCGGGGGCCCGCTCCTGAACATGGACGGCGAGGTCATCGGCATCAACACGGCCATCATCGCCTCGGGCCAGGGCATCGGCTTCGCCGTGCCCTCCAGCATGGCCAAGCGCGTCATCGCCCAGCTTCAGGAGCACAAGAAGGTCTCGCGCGGCTGGCTGGGCGTGACCATCCAAGGCGTGGACGAGAACACGGCCAAGGCCCTGGGCCTGGACAAGGCCTACGGCGCGCTCATCGCCTCGGTAATCCCGGACGAACCCGCGGACAAGGCCGGGGTCAAGCCCGGAGACGTGATCATCAAGATCGACGGCCAGGAAGTAAAGGACTCCAACGACCTGCTGCGCAGGATCGCGGCCTACACCCCGGGCAGCAAGCTGCGCTTCACGGTCTGGCGCAACGGCTCGTCCAAGCGCCTCACCGCCACCCTGGGCGAGCGCGACACCGAGCGCCTGGCCAAGTCCGGCAAGGCTCCCGGCGGCCCGCAGCAGCAGGACAGCGACTCCTTCCTGGGCATGACCGTGCGCCCGGTGAACGAGGAGGAGGCTGCGGCCCTGGGCCTGGACAAGGCGCAGGGGCTGCTCGTCGTGGAAGTGGACGCCAACACCCCGGCCCAGGAAAGCGAAATCCGCCCCGGCGACGTGATCCTGCAGGCCAACCAGCGCCCCGTGTCCAGCGTGGGCGACCTGGAAAAGATCATCAAGGGCGACGCCAAGGACAAGGGCGTGCTGCTCCTGCTCATCCAGCGCCAGGGACAGACGGTGTTCCGCACCGTGCCTCTGCCCGGGGAATAGGAACCAGCCGAACGAAACAAGTCAGGGGGGCCGCCAGGCCCCCCCTTTTTTGTTCCGCCGCGCCCGTGGGGCGGGCACGGCGAAATGGCTCGCGGCAAGACGTCCCGGGGTCAGAGTCGTTTCCCCCCGCTGCGGCCACGAAGTAGGCCAAGCAAGGCCGATGCCAACGGCCCCACGCCAATTCAAAACCTTATATTCCATCATGATACATTAACACCCTCACGCCGCGGCCGAGACCGGCGTTGGCGGCTCCGCCAACGCCGCTGCCATGGCCGCCCCGCGCTCCCCCGTCTTGCGCCGGACGGACGCTTGCGGCATGTTGGGGCGATCATGACGCGCCATCCGGAAACCATCGCCCTACTAACGGGCTGCAAGGTCAACCTGCACCTGGAGATCACGGGACGCCTGGACAACGGCTACCACAGCCTGCGCACCCTGTTCCTGCCCCTGCCCGAGCCCCACGACGAGTTGGAGCTGGCCTTCGGCGGGCGGGACGGGACGTTTTCCCTCGCGGCGGACGACCCGGCCCTGGAGGGCGAGGACAACACCCTGGCCAAGGCCTGGCGGGCCTTCGGCCGGGCCACGGGCTTCGCCCCGGGGCTGGCCGTGCGCCTGGCCAAGGGCGTGCCCATGGGCGCGGGCCTGGGCGGAGGCAGCGCCGACGCGGCGGCCCTGCTCAAGGAACTCAACGCCCGCGCGGGCGAACGCGCCCTGCCCCCGGACGAACTCGCGGCCCTGGCCGCGACCATCGGCGCGGACGTGCCCTTCTTCCTGCTGGACGGCCCGGCCTGGGCCGAAGGCATCGGCGACCGGCTGACCCCGGTGAGCGTGGACCTCGCCGGATTCACCCTGCTCCTGGTCTGCCCAGCCGAGCACGTGTCCAGCGCCTGGGCCTACAGGGCCTGGGACGAGGCCGGGGGGGACCGCCGCCATCCCCCGGAAAACCGGCGCGGTTTCTTGACATGCGGGGGCAGGGAGTTTAAAAACTCTCCTCGCTCTCGGATAGCGCTCTTCAACAGTTTTGAGGACGTTGCCTTCAAAAGGCATCCCAATCTGCTGAAGATGAAGGAAAAAATGTTTTCTTCCGGAGCTTCGGGAGCGGTCATGAGCGGCAGCGGAGCCAGCCTTCTCGCCCTGTATCGGAACCCCGGAACAGCCCGGACCGCCTGCGAGGCGTTCAGGAAGGAAGGCATCCCCGCGTTTTTGCACACGCTCTGAACGCTGGGGTGTAGCCAAGTTGGTAAGGCAGCGGGTTTTGGTCCCGTCATGCGTGGGTTCGAATCCTACCACCCCAGCCATTTATTCATAGATAAGGAAGCGCACCATGGCCATCGGCGAACTCAAAATCATGACTGGCTCGGCCAACCCCTCGCTGGCCCGCGAAATCTGCAACCACCTGGGTTGCGAGCTGTCCCAGTGTCTCACGGACACCTTCTCGGACGGCGAAATCCGCGTGGAGATCGGCTCCAACGTGCGAGGGGCCGACGTCTTCGTGGTCCAGCCCACCTGCGCTCCGGTGAACTTCCACCTCATGGAGCTGTGCATCCTGCTGGACGCCCTCAAGCGCGCCAGCGTGGGCCGAGTCACCGCCGTGGTGCCCTACTATGGATATGCGCGCCAGGACCGCAAGGTCGCGCCGCGCGCGCCCATCAGCGCCAAGCTGGTGGCCGATTTCCTGACCGTGGCGGGCATCGACCGCCTGGTCACGGTGGACCTGCACGCCGGCCAGATCCAGGGCTTCTTCAACCTGCCCGTGGACAACCTGTACGCCGCCCCCGTGCTCCTGGACCACCTGCGCCAGACCGAGGACGACTTGGTCATCGTCTCCCCGGACGCCGGAGGCACCGAGCGCGCCCGCGCCTACGCCAAGCGCCTGGGCGCCGGCTTGGCCATCATCGACAAGCGCCGTGACGCGCCCAACCAGGCCAAGGCCATGAACGTCATCGGCGACGTCAAGGGCAAAACGGCCATCGTCCTGGACGACATGATCGACACCGCGGGCACCATCTGCGCCGCGGCCGACGTGCTCAAGGACAACGGGGCCAAGGACGTCGTCGCCTGCGCCACCCACGCCGTGCTCTCCGGTCCGGCCGTGGAGCGCCTGGAGAAGTCGCAGTACTCCCAGGTGGTGGTGACCAACTCCGTGCCCCTGAACGATAAGGCCAAGGCCTGTTCCAAGATCACGGCCCTGAGCCTGGCCAGCCTGCTCGGCAAGGCAATCCACAACATCCACACGGAATCGTCCGTGAGCGTGTTGTTCGTCTAAATCATTACGCGCCGCCCCGCCCCGGAACGACCCCGGGCCGGAAACCAAGGCCGCAAGGAGAACCCAAACCATGTCCGAGACCATCACCCTCAAGGTTGCCAAACGCGAGGAACGCGGCAAGGGCGAGAACCACCGCCTGCGCGCCGCCGGCTTCGTGCCCGGAATATTCTACGACAAGAGCGAGAACATCGCCGTGAAGTCCGCGCACCTGCCCCTGGAAAAGGCCTACGCCAAGGTGGGCACCTCCCAGCTCCTGACCCTGGACATCGACGGCGACGCCCGTCCGGTGATCATCAAGGAACTGGTCAAGCACCCCTACAAGAACCGCATCGACCATGTGGACTTCTACGGCGTGGACATGGCCAAGACCGTGCGCGTGCAGGTTCCCGTGGAGACCACGGGCAAGCCCAAGGGCCTGGATTTCGGCGGCGTGCTGACCATCTTCCGCGACCACCTGGAAGTGGAGTGCCTGCCCGCGGACATCCCCAGCTCCCTGACCATCGACGTCTCCGGCCTGGACCTGAACGAGAACGTGGCCGTGGACGAGGTCCCGACCCCCGACGGCGTGACCGTGCTCTTTGACGAGCACTTCGCCGTGGTGGGCCTGGTGGCCAAGGCCGAGGAGGCCGGCGAGGGCGAGGAAGGCGCCGCCGAGGCCGACGAGGCCGCCGAAGAGGCGGAATAGCCTCCTTCCCGCAACCCGCAATCCACGAGGATCCCGGACCGGTCCGGGATCCTCGTTTTCCCTTGTCCGGCGGCGGGGCTCAGCCCGCCGTCGCCGTCGCCGCATTCCGAGCGCCATGAAAAACTACGCCCTGCTCATAGCGGGCCTGGGCAACCCAGGCCCGGACTACGCGCTTACGCGCCACAACTTCGGCTTCATGGCCGTGGACAGGCTCGTGGAACGCTGCGGCGGCGAGGAAAACTGCCCCGCCGTGAACGCGCGCGGCGACTGCCTGACCCGGGAGTGCCGCCCGGCGCGCAACCTGCCGCCCGTGCTCACGGCCAAGCCCCAGACCTACATGAACCTCTCGGGCCTGGCCGTGGGGCGGCTGGCCTCGCGTTTTTCCATCCCGGCGGGCGACGTGCTGGTGATCCACGACGACCTGGACCTGGAACTGGGGCGCATGAAGCTCAAGCAGGGCGGCGGCGACGCCGGGCACAACGGCGTGAAGTCCGTGGCCGAACACCTGGGGACTCCTGGTTTCCTGCGCCTGCGCCTGGGCATCGGGCGCCCGCCGCAGCGCGGCGGGGGGCGGGATTTCGTGCTCGACGCCTTCAGCCCCGAGGACATGGACGTCGCGGCCCGGGTCCTGGACGCCGCCATCAAGGGGATCCTGCTGCTCCTGCGCCGGGGACTGCCCTTCGCCGTGCAGCACATCAATGCCTTCGACGCCCGCCCCGGCGGTGAAAACCCCAAGGAAACCTAGACTTGGCTGGTGAAGTGCGCTACGGTTCTCTCGTGTCGGCTGTTATATTTTGAGGTAGTTATAACGTGTCCAAGGCCTTTTCCGTCAACGAGCTCGTCGTCTACCCCGCACAGGGGGTGGGCAAGGTGGAGCGCATAGAAGAGCAGGAAATCGGCGGATCCAAGGCCGAGTTCTATATCGTCCGAATTCTGTCCAACAACGTGACCCTGATGGTCCCCGTGGCCAACGCCAAGAACGTGGGCCTGCGCTCGGTCTGCTCCAAGAAGAAGGCCGCGAGCATCCTGGACTCCCTCGACGACCGCACCGGATTCACCGGCTATTCCGGCCAGAACTGGAACCGCCGCTACCGCGAATACTCCGAGAAGCTGAAAAGCGGCGAATTGGCCGACGTTGCCTACGTTCTCAAGGAGCTCCTGCTCATCGGCAAGGACAAGGAACTGTCCTTCGGCGAGCACCGCCTGCTGGAACAGGCCATGGGCCTGTTGACCCTGGAGCTGGCCCATGCCATGGACAAGGAGCAGGACGCCGTGCGCTCCGAGATCGAGGAAATGTTCGCAGACGTGATCCGTCCCAAAGAAAATCAGTAGATAACCTCTTGCCAACGCTCCAGGCTTGCGTTAAGCATCTGGCATCGCATCCGTGATCGATGTGCATTTTGAATGCAGAGAGCGTTAATCAGCTCCCGTAATCATCCCCTTAAAATAGATTAAAACAAGCCGTCCTACGCAACAGGATTCGCCTCTGGCGATTCAAGTTTCGGCGTAGAGCATTGCGGAGTTCTGGTACAGTACCCGCGACCATCCACGCCTCATAAATCATTACAAAACGTCAACACCCACGCCACTCGACCCCCACCCAGGCGACCCTGCCCGGACAAGGGAAGAATGCGCGCACGTGCACCCAACATGAGCAACCAAAAACGACAAGGGAAGCAGAGCGACGCGGAGTCCCAGATGAATCAATCCGAACTGAAGATGAAGCCCATGCACGAGCTCATGGAGCTCGCCACAGAGTACAAGATCGAGAACCCCAGCGGCATGAAGAAGCAGGAGCTCATCTTCGCCCTGCTCAAGGCCTGCGCTTCTCAGAACGGCAACATCTACGGCGAGGGCGTCCTGGAAATCCTTCCCGACGGTTTCGGCTTCCTGCGCTCCCCCATGTACAGCTACATGCCCGGGCCGGACGACATCTACGTCTCCCCGTCCCAGATCCGCCGCTTCGGCCTACGCAAGGGCGACGTGATCACCGGCCAGATCCGGCCGCCCAAGGAAGGCGAACGATACTTCGCCCTCTTGCGGGTCAACGAGATCGGCTTCGAGAAGCCCGAAGCGACAAAGACCCTGGTTCTCTTCGACAACCTCACCCCCATCTTCCCCGACAAGCAATTCCGACTCGAAACCGGCCAGGAGGGCCTTTCCGCCCGGGTCATCGACCTGGTGGTGCCCATCGGCAAGGGCCAGCGCTGCCTCATCGTGGCCCCGCCCCGCACCGGTAAGACCGTGCTCCTGCAGACCATAGCCAACTCCATCTCCGCCAACCATCCCGACGCCTACCTCATCGTGCTGCTCATCGACGAGCGCCCCGAGGAAGTCACGGACATGGCGCGCACGGTCAAGGCCGAGGTGGTCAGCTCCACCTTCGACGAGCCGCCCACGCGCCACGTGCAGGTGGCCGAGATGGTGCTGGAAAAGGCCAAGCGACTGGTGGAGCGCAAGAAGGACGTGGTCATCCTGCTGGACTCCATCACCCGCCTGGGCCGCGCCTTCAACGCCGTGACCCCGTCCTCGGGCCGGGTGCTCTCCGGCGGCCTGGACGCCAACGCCCTGCAGCGCCCCAAGCGCTTCTTCGGCGCGGCGCGCAACATCGAGGAAGGCGGCAGCCTGTCCATCATCGCCACGGCCCTGGTGGACACGGGCTCGCGCATGGACGACGTGATCTTCGAGGAGTTCAAGGGCACGGGCAACAGCGAGATCATGCTGGAGCGCCACTTGGCCGAGAAGCGCGTCTACCCTGCCATCGACATCAACCGCTCGGGCACGCGCAAGGAAGAGCTGCTCCTGGACCAGGACGTACTGAACAGGATGTGGATCCTGCGCAAGATCCTGGCGCCCATGAACCCGCTGGATTCCATGGAGTTCCTGCTGGGCAAGATGAAGGGCTCCAAGAGCAACAAGGAATTCCTGGACATGATGAACAAGTAGAGAGCCCGCTCCAAAAAGCGACAAGGCCGCCCCCCCTCGCGGGAGGCGGCCTTTTTTCATGTCCTGGGGTCGGGAGCCCCCGGGGGCGCCTAGGCGGCGGCCCCCAAGGCGGCCATGGCCTGCTCCCTCGTGTCGTAGATCGTTGCGAAACGGGTAATGCCCACCATGTCGAAGACCTTGCGGAAGTTGTCGGACAGCCCGGCGATGGCCACGCTCAGGCCCCGGCGCTCGGTATCGGACAACAACTGGATGAGCACGGCGATGCCCGCCCCGTTGATGGATGAATTCTCGTCGAACTGCATCATGAGCTTGCCCCCGGCCTGTTCGTAGGCCGAGACGAGCAGCGGCTCGGAGCGCGAGGTCACGCTGCCCTTGACCCGGACCACGGTGATGTCGCCCTCGGTGGTGGCGGAGACTTCGTCCTCCCGCTCCTCCAGGAGCTTCAGGCGCTCCTGGGCGCGCCTGAGCGCCGTGTCCAGGTCGGCCTTCTGGATGGGCTTGTTGATGAAGTCCGTGGCGTTCAGGTTCAGGGCCTGGATGGCGATGTCCATGTCCCCGTGGCCGGTGATGACGATGACCTCGGTCTGGGCGTCGATCTCCTTGATGCGCTTCAATACCTGCAGCCCGTCCATGCCCGGCATCTTGATGTCCGTAAGCACGATGGGCGGCTTTTCGCTGGTGAACAGCTCCAGCCCCTCCTCTCCGCTCTGGGCGGTGAGGACCTCGAAGCCGTAGGCCCCGAGAAACAGCTTGAACATCTGCAGGGTCGGCTGTTCGTCGTCGATGACGAGAATCTTTTTGCTCATGTCGTTCGTCCCACCGGACCGCACGGATCAGCGCACGGCCCCCTACGGAGTTGTACAACCCACTATACAGCGGGAGGAAACGACAAGGTGAACGTCGTTCCCGCCCCTATCCTGGATGTAACGGAGATTTCTCCCCCATAGTCTTTCACGATTCCATAGGAAATCGCAAGCCCCAAACCCATGCCCTTTCCAGTTTCCTTGGTGGTGTAGAAAGGCTCGAATATCTTGTCCAGCTGCGACGGGTCCATGCCCACCCCCGTATCGCTCACCGAAATGGACACCTTGCCGTTTTCGCTGAAAGTCCTAATACGTATCAGCCGCGCCTTGGGGTCGCTGTCCTCGGGATCGGACCAGACGTTGATGGCGTCGCGCGCGTTGGACACCAGGTTGAAGATCACCTGCTGCAACCGGTTCCCGTGGGCCTTGATCCTGGGGGCGGACTCGTCCAGGTCCAGCTCCACGGCGATGCGCTGCAGCTCCAGCTGGTGGCCGATGACCTTGCCCACGTCGCGCACGGGCTGGTTGATGTCCAGGCGCTCCGGGGTCAGGTCGGACATACGCCCGAACTGGCGCAGCATGTTGATGATCTCCGTGGCCCGGTCCACCTGGGCGCTCATCTCGCGCGTGACCTCGGCCACCTGCTCCGGGCTCATCTCGCCCTCCCCGGAAAGGATCATGGTCAGGAAGTCGCTGCCCATCTTGATGGCGTTGAGCGGCTGGTTCAGTTCGTGGGCGATGCCCGCGCTCATCTCGCCCAGGGTGGTCATCTTGCTGGCCTGGATGAGCTGGGCGTCCTTTTCCACGATATCCGTGATGTCCGTGGTGGAGACGACCACGGCCTCGCGCCCCGCGTAGATGGTGCCCGAGGCGTGCATGTTCACGAACAGGGGCGAGCCGTCGGCGCGGTGATGGATGGCCTTGGGGTAGAACACGCTGCCCCCGTCGCGGCTCATCTCGTCGAAGGTGGCCAGCGACCCGATCTTGTCCTCGGCCTCCAGCTCGCAGAAGCGCATGCCCAGGAGCTCCTTGACCTCGTAGCCGTAGACCTCCCCGGCCAGGGGGTTGACGTCCATGATCTCCAGGGTGTCCCGCTGGACCACGAAGATGGGGTCCGGACCGGCGTCGAACAGGGAACGGTACTTGGCCTCGGACTCGTTCAGGCGGTTGCGGTAGAGTTTGATGGACCGCACCATGTAGGCGAAGGAATCGGCCAGCTGCAGGACCTCGTCGCCGATCTGCTTGTGGCGGATGACGCATTCGCGGCAATAAGGTGGCTTCACGGGTTCCGCGCCGTCGCGGGGCATCATGGTCTTGTCCACGTGCCAGCAGGGCAGGTCGGAATTGTGGTAGGCCGGGCAGCGCTCCCCGTGCTCCTGGTCCGAGAGGATGTCCGCGTACTGGCTGCCCAGGTCCAGCTTGAAATTCAGGTTGCCCTTGGAAATCTCGTCGGACATCTCGATGAGCTTGGTCACCGGGAAGGTGATGTAGGCGGCGATCTTGTGGCTGATGAGGAAGATGATCACGATGACCAGGGTGATGAAGCCGAGGAACGTGATGCGCAGCTTGGACACGAGGTTGTCGATGTGGCGCTGGTTCAGGCCCACGTGCACCGTGGCGATGCGGTAGATGCCCTCCATCACGGGGGCGGCGATGTCCACGGCGGTCTCGCCCTCCACCTGCACCGGCACCATGCGCGGGGAGAGCACCCCCCCGGGCAGGGGGTTGGCGCCGCGGAGCTCCGCGGGGAAGGGGCGCACGAAGGTATGGGCCAGGACCTCTCCCTCGGGCCCGCTGACGTAGATGTAGGACACCAGGTCCCGCCGCTCGCCCAGCATGCTGACGTCGAAGATCAGCGCGGTGAGGGCCGGCAGGTCCCCGTCCAGCACGAAGCCGCTGCCCCGCTCGGAAACGGACTGGGCGATGGCCACGCCCCGGTGGCGCAACTCGCTGGTCAGGCTGGAGAGCAGGATCCAGCGCGCCAGGAGGGCGATGATCACGCTGATGATCATGATCACCGCAAGGATGGAGAAGAATATCTTGTTCTTCAGGGATATGTTGCGGATGCGCTTCATCGCGTTCCGGCGGCCTCCCCTGCCGGCTCGGGATTCGCCCCCCGGGCCTCAAGGCCCTTCCTTGCCTCGTTCCAGTCGGTGATGAGCACGAACTTCCCGTCCCTGAAGCGCGTGAAGTACACGCGGTCGAATCCCTGGTGGTCCGTGGGCGAGAAAGACAGGGTGTTGGCGATGCCCAGGGAGTAGTCCCTGATGGATTCCAGGGCGTCGATGAAGCCCTCGCGGGTCAGGTTGCGCCCGGCCCGCCTGAGGCCCTCCACCAGGACCTTGGCGTTGATGTAGCCCTCCAGGCCCACGGAGTTGGGCTTCTCGTCCGGATAGTAGCGCCCCAGCAGCTCGATGTACTCCCCCGCGCCCCAGAGCAGGGTCATGGATTCCGGGGACTCGGGCGGCGGCACCACCTGGGTCACGAAGACGTTCTCACCGCTCTCGCCCAAGAGCCGCGCCAGCTCCTCCGCGCCCACGAAGGACACGTTGTGGAACAGGGGCCTGAAACCCCGGTCGTGGGCCCGGGTGATGAACTCGGCGCAGGGCTCGTAGGTGCCGATCATGACCACGGCGTCGGCCTTGGAGGCCATGACCCGCGCCAGGCCCTCCTCCACCTCCACGGTGCCTCGGGTGTACGAACCCCGGGCCACGGGGGCCAGCCCGTATTTCTTCAGGGCCAGCTCCGCGCCCTTCAGGCCGTCGAAGCCGTAGGCGTCGTACTGGTAGAAGACCGCGATGCGCTTGCAGCCCAGGTCCTCCACGAAACGCCGCACGGCCTCGGCGGTCTCCTGGTAGTAGGAGGCGCGCACGTTGACGATGTGGCGGTGGAAGGGTTCGCGCAGGGCGTTGGCCCCTGTGAACATGCCCACCAGGGGGATGCCCGCCTCCTCCACCAGGGGGATGATCTTCACGGTGGTGGGCGTGCCCACGTAGCAGGACAGGGCGAAGACCTTGTCCTCGATGATCAGACGCTGGGTGTTGGACACGCACAGGGGCGGATCGTAGCGGTCGTCGTAGGGGATGATCCGCAGGGTGCGGCCGTGCACGCCGCCCTGCTCGTTGACGTGCTTGAGATAGCACATGGCCCCGACCATGGTCTGCTTGCCCAGGTAGCTGGCGTGGCCCGTGAGCGCCAGGGAGGAGCCGATGAGGATCTCCGTTTCCGTCACGCCCGGGACCGACAGGCGGTCCGCGCCGTCCCGTTCCAGGGCGGGGTCGCAGGCCGCGAGGGCGAACAGGGAAAACAAAGCGGCCAGCAATGGACGAAGCCGTCGCATCGTGAATCCTCCCGGAAATGCCGTAGGCGGCCGAACTCATTGAAAGGGATTTGCAGCACGATAGCAGACTGGCCCCTGTGGTCAAGGGCCTCCTCTTTGCCCCGGCACGCCGGGTTGCCCCAACGCGGGCAATCAGGCTACACTGCCGCGACCGGGACCAGCCCCGGACGACCGGAGCGAAGGCAAAGCCCGCGACGCCCGCCCTGCGGGGCCGTCGGCGGCCGGAGAGGAAACATGCCGGACTTCTTGTTGGAAAACGCGACTCTGATCCTGTCCCTGGGCATGGCCGTGGCTGCGATCTCGGCGAGCCTGCTGCACCTGCAGTTCTTCCGGTGGCGACGCCTGCGGCGGCTGCGGGACAAGGCGGGGATGCAGTTCGGGCTGGAGCGGATCATCATCCGGGCCCTGGAGCGGGCCGAAGCGGGCCTGACCCTCTCGCAAAGCGGCCTGCGCGAGGTCCGGCAGGCCTGCGGCCAGCTGGGCATGATCGGCAACGAAACGGAACGGGACCTGGCCAGGAAGAGCCAACTGGCGCTGACCGCCTACATGGCCGTGGTGGGCGCGGAGGCCCTCGGGGAAAGCCCTGAACAGGGGCGGACCAGGCGCGAGGCCCTGCGTCTGGCCAGGGAAAACGCCGGGGCCCTGAAACGGCTGTTCATGAAGGCCGCCGTGGAACGCGCGGACGCCTGAGAATCACCCCCGGCCGCGACCGGCGACGGGTCAGTCCCCGTCCCCGCCGAAGAGTTCCCGCACCAGATCCTCGCCGCCCTTGCCCCGGGCCACGTAGTCGCGCGCGTCCTCGCGGGAGGTGAAGCGCAGGTTGAACTGGCGGGCGCTGATCTTCTCGTAGCTCTCCATCACCAGCTGCCAGCCGCCGTCCTCGCGGCGATAGAGCCTGTATTCGCAGACGCTGCGGCGGCGGCCGTCGTGATGGACCTCGCGCGTGGTGGTGGCCACCATCTCCCCCACGAACTCCAGGACATCCCCGTTGTCCATATGCACGACGACGTTCTGCATGACGCTGCGGCCCCGGCGCGGGGCGGTCCTCCGCTCACAAAACGCGCGGGGGCGGAAGACGCCCGGCGTCCCGCCCCCCACGCATGACAGATTCGATCCGGGCTACTCCGCGGCGGGCTCGGCGCCGGGCTGGGCCTCGGGCGCTTCGGTCGCGGCGGGAGCTTCGGCGGCCGGAGCGGTAGTGGCGGCGGCGGCGGGAACCATGCTGGCCTCGCCGGCCACCTGCACCTGCACCTCGCGCAGGAGCTCCATGGCCCGGTGCAGCTTCTCGTTCTGGGCCTCGGAATCCATCTGGGTGCTCAGGTAGGCGGTGCGCTGGGCCATCTCCTGAAGCATGGTGCCCATGACCATCTTGCGGGCCTTCTGGGGCAGGCCCTCCAGGGCCACCAGACGCTCCTCCGCCGTGCCCATGCGCGCGGCGAGGGCCCCCACGTCGTCCTTGAGCACCACCAGCCCGTCCACCTTGGCGGTCAGGCCGGAAAGGTTCTGGTTCAGGCCAAAGAAAAAGACCACCAGCAGCACCACGGCCAGAATGGAAATGAACAGGGCCACCTTGCCCATGTCGCGGCTGGTCTTGTCCACGGCCTCGGCGGCCTGCTCAGGGCGCTCGGCCTCATCCTTCCCGACGATATGGATATCCTGTGCGGCGCTCATAGTCTCCTCCATGCGGTGCGTTCATTCGTGATGGCAATGACAGTAGGCCGGAGCAGCGCGCGAGGCAAGAAAAAATCTCGCCCGCATCCAGACAAAACCAATGATTACAAGGAATAAGACAATAGAAAAGCATCACCCGACAGTCGAGAGCACCACCCGGTTGCGGCCCGAGGCCTTGGCCATGCCCAGGGCCCGCTCCACCCGCGCCACCAGGGAGACGGCGGATTCGCCCATCCCGGCCTGGCCCACGCCGAAGCTGGCCGTGACCACGAAGTCCACCCCGGGGAAATCGCTGCCTTCCATCTTGCGGCGCAGGCGCTCGGCCACACGGTTGCCCCGGCGGTAGTCCGAATCCGGACTCAGGACCGCGAAGCGGCCGCCCTCCCAGCGGGCCAGGATGTCGGTGCTGCGCACGTTGTCCGCCACCACGCGGCTGAGTTCCTGGAGCACCTTGTCGCCGCGCTCCAGGCCGCAGGCCTCGTTGATGGCCCCGAGACGGTCCACGTCCAGCATGATCAGGGAATAGTAGCCCCCGCCGTGGGAGACCTTGCGCTCCTGGTCGGCCAGGAGTTCGAGCAGGCGCGAACGGCTGTAGGCTCCGGTCAGGGCGTCGCGCGGCCCGTCGCCCTCCCCGGCGGCCGGCCCGCAGACCTCGGACAGCAGCACCAGCTGCAAGTCCGGCGTGGGCAGCGGCCGGGCCTGGGCCCTGAAGGTCAGGGAACGGGACAGGCTGTCGCGGACGCAGCGCAGGGTCAGGAGGGGGTCGCTGTCGAGCCTGGCGTCCAGGACCCGCTCCAGCCAGCCGTCGCCGCCCGGCCAGGACCGCCCTTCCAGCAGCTCCAGGTGGTCCCCCACCCGGCCCCCGGCGCGCACGAAGGAATCATGGTTCTCGTGGCCCAGAAGCGCCAGCAGGGCCTTGTTCACATACCCCACCCCGCCGTCCCGGGCCAGGAGCGCGGGGTCCGCCAGACAGTCCGCCAGACAGCGCAGGCTGTCCCGGGACGAGCCCGGGGCGCGCGACGGCAAGGCGCGGGCGCTGCGGGACAGGGCCGTCAGCAGGGTGGCCGGATACACCGGCTTGGCGAGCACCCTGTCCACGTCCAGGTCCAGGGCCCGCTCCACCAGCCC
This sequence comes from Desulfocurvus sp. DL1XJH-121, assembly GCF_054819825.1. Classification (NCBI taxonomy): domain Bacteria; kingdom Pseudomonadati; phylum Thermodesulfobacteriota; class Desulfovibrionia; order Desulfovibrionales; family Desulfovibrionaceae; genus Desulfocurvus; species Desulfocurvus sp. DL1XJH-121. The sequence goes on from NZ_JBTVWW010000024.1 coordinate 49,452, forward strand.
CCGGTCATCCAGGCTCACGGCCGCGAAGATCACGGCGTCGGGCCGCCCGGCCCGGATGCGGGACATGGTCTCGAACCCCGAGTCGTCCCCGGGCGAGAGCCCTATCAGGCAGACGTCCGGGTCATGCCCTGCGGAGAGCGCCGGAGCCTCCCGGGTCTCCCCGGCCACCAGCACCGAGCCCACGGCCCGTTCCAGGAGCCCCGCCAGGGTGTCCCTGAGAAACAGATCGTCCTCGACCAGGAGAACGGTCAATTCCGAAACGGCGTCCAGGTGTTCCTGTTGCACGGTGTCCATGGCCATGCGACCCCCGAAGCCTTAAAACACCGGTGAATTCCGGGATTTCGTCATCCTTCCATGGCTGATTACGGACTCAAAGGCAAGTGGGGAGCGGACAAGCCGCCAGGAAAGGCGGGAAAATCAGTTGGTCCAGCGGCCGGACACGTAGCGGAATATCTCGGTCACGCGCATGCGGCGCACGCGCTCGAAGGACGCGGAGGTGGCGGCCTGCGGGCTCCGGCCCCGGGCCTCGTAATGGTGCTCCTCGTAGCGCAGGACCCCCACGTAGGGGCTCGCGGACGAGGGCGAGGGCTTGATGGAAATGCGGGCCGTGGTCCGGTCCAGGCGCACGAACCGCGCCACGTACCCGTCCCCGGCGGGCTCCACGTGCACGTCGTCCTCGGTATGGCGCAGGTTGCGGCCGATGCGCGCCAGCCAGTGGCCGGCGAACTCCATGAACCGGCAGCGCGCGGCCTCGACGGACCCGCAGTCCCGGGCCGGGGAGGCGGACCCCAGGTACACGGCGCATTGCTGGCTTTCGGATGCGAGCAAAGGCTCCCAGTCCTGGGCCGGGGCGGGCTCGGCCCGGAGCAGGCAGACGAGGGCGGGAAGAACCGCCGCAAGGGCAATCAGCGGAAATCTGGGCATGGCGGAAACCGGACCGGCCGGCCCGGGGCGGCAAGGCCCCGGGCCGGAACCCGTCCTCTATCTACTTGATGATTATCTCCACCCGCCGGTTGAGCTTGCGGCCCTCGAGGGTGTTGTTGTCGTACTTGGGCATGGTCTCGCCGTACCCGTTGGTGCCCAGGCCCACGGCCGGGATGCCCTTGCCCACCAGGTACTGCTTCACGGACTTGGCGCGGCGCTCGGACAGGCCCTGGTTGTAGTTCTCGGGGCCGATGTTGCAGGTGTGCCCCGAGAGCACCGCCGGGCGGTCGGCGTCCTTGAGCAGGCCGGCGGCCTCGTCCAGGATCGGGCGCATGTCGTCCCTGATGGTCGCGGAGTCGAAGTCGAAGTTGATGCGCAACTCGATGACCTCGATCACCTCTTCCTTGGGCGCGGCCTTGGGCATGGCCTTCTTGGCCACGCTGACCTCGTCGTAGAACACGTCGCGCACGAAGCGGTCCATGGCGGCCTGGTCGGCCAGGAGCGCGGGGCCGGACGCTGCCACGGAGCACGGGGCCAGGGCCGCGATGTCGTCCAGGATCTTCTGGCCCTTGGCCTCGTCCGCGAAGGACACCACGTGGAAGCAGACCCGGCCCTGGTAGTCGGCGGACATGGCCGAGGCCTCGGCCACGGGGTCGATGCCCTCGTTGTTGCGGCCGTCGGAGAAGATGATCACCGCCACCTTGCCGGGCATGCCGTCCAGCACCGGGCGCAGGCTCGACAGGCCATCACCCATGGGGGTGGTGCGGCCGAAGATGGGGAAGTCTTCGCCGATGCCCTGCACGGCCGTGTCCATGGCCGCAGCCGTGTACGGACCGCGCCAAAGGTCGCCGTAGGGGGCGAAGGTGTCCAGCCCGGCCTGGTAGCCCAGGGCCGGGATCTTGGCGTTCATGGCCTGCATGGCCTGCTTGGCCAGGGAGATCTTCTTCTGTTTTTCCGTGGCGTGGGTCATGGCCATGGAGCCGGAATAGTCGGCAAAGAAGACGAATCCGTCCACCTTGGGCACGATCTTGGTTTCAGCCCGGGCCGGCCCGGCGCCCAGCATCACGGCCAGGCAGGCGAACAGCAGGGGCAGGATGAAGAGCTGTTTGCTTTTGCTCATTTGATCAACCTCGTTCTTTTGTGGGGTTCCCCCGGCATGGGCCGGGGACCGTAGTTCACATCGTCGAAAATAACAAAATCCGATCCCCTTTCAAAGGCTTTTCCAACTTTCCCAACCAGGGCCCGGCGCTGGCGGGTAAATGCCCGGCCCGCCCGGCCCGGCCCAGAGGGGGACGCCCCCCCTCCACGCGCAAGACCCCGGACCGGAAACGCATTCCGGCCCGGGGTCGCGAACTCCCGTCGCCGCCTCGCGGCGCGGCTAATGTGTGTGCAGGTCCTGGTCGCGGAACCGCCAGTGGCCCCTGGGGATCTCCACCAGCATGTCGGCCTCCAGCTGCGGCACGGGGAAGACGATGACCAGGCTTTCGTCCTTCTCCAGCCAGTACATGTGGCCGCACATGGCCTTGACGATGTCTGCGGCGAACACTCCGCAGCGCGCGGCGATGTCCTTGACGGCCAGGCCGATGGTGCACTGGGCGCTGCGGCTGAAGGCCACCTCGGTGAGATAGACGCGATGCGCCCCTTCCAGATGTTCGCCGAACTCCGTTCCGGCTCTTTCGAATTCCCTTTGCGCGATGGTGGTGGTTGCGCTCATGTCCGCCCTCCTTGGCGGGGCGGAACGACATGCCCGGAGCCCCGAAACGGGGCGGCTCCGCCCTTGCCCGCAAACAAGCACAACGCGGGCCAGAACGGATTTCACGCGCGATTTCGGGAAACTCGACATACGGGACAAGCAGAAATTGCCGCTTCTGGCGGTGTGAAACAAAAAACCGACGCGACAGCCGAGGGAGATCAAAGAGCCATGGTCCTGTAAAGGATCCGCTGGATGGTGGCCTCGATGCGCTCCCAGCCCTGGTCCGTCTCCAGGTCCACGCCGCCCACGGACAGCACCCGGCGCGAGAGCACGGCGGCCTGGTTCACGGCCAGGGCCATGATCAGGACCACGGCCGAGAGGTCCACGTCCGGGGGCGGGTCCGTGGTTATGACCTCCTCGAAGAACTCCAGGGCCCGGCGCTCGCGCACGTAGACCAGGGCGTGGCCCAGCAGCCCGTCCTCCCGGCCCTCCTCGGCCAGCACGGCCAGGGTCCAGGGCCGCGCGCGCAGCCCGCGCAGGTAGTTGAGGAAAAACGTGGACAGCTGCTCGCCCAGGGGCCGCTGGCGAAGCTCCTGCACGTCCCCGCCCGCCAATTCCGCCACGGGCGGCCAGAAGCGATCCGACTGCACGAAGGCGTCCTGCAAATGGGCCAGCCCGCCGAACAGGCGCGTGATCAGGCTCTCGTCCACGCCCGCCCGCGCGGCCACGGCCTGGGCCGTGACCCTGCGCGGCCCGCCCCGGGCCAGGACGTCCTGGAGCGCGTCCAGGATGCGGCGGCGCACGTCCTCGGGTTCGCTAAAGGGAATCACGGTTCTATGGGGCATGGAAACCTCCGGGCGAGATATTGACGGCTTCGAGCATACCAGACGGGCCGCCGGAGCGCGAGGCCCGGGAAACGGGCGAAAACCCGCCCCGGCGCGGCGCCGGAAAACACAAGGCCCCGCCCTTCCGAGGAGGGGCGGGGCCGGTCGTGCAGCGGTCGCGAAGCGGGCTATTCAGCCTTCTTCTTCGAGAACTTGCCCTTGTACAGGTCCTTGAACCACTTTTCGTACAGCTTCGGGGAGTACAGGTAGCCTTCCTGCAGGTCGGTCTTGATGTAGTTCTCAAAGGACTTACGGGTGGCCTTGGTCAGGTCTAGGGAGCTGTAGATGATGCCGGCGTCGACGGCCAGGGCCGGGTCGGTCCCGTAGTAGCTGATGTAGCTGGGGGTCCCTTCCTTGTTGTCCACGGGCCCGACCACGGAGCTGCCGCCCGGGAAGCAGGTGCCCATGTACGTGCCGTCGGCGGCGGTCTCGGCGCCCACGAGGTTGGCGCTGGCCACGAAGACGTCGCTCTGGATGACCACGGCCTCCACGCGGCTCTTGAACCGGTCGACCCAGGCCGCGTTGCTGCCGTTTCTGGGCTTGCCGTCATTGACGGGCTTGCCGTCGACAAGCTTGGACTTGGCGAAGTAGGCGCGGGAGGTGGCCGTGGGGTTCAGGATCAGGCGGCAGCCCTTGGCGGCGTAGTAGCGGCCGAGTTCGGGGTAGTTGTAGGTGTCATAGCAGATGCTGATGCCCACGGGGCCCCAGGGGGTGTCGAAGGCAAAGGGCTCGGTGCCGGTCTTGCACCAGATCACTTCGCTGCCAAAGGGATGGATCTTCTGGTAGGAGCCGATGATCCCCTTGGGGCCGATGGCCACGGCCGCGTTGTAGACGTTGAGGGCATCCTTGCCGATGACTTCGGGATAGCCGTAGACGGCGTAGACGCCCTTTTCCTTGGCCAGGGCGGCCACGGCCTTGGCGCTGGGGCCGTTTTCCTTCTCGGCCAGCTTCACCTGCATCCGGTCGGCGCGCTTGACGTCGTCGCCCTTTTCCATGGCGTAGCCGGTCAGGGCCATCTCCGGGAACAGGATCAGGTCGGCGCCCTGCGCGGCGGCCTCCTTGATGTCCTGCAGCATCATGGCGAGGTTGGCCTTCTTGTCCCCCCAGACGGGCTGGAAGTTGATGACCGCGACCTTCATCTCGTCCTTGTACTGCGCGCCGTCCTTTTTCTCGGCGGCGGAAGCGGTGGCCACCGACGCCAGGGCGAAGCAGCACAACGCGAACAACAACACCAATCTCCTCATCGAAACAATCATCGAACGATCTCCTGTAATTCGGTTAGTAGGCAGCAACTCGAGAAGCAGTATGAACACGATAAGACAGACAAATTGAAGCACGAACACGACCAGAAACAACAAGACGAGCATCATGAGAAATCGCCTACGAATACAGACAAGGACAGATGACTGCATTGGATCAACATTCAACGGAACGACACATCTCAAAAGCGCATTGTTGGACCAATCTATAGCAACTGGCATGCCAAATTGCATTTACGCTTGCACTAAATTTCAAAACGCGGACTTTTACAAATAATCATCTGAATTTGTTAATTTTATAAAAACACTATAAACGATGTCGCGCTGAAAACCTTTCGTTATTGTAAGGATTACAAAGCATTACATGCACATCTATATTGCCGATAATTCCATATTTGTGAAAGCCCACAACAATCGATGACAAATATCATAAAACCGCCACAATATTTCATATTATTTTAGTATTATATGATACATCAAGAATCCTATGAAAAACGATGCACGCAAAAAAGCCCGCCCCCAAGGGGGGCGGGCTGCAAAAGGCTTGGCCTTTCAGCCGGGAGTCAGCCTGGCCGCGGGAACGGCGCGGACTCCCCGCTCCGGGCTCCGGGAACTACTGGAGCCTCTGGCTGATATGGTCGTGGATGCGCTCGGAAGCGACCTTGTCGCCCAGCACGCCCACGCGCACGGCGATCTCCGTGACGCGCACGCCCTTGCTCTTCAGGTCGATCCACACGCTGCTGTCGCCGTCCTTGGCCTCGATCTCGGCCTCGGACAGGTGGCGCTCGGTCTTGGTGACGCTCAGCCCCAGGGAATTGCAGGCCCCCCGGGCCGCGTTGAAGGCCGTGGAGATGTCCACGTTGTAGGTCTTGGTGCCCCAGCCGGAGATATAGGCATAGGTCCCGCCTCCGGCCATGGCTCCGGCGGCCACCACGGCGCAGCCGGACAGCCCAGCCAGGGCGGCCAGCATCAGGACGACCCCAAGGGCCCGCTTGATTCGAGTGACAGGCATGCTCGCCTCCTTGATTTACGATTGAGTCTACAGGGCCTTGAAGGGCGCAGTATACGTAAGAGTCCGGCGCAAGCCAAGGGCGGGCGGAAAGCCCGACGCGCGCCTTGACTCCGGCCCCGGCTTTGGCGACACTCCCCCCTCGCGCGGAGGGAGATCCCGCCGCAGACCCGTTTTACAGCCAGCCAGCGCCCAGCGCCGCGTTGCCCGCAAAACGGGGCAACCGCAAACACCACCGAGCCCTCTCATGTTCGATCTCAAGGTCCCCCTGCGGGACCGCTCCCGCACCTCCCAGTGGCTTGTCCTGATTCTCGTTTCCGTCATCCTCAGCACGACCCTCGAACTGCTGCACGTACCCGCGGCCCTGCTCCTTGGGCCCATGCTGGCGGCCATCGTCATGTGCCTGCGCCAGTCGTCCATCCAGCTGCACATGGGCCCGTTCTTCCTGGCCCAGGGCGTCATCGCCTGCATGATCGGCAAGAGCATCACCCTGCCCATGCTGGGCCAGATCATGGGCAACTGGGGCATATTCATCAGCGGCGTGCTCTTCGCCGTGGCGGCCAGCGCGCTCCTGGGCTGGCTGTTGGCGCACAAGGGCGTGCTGCCCGGCACCACGGCCATCTGGGGCTCGTCCCCGGGCGGCGCGACGGCCATGGTGGTCATGGCCGACTCCTACGACGCGGACATGCGCCTGGTGGCGGTGATGCAATACCTGCGCGTGGTCGTGGTGGCCCTCACCGCCTCGCTGGTGGCCGCCATCTGGGGCGGCAGCCCGGCCCAGGCAGCGCCCGTGGACTGGTTCCCGGCCACGGACTGGACCGCCTTCGCCACCACCTGCGTGGTCATCAGCATCGGCGCGCTGGCCGGGCTCAGGTTGCGCATCCCGGGCGGCGCCTTCCAGGTGCCGCTGGTGCTCTGCGTGGGGCTCCAGGACGCCGGGCTTATGGAGATCACCCTGCCGCCCTGGTTCCTGGTCCTCTCCTACGCCTGCATCGGCTGGGGCATCGGCCAGCGCTTCAACCGGGAGATCATGGCCTACGCGGCCAGAATCCTGCCCAAGATCATGGCCTGCATCCTGACGCTCATCGCGGTCTGCGCCCTGTTCGGCCTGTTCCTGGGCCACGTGGCCCATGTTGATCCGCTCACGGCCTACCTGGCCACCAGCCCGGGCGGCGCGGACTCCGTGGCCATCATCGCCGCGTCCTGCGACGTGGACCTGCCCTTTGTCATGGCCATGCAGACGGTGCGCTTCATGGTGGTGCTGCTGGTCAGCCCGGCCATCGCCCGCGCCATCTCCCGGCGCATCTCCGCCTCCGCCAACTGATCCGAAACGACTTGAACAGCCGGGAAGCCACACAGCCGAGTTACGGCTCAGGGGCTTCCCGGTGCTACGCGCAAAGCATGCCTGCGCCCACACACCCCCTCCTCTCCCGTAGCCAGGCCATGCACCCGGCAACGGCGGGCCCGCCCCCGAAGCCGTTCTTCCCCCTGGCCTCCGGCAAAAGAAAAGCCCCCGAAGCCGTTCTTCCCCCTGGCCTCCGGCAAAAGAAAAGCCCCCGAAGCCTATGGCTTCAGGGGCTGACATTACTTCCGTACACTCCCGGTCTCTCCCGCGCCAAGCGGGACTCTGAGTACCCGGCTCCGCCGCTTCAGACGGGCACAGGACAACCTCATTGAGGACCGCAGGAGGTCGGAAACAGGTCCGCCAATTCAAGGCGCGACCGCAAAAGAACAGCCCCCGAAGCTGTTAGCTTCGGGGGCCGTTAAAAGAAGTCCTGGCGTCGGCCTACTTTCCCACTGACTCCTCAGCAGTATCATTGGCGATGAAGGG
>NZ_JBTVWW010000235.1:0-229 GCF_054819825.1 Desulfocurvus sp. DL1XJH-121
TCTGCCCTTTGATGGTCCAGGCGGTGCCGGAAGTGCCGAACACTTTCTCCGCTTTGTCGAAGAACGGTTCCAGCTCGTCGTAGGTCACGCCGAAGTCCTGGATGGTCATGTCCTTCGGAATGAAGTTTTTGCCGTAGCGTTCTTCATAATGGCTGCGCATGCGCAGTTCGATCGGATCGACGCGGAAATGTACGCCCGACCAGTGCAGACCGGCGCCGCCGACGCCGGT
>NZ_JBTVWW010000236.1:0-229 GCF_054819825.1 Desulfocurvus sp. DL1XJH-121
GCCGCGTCCTTTGATCACTTCATGCAGTTCGCTCCAGTCGATCTCGCCGAAGCGATAGTGGCCGGCGGCCTCGTCCCAGGTAAGACTCGGGTCCGGCGCCGTCATGCCCAGCGCCTCAAGCTGCGGCACGGTGTTGTCGACGAACTTTTGCCGCAGTTCATCGTTGCTGTGGCGTTTGATTTTCCACGCCATGCTCTGGGCGCTGTGAGGGGAGTCGGCGTCGCTCGGG
>NZ_JBTVWW010000237.1:0-229 GCF_054819825.1 Desulfocurvus sp. DL1XJH-121
GGTTGATGGCCACGACCTCGAAATCCGATCCGCCGAGGGCCTGCTGGAGGTGATCGAGCTCCGGCATTTCCTTCCGGCACGGCACGCACCACGTCGCCCACAGATTGACCAGCAGGACCTTGCCCTTGAAATCGGCGAGGCTCATCGGGCCGCCATCCTTGGCGGCAAAGGCGAGCGGGGGCAATTGCCGCGGCGCGGTGGCGAGCTTGAACGCCGCGAGATCGCCCCG
>NZ_JBTVWW010000238.1:0-225 GCF_054819825.1 Desulfocurvus sp. DL1XJH-121
GCGTAATTCCTCGGGCTACACGGTACGCCCGGGAATTCGCTTTACGGTCCCGATTTTCGGGGTGGGTATGGGTGTGCGCCGTTGAAGTCGGCTGACGAGCTTGGACGTTGAGCGGATGAGGGTCGGTATCCGTGGGCATTGCCCGACGCGAGGGTTCTTTTCCATGGCCTACCGCATTACTCGTGCCACGCCATCAAGGACTCCAAATCCCTCCGCATGATCCAT
>NZ_JBTVWW010000239.1:0-212 GCF_054819825.1 Desulfocurvus sp. DL1XJH-121
AAAATCGGGACCGTAAAGCGAATTCCCGGGCGTACCGTGTAGCCCGAGGAATTACGCAGGGACCGCCTGCGCCCTCGGCGTCATGACTTCTCGGCTTATCGCTTCCAACAACGCGCCTGTCGGACGCACAATCCTACCCCCTCTATCGGGGCGATAGGGGCGACGCGGAGGCGTATCGCGTAGCCCCGCCAAAGCCCCTGCCCCGCCGACAC
>NZ_JBTVWW010000240.1:0-209 GCF_054819825.1 Desulfocurvus sp. DL1XJH-121
GTAAAGCGAATTCCCGGGCGTACCGTGTAGCCCGAGGAATTACGCAGGGACCGCCTGCAACCATGGCGTCATGACCCGTCGACCATTCTCTTCCAGCAACGCGAGTGTCGGACGCACAGTCCCACCCCCTGAATCGGGGCGATAGGGGCGACGCGGAGGCGTATCGCGTAGCCCCGCCAAAGCCCCTGCCCCGCCGACACGTGTGGCAT
>NZ_JBTVWW010000241.1:0-207 GCF_054819825.1 Desulfocurvus sp. DL1XJH-121
TGCGGCTGATGGCGGCGCAGCGCTGCCGCCTCGCGACGCTGGAGCCCATCGCCGCTCCCCATGCGCGTGCGCTCGTGATTGTATCGACGCCTCACGGACAAGGGCAAACGCACCGAAGTCGCACTCACGCCTGTCATGCGAAAAATCCTTATCCATTGCAATGCGATAGTGCGTGATCAAAACATGAAGACCAACGACATTCGGGCT
>NZ_JBTVWW010000025.1:0-50889 GCF_054819825.1 Desulfocurvus sp. DL1XJH-121
AGCCGTACCCCAACCAAGGGCGGCATGACCACGCTCATTTCATGGCCTACTGTCAGGTGATAACCATCTCAGCACAATTTGCCAGACGATCTTTTCTCTTGGCGGGGTAGTTTTTATTCACCGCTTTGGTTGTCATTATTTAAACGCCGTAGATGATTGTGTTTTGACTTGTCCCGTGTAGAGTACAGGTTGCGAAGCGTCCCGGGGCGTGCGGATGCAAGGCGCAAAAAAAAGGCAAGCCCGACGCGTATTCAACATACGCGAGGGTTTGCCTTTTTTGCAGCAACGCAGCAGACGTGCGTCCTGGGACGCTTCGCCGCTAGAAACTCATGCCGGCCAAGCCCACGGTCCACTCGATGCGCTCCTCGTTGGAGGAGTGGGAGTAGCGCAGGGTCAGGGTCCAGCACTGGTGGTTGTAGATCACGTACAGGGCCCGCTCCAGCTCGTTGCCCGTGGCCTGGTCCGAGCGGTACACGAGGCCCGTGGACCAGCGGTCCGAGATGGTCAGGTCCAGGATCACGTAGTACTGCCGGATCTGGTCCTGGTCCTGGCGCGTGTATTCGTCGATGCTGCGCATATAGTTGTAGCCCAGCGTGACGCGGCCCCGGTCCTTCCACTGGGTGCTGACGGACTGGTCCCATTCCGTGAGTTCGCCCTTGTACGGGGAGATGAAGGCCCGCGTGTTCAGGGACAGCCACTCCTCGGGGTACAGGGCCAGTTCGCCCATGACGTCGGAGAAGGGCCGGCGCGGGTATCTGTCGCGCTCGTCCTCGCGGCTGGCCTCGCGCGCGTCGTAGCACTGCTGCAGGCGCAGGCGCAGGAATTCCAGATAGTCCGTGGCGATTCCGGCCGCGCCTCCCTCCTCGGTGGGCGCGCTCACGGTCTCGCGCCGCCGGTCCAGGAGGTTGGTCAGGGAGTAGGTGAGCTCGTTCTGTCCGGCCAGGCGGTCCATGTCGTCGAAATAGGGGTTCTTGCGCTGGCTGATCTGGGGCCGCCAGCCGTATTCCAATCGCGGCTGGACGGCGTGGCGGATCTTGACCCAGCGGCTGTCCCCGGCGTGTTCCTCGTCCAGGGCCAGGGGCTCGGCGTCCAGGTCGAAGACCTTGGAGACCTCGGTGAAGGCCGAGATGTTCAGGTCCGGGATGGTGCGCGAGGCGGTCTTGCCGTTGGTGGGGGCGTAGTCGCGGTTTTCGTATTCATCCACGGAATAGATGGTCTGGCGCAGGCCCAGGGTCGGGATCACGGACACGCCCTGGAAGGCCACGGGCAGGCTCACGCGCGGGTGCAGCTCGAAGCGCGAGCCCTTGGTGCCGTATTCGCGCCAGAAATAGGCCGCCGAGGAATCCAGCTCCCATTCCAGGGGCGTGTCCAGGAACTGGTCCTTCCAGACGTAGGCGTGCAGCTCGGGCAGGCGCTGCAGGGTGGGGTCCTTGTCGTGCTCGCGGTTGCCGTTCTGGTAGTTCAGGTCGCGGGTCCACTGGGCCTTGGCGGAAATGCCGACCTTGTCCCAGTCGCGGGTCAGCAGCAGGGCGGACTCGCGGGTCAGGTCGTCCTTGTCGTCCAGGTCGCGGCCGAACTCGTCGGTGAAGGTCTTGTCGTCCTTGTCGAAGCCCTGCAGCCCGGAGTCGAACTCGCGCAGGTAGTTCTGGTCCGAGACCCAGTCGATGTCCAGCTTGGTCTTCCAGTTGGGGTTCCCGAGGTGGCCGTCGTATTTGCTGCGGAACCAGTAGCGGGTCTGGTTGGCGCGGGTCAGGTCGTCGCCCTTGAACTGGCTGTCCTCGTCGTCCTCGGTGAGCGCCCGGTCGCGGTCGTACATCACGTCGAAACGCCATACGCCCTTGGTCTGGGAGTCCGGGGTGGAGCGGTATTCCACTCCCTGCATGAACCCGCGCTCGCTCATGTAGTTCTCATAGAACGTGGCGTCGGATTCGTCGTCGATGGCCCAGAAGATGGGCTGGTTGTACTGGAAGCCCAGGCGCGAGCTGGTGCCCATCTCGGGCATGAGCAGGCCGCTCTGGCGTTTGGTCTTGGCGGGCAGCACCATGAGCGGCGAGTAGAACACGGGCTTGTCCAACACGTTGAACACGGGCTGCCAGAGCCAGGCGTAGCCCTCGATGGTCAGCTCGCCCTCGTCCACGTCCAGGGACCAGGACCCGGGCCTGCCGTCACAGGTGGTGATCTTGGCCTTTTTGAAGGAATAGGTGTCCGGGCCGAGCTTCTCGATGTGCTCGCCCATGAAATACATGTTTTCTTCGGACAGGAATATCTGGCCGTTCTTGAGCCAGCCCGTGCCGGTCTGGAGGTCGAACTCGGCCTCCTCGGCCGTGAGCACGTCGTTGTTCCAATGGACTTCGACGTTGCCCTTGAGGAACACCCAGCCCGTGGCCTTGTAGTAGCGGGCGAAATCCGCGTCCAGGGTTTGGGTCCCGCGCCAGAGGTGCACGCCGCCCTCGGCCTCCAGGATTTCGGCGTCGTGCTCGGCGGACAGCGAGTCCGCGCGGATCTGCCATTTATCCATTTCCTGGCCCTGGGCGGCCTGGTTGGTGACGGCCCGGGCCAGCGGGTCCCCGGGCGGATCGGCCGTGGCCGCCTGCGCGCTAAAGGGGGCGAGGATCAAGAACGCGGCCATGGCCAGCAGCGCTGCCAGGGGTGCCGGGCGCTGTGCGGGGCATGCGGATGTGTGTGTCATGGGGTCTCGGTTTGGAGGTCCTTAGAGCCGTCCGGCGGAGGCTCGAGCCGCCGGACGCGGGCGTCGCCCGCAGCCGCGAGTATCCCTGTCCCCCTAGCACAGGTTGTCCCAAATGAACAGTAGGCAAGAGCAGGCAAATACATTATATCCATACACCTTCACGGCGTTGGGGCCGTTTCCCAGGAGGAATTCGCCATGAGCATCGCATACAACCACGTTCGCGTCAGGATCCACGTCCCCGCACTGTCCCACAATTACAAGGTCGTGAACGCCCTGGGCGGGAACTGCTTCGCGGTGGTCAAGTCCGACGCCTACGGGCACGGGCTGGCCGTGGCCGCCGAGGCCTTTGCCGAGGCCGGGGCCCGGACCATGGCCGTGGGCACGGTGGAGGAGGCCGAGACCCTTTCCCAGACCACTTTCACCGGGCGCATCGTCTCGCTCCTGGGGCCGCAGCTGCCCGAGGACTTCGAGGCCGCCGTGCGTCTGGGCGTGATTTCGTTCTGCGGCCGCAAGGAGCAGCTGGCGCACCTCGACGAGGCCGCGCGCAAGGCCGGAAAGCCCGCCCACGTGTCCCTGAAGTTCGACACGGGCATGCGCCGCCTGGGCTTCTCGCCCTCCGAGGCCGCGGATGTGCTGGAGTACGTCAAGGGCCTGCCCGGCATCCGGGTGGACCTGGTGTCCTCGCACCTGGCCACGGCGGACATGCCCGAGCGCGCCGGGTTCGTGCGCGAGCAGGCCGCGCGCTTCAAGGAGGCCGTGGACGTGCTGCGCGCGGGCGGGCTCTGTTTCGAGGCCAACCTGGCCAACTCCGCCGCCGTGATGGCCTATCCCGAATACCGTTTCGACGCCCAGCGCCCGGGCATCGCCCTCTACGGGGTGGACCCCCTGCGCGGGGGCACGGGCCCCGGCGCGGACCTGCGCCCGGCCATGGAGGTCTCCACCCTGGTCTACCAGGTGCGCGACCTGGCCGCGGGCGAGAGCGTGAGCTACGGCCAAACCTACACCGCGCAGAACGCCATGCGCGTGGCCGTGGTGGGCGTGGGCTACGCGGACAACTATTCGCGCGGCCTGTCCAACAAGGGCTTCATGGTCCTGCACGGCCGCCGGGTGCCCATCCTGGGCCGGGTCTGCATGCAGATGGCCCTGGTGGACGTCAGCGAGGTGCCCCAGGCCCGCCCCGGGGACACCATCTGGCTGCTCGGCGGGCCCGACGAGGCCGCCGTGACCCCGGACGAGTTGGCCGACTGGTGGGGCACCATTAGCTACGAGGCCTTCTGCCTGCTGGGTATGAACCGCCGGGAGTACGTCCTTGACAGTGGCGGTCAAAGCGGATATTAGCCCCCCTCTTGCCTTGCTCCCGCCATGTGGCGGGGGCCGTATGACCATAAGGAGGATTTGGCATGCGTAAGTATGAGAACCTGCTGCTGCTCTCCCCGGAGCTGTCGGCGGAAGAGCGCCAGGGCATCCTTGATTCCCTCACCGCCATCATTGAGCGGGAAGGGGGCAAGGTCCTGGTTGTGGACGAATGGGGCATGCGCGACCTGGCCTATGCGGTGCACAAGATGGACCGCGGCTACTACGTGCGTCTGGAGTTCTCCATCGGCGGCAATGGCGTTGCCGAGCTGGAGCGCAACATCCGCATCACCGACGGCATCTTCAAGTTCGTCACCGTGAAGCTGGACGAAGTCGAAGAGGAGGTCGCATAACATGGCGTTCCGCAACAAACGTTTCACCCCCCGTCGCAAGTTCTGCCGCTTCTGCGCGGACAAGGAACTGCCCATCGACTACAAGCGTCCCGACATTCTCAGGGATTTCATCACTGAGCGCGGCAAGATCATTCCCCGCCGCATCACCGGGACCTGCGCCAAGCACCAGCGCCGCCTGACCACCGAGATCAAGCGCGCCCGTCAGATGGCCCTGCTGTTCTACACCGCCGTGCACAGTTCCGCTGTGCGCAAGAGGACCATCTAAGGAGGGCCGACATGAAGTTGATTTTACGCGCCGACGTCGATCACCTCGGCCGCCTTGGAGATATCGTCACCGTCAAGCCCGGCTACGGTCGCAACTTCCTGGTGCCCCAGGGCCTGGCCATGGTCGCCAGCGAGGGCAACATCAAGGCCTTTGAACTGGAGCGCCGCAAGCTCCAGGCCGAGATGGACGCCCTGAAGGGTTCCGCCCAGGAACTGGCCGACAAGCTGGCCGCCGCCCCGGTCGTCATCCGGGTGCGCGTGGGCGAGGGCGGCAAGATGTACGGCTCGGTCACCACCGCGAACATCGTTGACGCCCTGGCCGAGATGGGCATAGAAGTGGATCGGAAGAAGATCGTTCTTCACGACCCCATCCGCGCCTTGGGCGAGTTCGCCCTGCCTGTGAAGCTGCACCCCGACGTGGTCTGCGAGATTCAGGTCGCCGTGGTCCGCCACGACTGGGTCGAAGGCGATCCCATTGTCGAGGAGGACGCTTTGGCCCCGGTGGCCGAGGCGGCCGCCGAGACCGAGGAGGCGGCGGAAGCCGTCGAGACCGTCGAGGAAGAAGCAGCCAGCGATGACGACGCAGTACAGGCAGACGAAGAACCCGCAGAATAGCAATACCGCGCAGCGCCGGCCCTCCGGGGCCGGCGCCGTTTCCGGCGGCTCCCTGGACAGGGCCTCCGCCGATCTCCTGCGCAAAGTCCCCCCCCACAACCTTGAAGCCGAACAGGCGGTTCTGGGGGGGGTTTTCTTGAAGAACGAGGTCTTCCACGAACTCGTGGACATCCTCGGGCCCGACGATTTCTACTCCCCCGTCCATTCCACCATCTATCTGGCCTTCCAGGAGCTGTTCCGCAAGTCCAAGCCCATGGACCTGCTGACCGTGCAGGAGGAACTGAACCTGCAGGGCGCCCTGGACGGGGTGGGCGGCCCCGTGTACCTGGCCGAGCTGGCCGGGAGCACCATCGCCGCGGCCAACGCGCCGTTCCACGCCAAGATGGTGCGCGACTGCTCGGTGCAGCGCCAGCTCATCTCCGTGGCCTCGGGCATCATCGAGAACTGCTTCGAGGGCCGCGCCGAAGTGGACGGGCTCCTGGACGAGTCGGAGCAGGCCATCTTCGCCATTTCCGAGGCCCGGTCCAACAAGACCTACACGAGCTCCAAGGAACTCCTGGGCTCGGTCTTCGACAAGCTCACCGAGCTTTTCAACCGCAAGGAACTGGTCACGGGCGTGCCCACGGGCTACCCGGAGCTGAACGAGATCACCGCCGGGCTGCAGCCCACGGACCTGATCATCGTGGCCGGCCGCCCGGCCATGGGCAAGACCTCCTTCGCCCTGAACGTGGCGCTGAACGCGGCCGCGGACTACGGGGTGCCCACGGCGGTCTTCTCCCTGGAGATGGGCATGGACCAGCTGATGATGCGCATGCTCTGCACCCGGGCCCGGGTGGACCTCTCCAGCCTGCGCCGGGGCTACCTCACGGACGAGGACTGGGCGCGCCTCTACGACGCCGGGGACTACCTGGCCCAGGCGCCCCTGTACATCGACGACACCCCGGCCATTTCCACCCTGGAGCTGCGGGCCCGCTGCCGCCGCCTGAAGTCCGAGAAGAACCTGGGCATGGTGGTGGTGGACTATTTGCAGCTCATGCGCGCGGGCAGGCAGATCGACTCCCGCGAGCAGGAAATTTCGGAAATCTCCCGCACCATGAAGGCCCTGGCCAAGGAACTCAAGATACCGGTCATCGCCCTGTCCCAGCTCAACCGCAAGGTGGAGGAGCGCACGGACAAGCGCCCCAAGCTCTCGGACCTGCGCGAGTCCGGGGCCATCGAGCAGGACGCGGACATGATCATGTTCCTGTACCGCGACGCCGTGTACAACGACGCGCTGGACAACCCCAAGGCCAACATCGCCGAGGTCATCATCGGCAAGCACCGAAACGGCCCCACGGGCAGGGTGGAACTCTTTTTCGATAAGGAGTATACCGCCTTCCGCAACCTTTCCCGCGACTCGGACTAATCACTGATCCGTCCGCTCCCTCCCGGGGGGGGCGGCGTCTGGAGTATTTGATGCACTTCCACAAGGCCGAAGCATACACCCGCGAAGAAATCGATAATCTACAGGTCGTGCGCCTGAGAAGCGTCATGGAGCGCGCCGCGCAGTCGCCGTTCTACGCCGAGCGCCTCAAGGGCCTGCGCATCGAAAACATCAAACGCCCCGAGGACATCCGCCGCCTGCCCCTGACCAGCAAGCAGGACCTGCGCGACAACTATCCCTACGGTCTGTTGGCCTGCCCGCCGGAGCGGCTGGTGCGCCTGCACGCCTCCTCGGGCACCACGGGCGCGCCCACGGCCATCGTGTACACGCGAAACGACGTGAACACCTGGGCGGACTTGATGGCGCGGTGCATGTACATGATCGGCATCCGGCCCGAGGACAAGTTCCAGAACATGTCCGGCTACGGCCTGTTCACCGGCGGGCTGGGCATCCATTACGGGGCCGAGCGCCTGGGCTGCATGACCATCCCGGCGGGCGCGGGCAACACCAAGCGCCAGCTGAAGCTCATCCAGGACTTCGGAGTCACGGCACTGCACATCATCCCCTCCTACGCCCTGTATTTCGCCGGGGCCCTGCAGGCCGAGGGCATCAGCCCCGAGGCCTTCACCCCGCGCGTGGCCCTCATCGGCGCGGAGCCCCACACCGAGGAGATCCGCCGCAAGGTGGAGGAGGGCCTGGGGCTCAAGGCCTACAACTCCTACGGCCTGTCGGAGATGAACGGCCCGGGCGTGGCCTTCGAGTGCATGGAGCAGAACGGCATGCACGTCTGGGAGGACGCCTACATCGCCGAGATCATCGATCCCGAAACCCTGGAACCGGTGGCCGAGGGCGAGGTGGGCGAGCTGGTGCTGACCACCCTGACCCGCGAGGGCATGCCCATCCTGCGCTACCGCACCAAGGACCTGACCCGCTTCGTGCCCGGGGCCTGCAAGTGCGGGCGCGCGCACCGGCGCATCGACCGCATCAAGGGCCGCGCCGACGACATGATGATCATCAAGGGCGTGAACATCTACCCCATGCAGATCGAGCAGGTGCTCATGGCCATGCCCGAGGTGGGCGAGAACTACCAGATCGTCATGGAGCGCGAGGGGTTCATCGACCAGCTGCGCGTGCGCGTGGAGATCAAGGAAGAACATTTCGTGGAGGACATGCGCGTCCTCAAGGCCCTGCAGGGCAGGATTCAGGCCCGCCTGCGCGACGAGATTTTGGTCACGCCCAGGGTGGACCTGGTGCAGAACGACAGCCTGCCCAAGAGCCAGGGCAAGGCCCAGCGCGTGGTGGACAACCGGGAGACGGAGGGCTAGTCCATGGATTTGGCGCAGGTCTGGGCCGGGCTGTTCATCATCCTCTGCTTCGGAGTGCTGGGGCTGCACGTCTTCAGCCTGCCCGCCAACTGGGCGCTCCTGGTCCTGGTGGCCCTGTGGAAGGTCATGCACCCGGCCATGGATCTGTCCTGGGCCGGGTTCGCCGGGCTCTGCGCCCTGGCGGCCGTGGCCGAGGTCCTGGAGTTCGTCATCCAGCTGCGCGGCTCCAAGAAGTACGGGGCCACGGGCAAGGGCAACATCGGCGGCATCCTGGGGGCCATCCTGGGGGCCATCCTGGGCGCGGGGTTTTTCCTCGGCCTGGGCGCGCTGCCCGGTGCCCTCGTGGGGGCCTACGCGGGCTGCCTGTCCGTGGAGATGCTCATGGGCCGGAACTTCGCCGAGGCGCGCACTGCGGCCTGGGGCGCCATGTGGGGCAAATTTTTCGGGCTCACGGCCAAGGCCGGGCTCGGCGGGGTCATCCTGGCCCTGTCCGTCCCCGCCATCTGGACCTGAGGCCCTGGGACCTGTTTTCTGTCACGCTCTAACGGATCACTCACCTGCTGAACATCGCGAAAAGGAAGAGAGAAGATGGCTGACGCTTGTACCTTCCCGGCCTACCGGGGCCGGATGGAATATTTCTGCCTGGGCTGCGGCGCCGTCCACGGCATCGACGAACTGCTGTACACCTGCCCCAGCTGCGGGGACGTGTTCCTGCTGCGCGACGCGGAGTTCGACTCCCTGAAGAAGACCTCCGGCGCCCAGTGGCGCGAGATCTTCGACAACCGCATGCGCTCCAAGAACAGCGCCCTGCGCGGCGTGTTCCGCTTCTACGAGCTCATGGCCCCGGTGCTGGAGGAGGAGGACATCGTCTACCTGGGCGAGGGCCAGACCCCCATCGTGGAGTCCGCCCCGGCCCTGCGCGAGACCCTGGGCGGCCAGAACATGGCCTTCAAGAACGACGGCCAGAACCCGTCCGCGTCCTTCAAGGATCGGGGCATGGCCTGCGCCTTCAGCTTCCTGAAGCACCTCATCCGCACCACGGGCTCCGAGGAGATCCTGGCCGTGTGCGCGTCCACGGGCGACACGTCCGCGGCCGCAGCGCTGTACGCCTCCTACGTGGGCGGCAGCGTGAAGAGCGCGGTGATCCTGCCCCAGGGCAAGGTCACGCCCCAGCAGCTGGCCCAGCCGCTCGGCAGCGGCGCGGCCGTGCTGGAGGTCCCGGGCGTGTTCGACGACTGCATGAAGGTCGTGGAGCGCCTGGCGGACAACTACCAGGTGGCGCTGCTCAATTCCAAGAACGCCTGGCGCATCCTGGGCCAGGAGTCCTACGCCTTCGAGGTCGCCCAGTGGTACGACTGGGACATGTCCGGCAAGTGCGTGTTCGTGCCCATCGGCAACGCGGGCAACGTCACGGCCATCATGGGCGGCTTCCTGAAGCTCTATGACCTCGGCATCATCGAGGCCCTGCCGCGTATCTTCGGCGTGCAGTCCGAGCACGCGGACCCGGTCTGGCGCTACTACGCCCAGCCCGAGGGCAAGCGCGAGTACAAGCCCGTGGCCGTGACCCCGTCCGTGGCCCAGGCCGCCATGATCGGCAACCCCGTGTCCTTCCCGCGCGTGAAGTACTTCGCCGAGCGCTTCATCCAGGCCGGCGGCCCCGAGGCCTTCCAGGTGCTGCACGTGTCCGAGCAGGCCATCATCGAGGCCATGCTTTCGGCCAACAGCCACGGCCACATCTCCTGCACCCAAGGCGGCGAATGCCTGGCCGGCCTGGCCCTGGCCCGCGAGTTGGGCCTGATCCGCGCCGAGGAGGAGGCCGTGCTCGACGCCACCGCGCACATGCTCAAGTTCATCGGCTTCCAGGACATGTACTTCACGAACACCTTCCCCCCGGAATTCGGCGTGACCCCCGACCCCTCGCGGGCCAACAGCCCCGAGCTGATCATCACGCCCGAAGACAAGGAGCGCCTGTCCCCCGAGGACTACACCGCCGCCGCGGCCGACGCCGTGGTCAAGCGGTTGGGCTTGAAGGCGAGGTAGATACTTTTTTAAATATACGTTTTCTTGTTGATTAGTGCATAAAGCCTCGTGTAGTGTGCCTACACGAGGCTTTATTTTTTTAGGCTAGTGAGGGCAAAATGGATATTGAAAAGAGTCTGTTTCGGATAGATAGTTACGATTTCTTTGGATATCTTGCTCCTGGTATTTTGTCATTTATGGCTATTATTGTTAGTTCGGTTCAAGTTATAAAGAAGTATTCTATGCTTGAGGCAATTGATCATATAATAGTTTTTGCTAATAAACTTGATATGGATGTTTTTATTTTTTTGAGTATAATATTTATAATATCTTCATATGTAGTAGGACATTTAACTGGATCAATGTCGTCTTCTTTATTCGAGAAGACGATAGTTGGTAAAATTTTTGGATATCCTTACTCTTCAATAATATTTAATAAAGAGACAAATCAGAGCTTTTCGTCATGGTATTATAGGGCTTTTATATCGTTGGTGTATTTAGTTTCTCTTCTGTATGTAGCTTGCGGTTTTAATATAAAGATTAAATTTGACGCTTTGTCGATGAATTTTATTCTGTATCCATATTGTGTTGTTGGGACTGTGTTAATAGTGCTCGTTTTTATGAAATCAATAGATACAAGGGTGACGATCAAAATTACTGAGGATAATAAATTCCATAGGTTCATGTTTCTTTTGTGTAAAATATTTGGTCATCCATTTTATATTACAGAAAGAATTAATTACCATTTCCAAGGGCAGATTCGGACGTTTCCTAAGCCTTTTGTCGAAAAAATAAAAGTACGGTATAAAGAGTTGTTTGGCGTAGAGCTTACTGAAGAAGTGAAGACTGAAGCATATTGGGCTATATTTTGGTTTGTATCAAATTCTAACGTGTTTGTTCGTGATAGGTTGAATAAGTGGCTTGTTTTGTATGGTTTTATGAGGAATATGAGCTTTTCTGCATTGATTTCATCGATTATAATTGTTGTTCCGAAAAGATTTGTCGAAAGTGAAGGCCTTTTGCCTGTTGGTGTTGGCCTAGTGCTGCTAGTGTTGTCGGTTGTGTTTTCATTTAGATATTATTATTTGTATTTTGGGTATTATTCGAAAACAATATTTCGAGTATTTGCATATGGAGAAGGCTTAACACCAAAATAATGGTTCTTGAAAAGATCCATGCTCAAAAGCAAGGCCCCCGCGAACGCGGGGGCCTTTTTCGTGGGGCTGGACGCGGGGGGCGCTCAGACTATCTTGAAGGTCCGGTCCCTGCCGCCGGGGCGGATGACGTGCACCGAGCAGGCGTTGCAGGGGTCGAAGGAATGCACGGTGCGCAGGATCTCCACCGGGCGCTCGGGGTCCAGCACGGGCACGCCCTGCAGGGATTCCTCCACGGCCGAGGGCTTGCCCTGCTCGCAGCGCGGGCCCATGTTCCAGGTGCTGGGAACCACCATCTGGTAGTTGGCCGTGGTCCCCTTGTCGATGTTGATCCAGTGGGACAGCGCCCCGCGCGTCACGGCGGTGAAGCCCACGCCCCGGGCCTTGTCCGGCAGCTTGTGCTCCCTGAATATCTCCACGTCGCTCTTCTTGGCGCGCTGCTCCAGCTCGTCGATCCAGGCGGGCATCCTGTTCACCAGGATGTTGGCCTCGGCCATGCGGCAGGCCGTGCGGCCCAGGGTGGAGAAGAGGTTCGCAGGCTTCAGCTTGCAGGCCTTGAGCCACTCGTCCAGATACTGCCTGGTCTCCTTCTCGCCCCGGGCGTAGGCCAGGCTGCGCCGGGCCAGGGGGCCGCATTCCATGGACTCGCCCTTGTAGCGCGGGGCCTTGGACCAGGAGTACTTGCCGTTTTCGTCGTAGCCCGAGTGTTTGGGCTCGGTGACGCCCTCGTAGGGGTGCCGGGCCGGGCCGGGCTCGTACCAGCTGTGGGCCACGTGCTCCTTGATCTCGCTCGTGTCCAGCTTGTCCACCTTCTTGAAGTCCCGGTTCCAGAGCACGCCCGAGCGGAACATGGGGTCCTTGCCGGTTTCGGGGTCCAGGAAGTCGTCGTAGGCGAAGTAGTTGCTGGTGCCGCCGTAGACGCAGGCCTCGGGATAGGCCTTGCCCAGGATCATCAGGTCGCCCCGGAAGTTGTTGGCGTAGAAGCCCCTGCACTCGTCGTACAGGCTGCGGAACTCGGCGAAGCGCTCGGGCCTGAGCGCTTCGTAGCAGGTCACCCCGCCCACCTGCATGGTCTGGGAGTGGGGGTTCTTGCCCGAGAAGATGGCCATGGCCCGGGACATCTTGAGCTGCACGCGCAGCGCCGTGAGGTAGTTGCTGGCCATGATCAGGTTTTCCTCGGGCGTGAGCTTGTAGGCCGGGTGGCCGCCCAGGAAGTAGGCGTTGGTCAGCCAGCCCAGCTGGCCGCCGTCCACGAACTTCTTCAGCCTGGTCTTGACCATGTAGTATTCCCCGGGGTCCTGCTCCGCGCCGGTGAGCTGGGATTCCAGCGCGGCGGCCTTCAGGGGGTCGCCGTTCAGGGCGTCGGCCATGTCGAAGAAGTCCAGGGAATGCAAGTGGTAGAAGTGCACCAGATGGTCGTGGGCGATGAGGGTGGAGAGGATCAGGTGGCGCACCAGCTGCGCGGCCGGGGGCGGCAGGAAGTCGAAGGAGTTCTCCACCGCGCGGATGCTGGTCAGGGAATGGGTGGTGGTGCACACGCCACAGGCGCGCTGCACGTAGTTGTGCACGTCCTGGGGCGGGCGGCCCTTGACGATCATCTCCAGCCCCCGGAAGAGCTGGGTGCTGGAAAAGGCCTTTTCGATGACCCCGTTCTTGAGATCCGTGCGAATCTTGACGTGGCCCTCCACACGCGTCACCGGGTCGACGGTGATGGGGCCGGTGAATTTGCTGTTGGCCATTGGAGGACCTCCTTATGAGCTTTTCTTTTCGCGGATTTCAGCGCCGAAGGGAGCCAGCTGATCCCAGAAGTCGGGCTCGCTGCACCCCAGGCACGGGCCGCCCGCGCGCACGGGCCAGTTGGTCTGGTTGAAGAGCGCGGTGGGGCAGTTGTTGTAGGTCCAGGGGCCCCGGCAGCCGAGCTTGTGCAGGCACCAGCCCTTGCGCGCCTCCTCCGAGGCGAAGGAGGTGGCGAACTCGCCCTTGTCGAAGTGCTTGCGGCGTTCGCACTTGTCGTGGACCGTGCGGCCGAAGAACATCAGCGGCCGCCGGTTGGCGTCCAGCTTGGGCATGCCCTTGGTCAGGAGATGCACCACGGTGCCCACGTAGTTGATGGGGTTGGGCGGGCAGCCGGAGATGTTGATGGGCGCGACGTCGATGGCGGCCAGGGCCTCGGACACGCTCTTGGCGCGGGAGGGGTTGGGGGCGGCCGCCTGGATGCCGCCGAAGCAGGCGCAGGTGCCCATGGCGATGACGGCCTTGGCCCCCGAGGCCACCCTGGAGAACAGCGAGAGCATGGTCTCGCCGCCCACTTGGCCCCAGGTGCCGCCGTCGCGGGTGGGGATGGCGCCCTCGATGGTGCAGACGTAGCCCTCGGGGTTCCTCATGGCCGTTTCCAGGGCCTTGTGGGCGGCCTCGCCCGCGGCGGCCATGAGGGTCTCGTCGTAGTCCAGGGAGATCACTTCCATGATCAGGTTGTCGATGTACGGGTCCACGTTGCGCAGCAGCGCCTCGGTGCAGCCCGTGCATTCGGCCCCGTGCATGTAGATCACGGACGGGCGCTTCTTGGTCTCCAGGGCCCGGGCCACGGTGCCCGCCATGGAGGCGTCCATGCCCATGGCCACGGCCACGGCCGCGCAGAATTTCATGAAATCGCGGCGGGAGACGGCGCCGCCCGCTTCGCGCTCCGCCAGGAGTGCTGAGATGTAGGCGTTGGAACTCATGGCAGCCTCCTTATTTCTTGAGCTTGTGGCAGCCGTCGGTGCAGGACAGGGGCGGCAACGCGTCCGACGCGAGGCGGAGGTGCCGGTGGCAGCCCAGACAGCTGTTGTTGTCCCGGTTGTCGCTGTGCCAGGCCAGATAGAACCCGGCGGGGTCCTCGGGGTCGTCGTTGTTGTGGCACTGGCGGCAGGGCACGTACTCCCCGAGGGTCTTGGCGGATTCCTTGTGGTGGCAGTCGCGGCAGGCGTTGTAGACCGCGTGGAACCCGTGGGGGAATTTCACCTCTTCGACCCATTTGACCAGGGGTTTGTTCCGTTCCGGCCGTTTGATGACGATGTCCTTGGGCACCTCGTAGGCCAGAAGCGCCACGGCGGGCAGCAGCGACGCCATGAGGGCCAGGACGAACAAGAACCGAAGGCCTTTCATGGCCAACCTCCCGTGTTGAGGATTTTTGACCATGACATGATAGCAGATAAATACAGGCGATCAATATTCGTGATGCTGAAAAATGAAGGCGGGTTGCAATTGATCGATTTGTTGCTGCATCAATCCGTCGTGTTTGACGAATTTAATGGATGGCGAGAAGTGATACGGCAGTTGTTTATGCGTTGTTGATGGATTAATGACACTTCACGGCTACGAAAAATGTATTCGTGGCGCTGAGGGGAGGGTGGTCAGGCGGGAAGGTCCAGGTTCAGAGGCAGGCTTTCGGCGTGGACCATGTCGCAGGGCAGCCGGTCCAGGGGGCCCGTCTGGTGGCTTGTGAGGAGCGCGGCCCCGCCGCGATGCAGGACGTCGCCCAGGATGCGCGCGATCTCCAGCTGCCAGGCCTCGTCCAGGAAGGCGAAGGGCTCGTCCAGGAACAGGGCCTCGGGCTCCGCGGCCAGGGCCCGGGCCAGGTTCAGCCTGCGCCGCATGCCGCCGCTCATGGCCGGGGGCAGGACCGAGTGGGGCAGGTCCAGGCGGTCCAGCCAGAATCCGGCCTTGCGCCTGCGGTCGGCGGCCCCGCCGGGGAGCACCAGGGCCACGTTGTCCAGGGCCGAGAGCCAGGGCACGAGCACGTCGTCCTGAAAGGCGCAGGCCACACGGCGCGTGCCCAGGGCCACGGTTCCCGAGTCGGGCCTGGCCAGCCCGGCGGCGGTCTCCAGCAAGGTCGTCTTGCCGCAGCCCGAGGGCCCCAGGATGCACAGGGCCCGGCCGGGAGCCACGCGCAGGGTGGCCGAGCCCACGACCTCCACGCCGCCGAGGACGCGGCCGACGTTGTGCAGGCTGATCATGCGTTCTCCCTGGTCTTGGCGGTGAAGCGCACGGCCGTTCGCCTGAGCCGCGCCACCAGCGTCATCTCCAGGCCTACGCCCAGGGCCACCAGCACCAGCCCCCAGGCCAGCAGGTTCTCCATCTCCAGCATGTGGTAGGCCCAGTAGAGCCGCGCGCCCACGCCCCGGCCCGAGGCCAGGTATTCGGCCACGGCGGCCACTTTCCAGGACGCGGACAGGGCGTAGGACAGCCCGGCGGCCACGTAGGGCGTCACGCCGGGCAGGAGCACCCGGAGCAGGACCCGCCCGCGCGGCACGCGGAACAGGCGGGTCATGGCGGGCAGGCGCGGGTCCAGGGCCAGGCAGCCCTGGGTGACGTTGGCGAAGAGCGGGGGAAACACCGAGGCGAAGACCACGGCCACGGGCACGGCCGAGCCCGTACCGCACCAGACCATGGCCAGGCTGACCCAGAGCACCGGGGGGCAGGATTGCAGGGCCGCCACCAGGGGGGCGGTGAGGCGGGCGGCGGAGCGGTTCAGCCCGGCGGGCACGCCCAGGACCAGGGCGGCGGCCAAGGCCGCGCCCAGACCCGCCATGGCCCGCCAGAGGGTGGTGCCCACGTCGGCCCAGGCCTGGGCCGTGGCGAACAGGGCGGCCAGGGCGGGCAGCACCTTCCACGGCGGCGGGGCCAGGGCCGCGCCGCCCAGGGCCGTGGCCGCGAGCCAGAGGCCCAGCAGCAGGGCCAGGGAGGTCAGGGTGGGCAGGGTCCTGGACAGCACGGCGGGCATCATGGTCCGTCCCAGAAGAAGCCCTTGGGCAGATTTTGCGCCTCCCGGGGAGCCACGAGGCGCAGGTAGCGCAGGATCTCGTCCCGGCAGTCCCGGGCCGGGCGCACCAGGACCACGTCCCGGGCCAGGGAGCGGCGCAGCACGTCCCGGGGCAGGAAGCGCTGGAATTCATCGGGCAGGGCCTCCACGCCCAGCTCGGTGTTCCCCGCCACCTCGGCCCCGGCGCGGACCAGGGCCGCCAGCAGGTCCCGGGCCAGGCCGGGATGGCGCGACTCCAGGTCCGCGTGCACGGCGATGCCCGCCACGGGCAGCCTGGGGGCGCAGCCTTCGGCCCGGCCGTAGAGGTCCTCCACCGAGGCCACCACGCGCAGGCCGGGCACCTTGTCCAGGAGGATGGTGGTCTGCGGCTCGGGCGCGAGCATGTCCCGCACGCCGCCGCGCAGGGCCTCCAGTTGGAGCTGGCGCGGCTCCAGGGGAATGAACTCCAGGGGCGGCAGACCCAGCCCAGGGGCGATGTGCCGGAGCACGGGAACCGCCGGGGACTGGGGCGGGGCCACGGCCAGGCGCAGCACGCCGTCGTCCCCGGCCAGGTCGGCCAGTTCGGGGGAGCCGGGCCGGGCGCTGAGGATGGAGAACTTGCGCCAGCCCGTGACGGCCAGCAGGCGCACGGGCGCGCCCCTGCGGGCGGCCTGGGCGAAGCCCTCCACATGCCCCAGCCAGATGTCTCCCTTGCCCGCCAGCAGCGCCCCGCGCAGGTCGTCGAGGTTCTTCCAGTACTCCACGCGCAGCCCTGCGAGCCCCGGGACAGTCCCCCCGGCCACGGCCCGCCAGAAGGGCATCTGGGGCGTGCTGGCCGCCGCCGTGGTCAGGAACAGCACGGGCTCGGCCTGGGCCGCGCGGGAGCCCCGGCCCATGGGAGCCGCCCCAAGGACCAGGACCCATGCGAGGACGATGGCCGCAAGGGCCGCCGCGAGGTATGCGCGCTTCACGGGCTTCACGCCGCGCCCCTAGAAGCCCAGGGTGTAGGTGAAGGCCGCGTTGGACCCCGGCGCCACCAGTTCGATGCCCCGGGAGTTGGCCAGGTAGTTCACGTAGCGCTTGTCCAGGAGGTTGGAGAGGCGCAGGGCGAACTCGTGGCTGAAGCGCCCCGAGGGCAGGGTCAGGCCCGCGGCCAGGTTGGCCGTCATCCAGCCGTCCATGGGCTCCATGTCGTCGGGCACCACCTTCTTGCACGTGGCCCACTGGGCCTCGGCCAGGGTCCAGAACCCGTTGTCCGCGTCGAAGCGCAGGCCCGCCGTGCCGTTGACCGGGGGGATGGTGCGCAGGGGCTGGTCCTTTTCCGTGTCCTCGCCGTGCAGGAAGGCCACGTTGCCGTAGAGGCTCCAGCAGGGGGCGAAGCGCCAGTGGGCGTCCAGTTCCAGGCCCAGGATGCGGGCGGTGCCCACGTTGGCCATGGTCGTCACCGTGGGCGAGGTCTGCTCCTCGGTGATCAGGTCCGTGACCCAGTTGCCGAAGACGTTGGCCGAGGCCCGCAGCGTTTCGTCGGCGTAGCGCAGGGAATACTCGGCGAACCAGGACTTTTCGGGGTCCAGGGCCGGGTTGCCTTCCAGGGTCTTGCCCCCGCCCAGGGTGATGTGCTTGTAGCGCTCCATGATGTCCGCCGAGCGGAAGCTGCTGGCCCCGATGAGGGATTGGGTCCAGTGCTCGGCGAATTCCCAGGTCAGGCCGAGATGGGCGTTCCAGTTGGTGTCCGTTTCCGTGTTCTCCTCCTGGGCGGAGGAGTCGCGGCAGGAGGTCTCCACCTGGTCGGCGCGGGCCCCCGCGTTGAGGGTCCAGTCCGGGGCCACGGCCCAGTCGTCCTCGGCGTAGACGCCCATGGAGAGCATGGAGGCGTTGGGGATGGGGTCGTCGTAGACGATGCCCGCCAGGGTGTTTTTGCGGCGGTCCGAGGCCATGCGCCAGTTCCAGGCCTCGGCCCCGGCCACCAGGGTGTGCT
This sequence comes from Desulfocurvus sp. DL1XJH-121, assembly GCF_054819825.1. Lineage (NCBI taxonomy): Bacteria > Pseudomonadati > Thermodesulfobacteriota > Desulfovibrionia > Desulfovibrionales > Desulfovibrionaceae > Desulfocurvus > Desulfocurvus sp. DL1XJH-121. The sequence continues at coordinate 17,954 of NZ_JBTVWW010000025.1, forward strand.
CGCCCATCTCGAAGATTCCGCGCAGGTTGCCGCCCCAGGTCTCGTGTTCGGCCTGGGTGGATATCTCGCGCACGGCGGCCGTGGGCTGCTCGATGCGCGCCCGGCGGTCGTTGCGCATCATGTAGCCGTCCAGCTCCAGGCGCGTGAGGATCCCGGCGTCGGCGTCCCAGACGTTGTGCAGCCCCACGAGCACGTTGCCCGTGCGCGGATAGCTCACGGGGGCGGTCTTGGGCATGGTGGAGGAGCCGCCGGGGATGCCCACCTCGTGGGCCTCGACGACCATGAGCTGCATCTCGGTGCGCACGTCGTCGGTCCAGCGGAAGCCCGCGGACAGGCGCGCCTGGTTGTCCTGGTAGTCGCTGTTGGCGACGGTTTCGCCTTCGCCGCCCCTGTAGTCGTCGTGGGCGCGGCGGCCGCCGGAGACCATGACCCAGAGGCGTTCGCCCTCGAACGCGCCCCGGGCGTAGCCGTCCCAGCCCTCGGTGTTGGTGGAGAAGGTGTTGCTCACTTCGCCGTGGACCTGGCTCTCGTCGCGGAAGCTGCCCTTCTTGGTGATGATGTTCACCACGCCGCCCGTGGAGCCGGACCCGTACAGGGCGCTGATGGGCCCCTTGAGGACCTCCACGCGCTCCACGTCCTGGGGATTGATGAAGCCCAGGCGGGCGTTGAGGTCCGTGGCCGTGTTCACGCGCATGCCGTCGATGAGCACCACCACCGAGCTGGTGCCCAGGCCGCGGATGATCACGTCCCGGCCCCAGGCGGACTCGCCGCCGGCCGAGACGCCGGAGACGCGCCCCAGGGCGTCGGCCACGCTGGCGTGGGACGACAGGAGGATGTCCTCCCGGTCCGCCACGCCCACGCCGCCGGGGGTGCTGGACAGGGTGCTGTTCATGCCGCGCGCCGTGACGATCACGGGCTCCAGCAGGACGTCGCCGCCCGCGTCCTTGTCGGCGGCGGAGGCGGGCAGGGAGAGGAACAACGCCAGGGCCAGCAGAGCGGAGATGCGCAAGATGTGCATGGCGTCCCTCCCCTAGACCATGAGTGATTTGACGCGCACGTCTTCGAGCATGCCCAGCTTGCCCGTGAGGGCGCCCAGCTCGTCGGTGGTGGCCTCGATGATCAGGCCGATGACGCTCATGCCCCGTTCGCGGAAGGGCATGCCCAGGCGGCCGACGATGATGTCGCCGAATTCAGTGAGTAGTTCGTTGACCTTGGGAGCGGATGCCTGGCGGTTGCCCACGATGATGCCGATGATGCCGATACGCTTGTCCATGGGACCTTCCTCGTGGTTTGCGTACGGCCGGAGGCGAGGGCGCGGGGCGCCGCCAAGGATGGCGGGAATCCCGCCCTGGGGTCAGACCATGTCCTCGCCTCAGGCCGAATTCGCTGTGGGGGTGTCTACTCAACCGTTTTTCAACAGTAAGCTCCCCTGTAGCGGCGTATTGAGTACGTGTCAAGAAATCATAGTACAAAATGCATATAAAAACAAAAAAAGTATGCACACGGCGAGGCCGGTGCATGGACGCGGGGCGCTATATGGCAGGGGAAACGGGGAAAATGGCGAAGGGAGGGAAGCGCGCATTCGGCCCTTGGTTCAGAAGCATCCTCGCCTCAGGCCGCGTCGCTTGCGTGTCTACAGGGCGAACTTGAAGCCTTTATCCTTCAAGGCCTTCACCCTGGCGCTGCGGTCCACGTAGTGGGTGTGCAGCAGGCGGTGGGACATGTGTCCGCAGGGGCCCTCGTGCAGGAAGCCCTTCTCATGGTCGTAGATCTTCTTGACCATGGGGTTGTCCTGGGACTTGCGGAGCTTGTATACGTTGGCGTCGGTCTTGTAGACGGACTGCTGCCTGAGGCCCACGAAGTTCATGGCCGCGGCGCAGGCCTGACGGGTCATGTTGAACCCGAGGACCGAGTAGCCCGCCAGGATGCCGGCGGTCTTGATGAAGCCGCGACGGGACATGACGGCGAAGTTGCTCATGATGTCTCTCCTCGGTTAGGAAACCTTGCGCGTGCGGAAGCGCTTGTTGATCTGGGCGATGGTGCTGCGGAACAGGGAGGCCCGGACTTCGGGATCCAGGGGCTGTCCGCCGCCGTTCACGCATCCGCCGGGGCAGGTCATGATCTCGATGAAGTGGTAGGGGGACTTGCCCGCGCGCACTTCCTCGCAGAGCTTGGCCGCATTGGCGAGCCCGCTGGCCACGGCCACCTTCACGGTGCCGAAGTTCGGAACCTTGACGTCGGCGGTGTTGATGCCCTCGTGGGTGCGCACCACCTTGATGTCCGGGTTGCCCAGCTTCTGGCCGGAGAGGACCTCGTAGGCCAGGCGCAGGGCCGCTTCCATCACGCCGCCGGAGTTGCCGAAGATGGTTGCGGCGCCGGTGGACTCGCCGAGCACCGGGTCGGGATCCACGGAGGGCAGGCTGTTGAAGTCGATGCCCGCCTTCTTGATCATCCAGGCCAGCTCACGGGTGGTGATGGTGGCGTCGATGTCGCGGAAGCCGCTGTCTTCCATCTCGGGCCGCATGCCTTCGTACTTCTTGGCGATGCAGGGCATGATGGACACGGTGTACATCTTCTGGGCCGGGCTGTGGGTCTCGTGCGCACCGTAGGTCTTGGCCAGGGGGCCGAGCATGCCGATGGGCGACTTGCAGCTGGAGACGTGGGGCAGGATGTCCGGGTAGAAGGTCTCCACGAACTTCACCCAGCCCGGGCAGCAGGAGGTGAACTGGGGCAGGGGGCGCGCATGGGGCTTGCCCTGCTCCTGCACCCGCTGGATCAGCTCGGTGCCTTCCTCCATGATGGTCACGTCGGCCGTGAACTCGTTGTCCCACACGTAGTCGAAGCCGAGCTTCTTCAGCGCGGCGTGCATCTGGCCGCCCACGTACGCGCCCGTGGGAGCGCCGAAGCACTCGCCCAGGCCGTAGCGCACCGCAGGGGCGGGCATGGAGACCACGACGGTCTCGGGATCGCGCAGCTTCTCGAAGATCTCGTCCACGTAGGACACGCCTTCGTAGATGGCGCCGAAGGGGCAGTTGACCAGGCACTGGCCGCAGTTCATGCAGGCGGCGGGGTCCACGACCGCGCGGATGCCGTCCGCATTGATGGACTGGATGGCCCCGGTGCCGCAGACCTCTTCACACGTGCCGCAGGCTTCGCACTTGGTCGGGTCGACCTGTACGAAGAAGATGCTGTTGGGGTCGACGCCGTTGGGGGCGTTCGTTTGACAGAAAACGCCTTCGATCTCCCTCATGGTTCCCTCCTTTTCGGGTTGTATTGGGGAAAGGTCCACCGGGGTAATGGGCGGGCTTTTCGCCCTGCAGCCAGCCATGGGCAACACCTCCTGATTCGGAACGCCGGGTGGCGGTCCATTGTTTAACACGGAATTTGTTTGGATAACACGATTTGGCGATAATCTGAGAAAACGTATTGTGTCAATACCTATCAGAGGATTTTCCGTGTCTTCCGTGCCTTGCCAATCCTTTGCGCATGGGGCATGAAGCCCGCACGGCCGCGTCACGCGGCGCACGGCGGAGGGAGGACCCAATGGCCAAGAAAATTCGCGCGGATCAGCTGGTTTACGACCTGGGCTTGGCCGAAAGCCGGGAAAAGGCCAAGCGCCTGATCATGGCGGGGCAGGTGAACATGGACCGCGACGGTTCCATGGTGCGCGTGGACAAGCCCGGGCAGCAGCTTTCTCCGGGCACGCATCTGGAGGTGGAGGGCGGCCGCCGCTGGGTTTCGCGCGGGGCGCACAAGCTGCTCACGGCCATCGAGGCCTGGGGCATCGATCCCACGGGCAAGGTCTGCCTGGACGCGGGCGCGTCCACGGGCGGCTTCACCCACGTGCTCCTGGAATACGGTGCCGAGCGCGTGTACGCCGTGGACGTGGGCTACGGCCAGCTGGACGCCAGCCTGCGCGGCGACCCGCGCGTGGTGAACCTGGAGCGCACCAATCTGCGCACCGCGACCGAGGACCTGATCCCCGAGCCCGTGGACCTGGTGGTGGCGGACGTGTCCTTCATTTCCCTGACCCTGGTGATGCCCCCGTGCATGCGCTTCCTGCGCCCCGGCGGCGAGGTGGCCGCCCTGGTCAAACCGCAGTTCGAGGTAGGCCCCGGGGGCACGGTCAAGGGCGTGGTGCGCGACGAGGCCCTGCGCCGCGAGACCGTGGACAGGGTGACGGGGTTCCTGGTCGAGGAGTTGGGGCTGGAGTTCGTGGGCGAGGTGCCGTCGAAGATTAAGGGGCCCAAGGGGAACCAGGAGTATATCGTGTATTTGCGGAAACCTGGAGTGGAAGAGTCGTAGCGCAAAACCAAGCGTGCCCTCCCGCCCTCCCGCCGCGTTCCGCAACAGGTATGAGGGGGTGGTATGGGGGGAGGGTATGCAGTGCTGCGGGCGCGAGGCGCGGGAGAGGCGCGCTCCCTTCGAAGGATTTCCCCCGCCGCGCGTCTTCGCCGCAGGGGCGGGACAAATCCAGGCGGTCGCGAGCCTCTCCCGCGCCACGCGCTGGGCATTGGCGGAGAGCCTCCCCGACCCGAGAACGCGACAGTAAAAAGAAGAAGTATCCTACCTGACGATGGGGCGGGGGATCATGCGGAAAAGTACTTCCCCCATGACGCGGCATCACCTGTGCCGCGACACGAGGGTACATATCATTGGGGAACCGCACCACCGCGACCGCCCAGCGCCCCAGGCGGGTGCGGGGGGCGCAGCGACCTGGGTGGCAACCCCCGAAGCGAAGCCCCCTGTACCCGCCTGAGACGCGGCCGCGTCACCTCCCCCAACACTCCCGACAAACCAACGCCCTACCCGCGAGGGAACGCGGCGGGAGGGGAGGGAGGGCACAATTGGTTTTGCACTACGACAAAACAAGCCCCGCCTCCAACCAGGAGCGCGGGGCTCGATTCATACGCCTGAAGCCTTCTCCTCTCCCGTCATACCCCATTCAATACCGCTCCCCCACAGCCGCATCCATGGGAAACGCCTCCTCGATCCGCGTCAAATCCTCCCCATCCAGAACGACTTCCACCGCGCCGACGTTCTGCTCCAGGTGGGCGCTGCGCCTGGTTCCAGGGATGCCCACGATGTCCCCGCCCTGGGCCAGGACCCAGGCCAGGGCCAGCTGCGCCGGGGGCACACCCTTGTCCCGGGCGATTTCCGTGATGTGCTCCACAAGCACGAGATTTTTGTCGAAGTTTTGGCCCGTGAACCGGGGATTGGTGCGCCGCCAGTCGTCTTCCGCCAGGTCCTCGAACCGCCTGATCTGCCCCGTCAGGAACCCCCGCCCCAGCGGGCTGTAGGCCACGAAGCCGATTCCCAGTTCGCGGATGGCGGCGAATATCTCCTGTTCCGGCTCCCGGCTCCAAAGCGAATATTCGGTCTGCAGGGCCGTGATGGGGTGCACCGCGTGGGCCCGACGCACGGTGTCCGGATCGGCCTCGGACAGCCCCAGGTGCCGCACCTTGCCCGCCGCCACCAACTCGGCCATGGCCCCGACGGTCTCCTCGATGGGCACGTCCGGGTCGACGCGGTGCTGGTAGTAGAGGTCGATGTGCTCCAGTCCCAGGCGCTTGAGCGAGGCGTCGCAGGCCGAGCGGACGTATTCGGGCCTTCCGTTGAGGCCCAGGAATTCGCCCTGTTCGTTGCGCTGGACCCCGAACTTCGTAGCCACCACCATCTTGTCCCGCCGGTCCGCGAGGGCCTTGCCCACTAGCGGTTCATTGGTGAACGGCCCGTACATGTCCGCCGTGTCGAAGAAGTTGACGCCCAGTTCCACGGCCCGGTGGATGGTGGCGACGGACTCGCCCTCGTCGCGCGGGCCGTAGAAATCGGACATGCCCATGCAGCCCAGGCCGACCGCCGAAACATGCAAATCGCTCTTTCCCAGGGTGCGGTACTTCATGGCTCCGTCTCCTAGCCCCGGCGGGCGGTTGCTTCAATTTCCCACGCGCCGCAACAGCTCCGCCAGCGCCTTGAGGTGCGCCTTTTCCTCGCCCGCCAGGCGCAGCAGCAGGTCCCGGGCCTCGGCGTCGTCCACCTCGCGGGCGTGGCGCATGTACAGGTCCAGGGCCTGGGCCTCAAACATCATGCCCGTCTCCACGACGTTCACGGGCGAGTTCAGGAGCGCGGGGTTCCGCTTCATGAACTCCTCGGCCGTGAGCCCGCCCTCCAGGGGCTTGTCCCCGCCGTCCAGCCGCGATTCCAGGAAGGCCGGGTCCAGGTCGCGCCCGGCCAGGCGGCGGTGGATGATGAGCAGCATGGTCTTGTGCCGGTCCTCGAAACCCGCGAGCTTGCGCAGGGTGTCGGCGGTGTCGGCGTCCCCGGCCTTGTCGGCCATGGCCGTGTAGAACGCGCCCAGGTTGACCTCCATGCGGCAGGCCAGGGCGATGATCCGCTCCAGCGAGGTGTCGGCGGGGAAGACCGCCAGCCCTGTGGGGGCCGGGCCAGCCGCCGCGGCGCCCTCCCAGGCGTTCATGCCGCCCATGAGGTTCAGGACCGGGGCGAAGCCCTGCCCGGCGAGCAGCCCCGAGGCCGCGCCGCTGCGGTGGCCCGAGCGGCAATAGGCCAGCACGGGCCTGTCCCGGGGCACCTCGCCCAGGCGGTCGGCGAGCTGGGACAGGGGGATGTGCAGGGCCCCGGGCAGGTGGGCCTCGGCGTATTCCCAGTCCTCGCGCACGTCCAGGACGGTCTGCTCCCCGGGGTTGCGGGACTGGAGATATTTCCGGGCCTCGTCCGGGGCGATGGTCGTGAAGGTATCCTGCATCCGTTTGATTCCTTTGGCGGTTTGTTTGTCCTGGAGCGCACGATACCACCATCGGAGGCCGGGTTCCAGGGGCCTGCGGGGATTTGCCCTTGTCCCCGGCCCAGGGTATATACGACCCTTTGCCGCATCATCCACAGCGAGGTCAGCATGCGCCTGTATACGCCACGCCTGGTTTTCCTTTATCAAGCCCTGATGCTCGGGGCCCTGGCCCTGGCCCTAGCCTGGACGGTGAACGCCAACCGTCCGGACTCCCTGCCCTGGCTCGGGGCCGGTCCGGCTCCGTCGGCCGACGCCGAGGCCGTGCCCTCGGCCCCGGAGATCGGCGTGGACGAGGCCATGGCGCTCTTTGCCGGGGGCACGGCCGTGTTCGTGGACGCGCGCTACGCCGAGGACTACGCGGCCGGGCACATCCCCGGCGCGGTGAACGTGCCCATGGGGCTGTTCGAGGACGAGATCGCCGCCATTCTCGGGCCCCACGGCCGCGACGCCCAGTACGTGGTCTACTGCACCTCCGAGTCCTGCCCCCTGGCCGCCGAGCTGGCCCTGGCCCTGGGGTTCATGGAATATTCCGACGTCAGCGTGTTCACGGGCGGCATGGCCGCCTGGACCGCCGCCGGGGGCGAAGTGGAGGTGGCGCAATGAATTTCGTGAGCGCGCTTTTCCGCATGGCCTTCGGCCTGATGTTCGTGGCCGCCAGCGTGAGCAAGATCCTGTATCCCGCCGAGTTCGCCCTGGTGGTGGTCAACTACCAGATCCTGCCCGACATGCTCGTCAACCCTCTGGCCCTGGCCCTGCCCTGGGTGGAGCTGGTCTGCGGCCTGGCCCTGCTCACCAACTGCTTCGCGCGCGGGGCGGCCGCGATCCTGAACCTGCTGCTCCTGGTCTTCCTGGGGGTCTTGTGGTTCAACGTCTCGCGCGGGCTGGACGTGGCCTGCGGCTGCTTCACGGTCCGGCCCGAGGCCCAGGGCGACATGATCCAGTCGGCCGTGCGCGACACCGCGCTCCTCGCCGTGGGTCTTGTGGTGCTCTGGCGGTCCTTTGCCGAGGCCCCCGCCGGAAGGCGCGGGCCCGCGCCCGTGGCCGGGGAGCCGGAACCCGCGCCCGCAGCGGACGACGCTCCCGCGTCCGCCGGGGACGAGTGGGGCGCCTTTGCGGGACGGCCCGCCGAGGCCGCGAACGGGCCCGAAGAGGTGGAAGAGCCCGGCGAGCCCATCCCCATGGGCCCCGCGCCCGAGGACGACGCGCCCGGGGAGGCCGAGGCCGAGCAGAGCGCGGAGCCCGAACCGGCCGCCGATTCGGCTGACGAAATTGTTTTTGAGGCAGCTGCCGAACCGCCTGCCGAAGAGGTTCCGGAGGCCGAGGTCGCCGGGGAGCCGGTCGAAGCCCCGGGAGAGCCCGTCGCCGAGACGGAGCCCGGGATGAAAGTTGCTCCGGAAGAGCCCGCAGCCCAAGACGCGGAATTCGTGTTCTCCGAGGCGGGCGAAGCGGACGAAGAACCCGCCGGGGCTGCGGACGCGCCCGCCGGGGCGTCAGAAACCAAAGGGGATTTCGTGTTCGAGGACGAGGCCGAGGCCCGGGACGGCGCTGCCAAGGGCTAGCCTTGACTGGATTGTTTTCACGACCGGGGCCGGGCGACCGGCCCCGGTTTTTTGCGCCCGGGAAACCGGAGCCGTGGCGTTCCCCTTCGCCCCTGCGGCCCGCGCGGATGGAAGGGGAGAACTCCCCGGAATTTGTTCGCACTTTGAGTTGACATCGTGACACGAAAGGAGCGAAATATGAACGTGCAACGCATGGAATCGACACGATGCGGCTCGGAAGGGCGGGGCGGGGTGGAACGCCTGGCTCCCGAGGTCTGCGGCCGCTCCTGGATCATCGAGCGCACCGGGGACCTGGAAACCCTCTGGGACGGCATCGGCCAGGACGACTTCGGGGACGACGAGCGTTTGCCCTACTGGGCGGAGCTGTGGCCCTCCAGCCTGGCCCTGGCCGGGTGGCTGCAGGCCCACGCCCGGGAGATCGAGGGCCGGGCCTGCGTGGACATGGGCTGCGGCCTGGGGCTCACGGCCCTGGTGGGCGCCTGGCTGGGCGCGCGGGTGGCGGCCTTCGACTACGAACTGGCCCCCCTGGGATTCGCCGCGAACAACGCCCGCCTGAACGGCGTGCCTTCGCCCCTGTGGCTGCAGATGGACTGGCGCGCCCTGGCGCTCAGGCCCGGGTGCGCGTTCCGCGTCTGGGGCGGGGACGTGGTCTACGAGCGGCGGTTCATCGAGCCGGTGATCCGTTTCCTGGACCTGGCCCTGGCCCCCGACGGCGCGGCCTGGATCGCCGAGCCCGGGCGCAACCTGGGGCCGCCCTTCATAGCGGCCGTGGGCGGAGCCGGGCTGGCCTGCGAGCGGGCCGAGACCAGCCGTTTCGAGCACGAGGACCACATGGTGACCGTGCATATTTTGGAAATCAGCCGTCCATAGCGGACGGCCGCGCGCGCCTTGACTTGGGCCGCCGCATTGTTCATGAACACCAACCCGGAGGAAACGACATGGGCAAGACCATCCGCTTCGGCGTGTCCCTGGATTCCGATCTTTTGGACAAGTTCGACGCCTTGTGCGAGGAGCAGAGCTACCAGACCCGCTCCGAGGCCATCCGCGACCTGATCCGCAACACCCTGGTCAAGAAGGAGTGGGAGGACACGGACCGCGAGATCGCCGGGACCCTGACCATGGTCTACGATCACCACCAGAGCCAGCTGGCCCAGCGCCTCACGGAGCTGCAGCACGAGGCCCACGAGGTGATCCTGAGCTCCCTGCACGTGCACCTGGACCACAGCAACTGTCTGGAAGTCCTGGTGCTCAAGGGCCAGGGCGAGGTGGTGCGCCGCCTGGGGCAGAAGCTCATCTCCACCAAGGGCGTCAAGCACGGCAAGTTGAGCCTGACAACCACCGGCGAAGAAATCATCTAGGCAGGCCGCCCAAAAACAGCGATCTGCGGCGTCGCTTCGCTGCTGCGGAAAATATAAACCCTCGCTTACAGGGAGTACGCGTCGGTCTTATATTTTCCTTGCGCCTTGCATCTCAGCGAAGCGCTATTTTTGAACGGCCTGCGAAAAAAGTTTTTTTCAACAACCCGTTAAGGCCGGACACGAGGATTCAATGAAGGACGTTCAGAGCGGGCCCGCGGACGTGGCCCTGCCCATCGACCGCGTGGGCGTGACCAACATCGCCCTGCCCGTGCGGGTGCGCACCCGCGACGGCGACGACATCCGCCACACCGTGGCCCAGGTGGACCTCTACGTGGACCTGCCCGCGCACTTCAAGGGCACGCACATGAGCCGGTTCATCGAGGCCCTGGGCGGCTGGACAGAGGCCTTGGACTACATGAGCTTCAAGACGCTCCTGCAGTCCGTGTGCGATCGGCTCCAGGCGCGGCGCGCGCATATCCACTTCCGGTTTCCGTATTTCCTGAAGAAGGCCGCCCCGGCCAGCGGCAGCAGCGCCAGCATGGACTATCGCGTGGACCTCTCGGGCGAGCTTGAGGACGGCCGCCTGGTCTGGGGCCTGGGCGTGGAGGTGCCGGTGATGACCGTGTGCCCGTGCTCCCTGGCCATCTGCGAGAACGCGGCCCACAGCCAGCGGGCCATCGTGCGCATCCAGACGCGGCATACCGGCTTCCTCTGGATCGAGGACCTCATCGCCATCGCCGAGGCGGCCGGGTCCTCGCCGGTCTACGCGCTCCTCAAGCGCGAGGACGAAAAGGCCGTGACCGACGCGGCCTTCGCCAACCCGGCCTTCGTGGAGGACGTGGTACGCGCCGCGGCCCGCGCCTTGGAGGAGCACCCCCAGGTGCGCTGGTTCACGGTGGAGGTGGAGAGCCAGGAATCCATCCATAATCACAATGCCTTCGCGAGCATTGAAAGCGGTACGCGGATATGAGATAATGGCCCTGCGGCCCGAGGGTTTTGCTCGGCCGCCGGAGGAAACCCGCCATGATCCAGACCATGGACACGGCGCTTTCGGCCCTGAACGCGTTTTCCGTTTCCCAGGCCGTCACCGCCAACAACATCGCCAACGCGGCCACCAACGAGTTCGATCCCTCGCGCGTGACCTACGAGGATCGCCCGGACATGGGCGGCGTGGCCGTGTCCGAGGTGCGGGAGATGGATGTCCAGGCCCCCCTGGTGCAGACCATCGTGCCCGGCGACCCGTCCGTGCAGTACGTGGAGGCCTCGGGCACGGACATCGCCACGGAAATGGTCACCATGATGGTCAATGAGCGGGCCTACGAGGCCAACGCGGAAGTCGTCCGCACCCAGGACGAGATGCTCGGGACCCTGCTGGATGAACTGGTCTAGCTCCGCCTTGCATGTTTTTTCCCCGGGGATTCGCCCCGGCAGTTTCGCCGCCGCGCTCTGCGCGGTTTTTTTGTTTTTTCGGCCCGCCCCAGATTTCGTGGCCGGGGAAAGGATTCATAAAAAATCTAGAAGTTTTCTTGACAATCCGTCAGAAGATTGACAGCAAAGTGGGTAGGCATGCAGGCGGAAACTTCCTTCCCGCCGCTGGCCGCCCGGAGTGCAGATGGATATAGACACCAGGGGCATCATCGGACGCAGCCCCGCATTGCTGGAAGTTTTCACCATCCTCGCCAAGGTTGCGCCCACCGAGAGCACCGTGCTCATCACCGGCGAATCCGGCACAGGCAAGGAACTGCTCGTGCGCGCCCTGCACGACAATTCACGCCGCGCGGACAAGCCCTTCGTGCCCATCAACTGCGGCGCGATCCCCCGCGAGTTGCTGGAGTCGGAACTCTTCGGACACGAGAAGGGCGCCTTCACCCACGCCATCCGTTCGCGCTCGGGCCGCTTCGAGCTGGCCGAGGGCGGGACCATATTTCTGGACGAGATCGGGGAGCTGGATCTCTCCCTGCAGGTCAAGATCCTGCGCGTGCTGCAGGAAAAGGAATTCGAGCGCGTGGGCGGCACGGGCACCAAGAAGGCCGACGTGCGCGTGGTGGCGGCCACCAACCGCGACCTGGAGGAGGAGGTGGGCAAGGGCGCGTTCCGCGAGGACCTCTTCTACCGCCTGAACGTCATCCCCATCACCCTGCCGCCCCTTCGCGAGCGCGGCGACGACGTGCTGCTGCTGGCGGACTTCTTCATGGAAGGCTTCTGCCGCACCCGGGAGGAGGGGCCCCTCTCCATCGCCGACGAGGCCCGGGACATGCTGTTGCGCTACAACTGGCCGGGCAACGTGCGCGAGCTGGAGAATCTCATGGAGCGCATGTCCATCCTCTGCGACGGCCCGGTGGTGGCCCCCGACGACCTGCCCGTCAAGATTTGGGAGAACCTGGGCGAGAAGAAGGCCATGCGCCCGGTGATGGTCCGGGCGGGCTTCGCCTGGCCCACCTTGCAGGACATGAAGGACAAGGACATGGACCTGAAGGACTTCATGGATACCATGGAGGAGCGGCTGCTGCGCGAGGCCTTGCGAAACGCCGACGGCGTGAAGAACCGGGCTGCCGAGCTGCTGGGCATCAAGCGCACGACTTTGATCGAGAAGCTCAAGAAGAAAGGAATTCAATAGGTTGTCTGTACGTCAGGGGTGTTCCAGCGGCGGCCGTCGTCCGGGAGCGCCCTCGGGGAGGAGACTTCCCGGCCCACCGGGGGGCGTGGAATTTTCCGGCGGATGGATAGCCGTCCCAGGCATTTAGCATGGACCTTGCATGGGATATGCCGTGAGTTCGCATACCTGGCGCAGGTTCGCCTGCCTTCTGCTCCTGACGGGGATTCTTTCCCTCGTCCTTCCCGCGTCCGCTGGTGCGGTGGTCTACAGTTTCGGCCAGCATCCGGACAAGGAGCGCCTGGTCCTGGATTTCAAGGGCAAGGTCCCCCCGTACAGCGTTGCGCGCACGGGCAGGCGGGAGCTGACCCTCTCGGTTCCCGGCGGCGGCCTGGGCGCACCCGGCGGCACGCCCGACCTCGGCGGTTCCCGCTTCGTGTCCGGCGTGCGCGCCCGGGGCGGGAACGTGGTGGTCACCCTCAAATCCGACGCCTTCGGCTACGTGGCCTTCGCCCTGGAGGACCGGGGCAAGGTCGTTCTGGACGTCTTCGCCGATCCCCTGGGCGCGCGCTGGAAGGCGGAAGCGCCCGCGCAGGCCGCCCCCGCCGAGGTCGCGCAGGCCGCCCGGCCCGAGCCTCCCGCCGCGCCCGAGGCCCCCAGGGCCGAGCCCGCGCCAGCGGCCCAGGCCGCCGAAGCCGCACCGGCGCAGCCCGAACCCGTCCAGGCCGAGGCCGAAACTCCCAGGACCGCGCCCGAGGCCCCGCAGGCCGCGCCCGAGACGCCCGAAATTTCCATCGCCTCCCCCGAACCCGCCCGGGCCCCGGTGGCCCGCGTGCCCGTGGCTCGGCAGGGCAGGGCCGTGCGCCTGCCCAATGTGTTCCGGGGCCGTGTGCTGCGCCCGGGCGAGGAAGCGCCCGCCCAGGGCTTCGAGGTGGCCCAGGCCCCCGCCGCCTCGGCCGCGGATTCCGCCGCTCCCCCGGCTCTCGCCGCTCCTGATTCCGAGGCCCCGGCGCCCAGCGTGCGCCGTCGCCTGACGCCCCCCGGCCAAGCGCAGCCCGCGTCTCCCGAGGCCCCCGCGTCCCAGGGGGCCGCTCCCGCTGCTCCCGCCGCCCAGGCCCCCGAGGCCCCGGGGCAGCGCGAGGTGGTCAAGCGGCTGGTGAAGAATCTCCTGGAGGGCAAGGGTTCCGCCTTCCGTGGCGCTGTGCCCGGGTCCGACGAGGCCCTGAGCGACGTGCGCCGCCGCCTGGACGCCGCGGGCAAGGGCCCCCTGGAGGGCGAGTCCGACATCCAGCCCACGGATTCCCCCCTGCCGCAGCCCGACGCCGAACAGGCCGCCGCGCCCCCGGCCCCCGGGGAGCAGCCTGCCCCGGCCGAGGCTCCGGCCGCCGAGGCCGTCGCCCCCGAGGGGCAGGACGCCGCCGCCGAAGCCGCCGCCCCCGAGGGGCCCAGCGCGGCCGAGCAGGCGCGCCAGACAGCCCTGGAGGACATCTTCTATTCCGCCCAGGTGGCCCAGAGCAACGGGGACCACGAGAACGCCCTCAAGGAGCTGGGCACGCTGCTGGCCCAGCCCGACCTGAAGCCCGAGATGCGCGAAGAGGCCATGTACATGAAGGCCGACATCCTCTACTCCAAGTACAAGGACGATCTGGAGGGGAACTTCGACGAGATCAACGGGGCCTACGAGGCGGCCGTGAACTTCAACCTCGACTCCTGGCGCGTGCCCGCCGCGCTGCTCAGGCGCGGGGTCACCAACCTGAAGGTGGGCAACATCCCCGAGGCCGAGGCCTATTTCCGCATCCTGCGCTCCAAGTTCAAGGGCGACCCCAACGTGCCCCTGTCCTACTACTACTGGGGCGACCACTACTTCCGCCAGGGCGATTTCCAGAAGGCGGCCGATGAGTTCCAGTACCTGGTGCAGGTCTTCCCGGACAGCAAGTTCGTGCGCGAGGCCTCCATCGGCCTGGCCCGCTCCCTGCGCAAGCTGGGCTACGACAAGCAGGCCTTCCAGATCGTGGACTACATCGAGAAGCGCTGGCCGCGCTTCTATGTGGAGTTCCCGCCCTTCCTGCGCCTGCTGGGCGACGCGGCCTACGCCGTGGAGGACTTCGAAAAGGCCAAGAACGACTACTGGACCTACTACAACATCGACCCCAACGGCGACGAGGCCGACATCATCCTGGCCAAGCTGGGCGACATCTACGTGCGCACGGGCAGGGAACTGGCCGCGCGCGAGGTCTACGACAAGGCCCTGGCCGACTTCCCGGACCGCGAGGGCGGGCTCATCGCCAAGATGCGCCTGGCCGAGGAGGGGATCTACGACGAGCCCACGGTGGAGCAGATGTTCACGGTCTTCGACCGGCCCATGAACCTCAAGCCCGCCCAGATCTACGAGCAGATCATCAAGGAGCACGCGGACAGCCCCCTGGCGCCCCTGGCCCAGCTCAAGCTGGGCATGTGGCACCTGTGGAACAACAAGTTCGTGGACGCCATGGGCGCGGTGGAGGACTTCGAGAAGCGCTTCCCGTCCAGCAACCTCGCGGACCGCGCGCGCAGCGTGGGCGTGAAGGCCTTCGGCCGCATCGTGGGCACGCTCATCAGCGACGAGAACTATCCCAAGATCGTGGACCTCTGGGAGGAGCACGCGTTTTTGCGCGACAAGGCCGCCGAACTGGAGCCCTCGGCCAAGCTGGCCCTGGCCCTGGCCTTTTTCAAGCGCGGACGGCCGGGCACGGCCCTGGACGTCATCATGCCCTTCCTGCGCGAGGAGCAGGTGCCCGAGTTCTCGGAGATGGCCATGAGCCTGGCCCTGTCCATCTTCGTGGAGAACCAGGCCTGGGAGCGCGTGCTGGAGGTGGCCGAGGCCGTGAAGCCCTGGGAGATCGCCTCCCGCTACAAGCGCGAGCTGGATTACGCCCAGGCCCTGGCCCTGGAGAACCTGGGCCGCTTCGAGGACAGCCGTCCCCTGTGGAACACCCTGGTCCAGGACCGCGACCTGGACGACAGGCAGCGGGCCTACGCCGTGTTTTTCCTGGCCCGGGACGCCCTGGCCAAGGAGGACTACCGCACGGCCTACGACTACGCCCAGGACGCCTACGAGACCCTGGTCGCCGAGGACACGGACCAGGCCAAGATTCGCGAATGCCTGGCCATCCTCACCGACGTCACCGAGCGCTCGGCGCGCTTCCGCGAGGCCATCAAATGGGCGGACCTGTACAAGAAGCGCCTGCCCGAAGGGGACCCGGGCCGCCAGGCCCTGGACTACCGCATCGCCGGGCTCTACCGGCGCGGCGGGGACACGGGCAAGTGGCGCGAACTCCTCACCGAGTTGTCCAAGGAGGGCGCGGGCACCCTCTACGGCCGCATGGCCGCCTCGGACCTGGAGATGGAGGCCATCCAGCGGGAGTCCCAGCAGTACATCCCCGACGCCAAGTTCTAGCCCCGATCCTTCCTTTTTCGCGCAGGGTTTCGCCTCGGCCCGCGTTAGTATTTCCAGGAGGCGTTCCCCTTCCCCCCCGCGCAAGCGGAGCGTATGATGGGGGCCTGACCGGTCCACCAGGGAGGCGCATCATGGACAGACATCCCGTCGTGGCGGGGCAATTCTACACCGCGGACCCCGGGGCGCTGGAGCGCGAGGTGCGTGGCTATCTGGACGAGGCCGAGGCCAAATCCGGCGGGCCCACGCTCCTGGCCATGGCGCCCCACGCCGGGTACGTGTTCTCCGGCTCCGTGGCCGGGAGGACCCTGGGCGCGGCGGAGTTGGCCCCGAGCATCCTGTTGCTGGGCCCCAGCCATACGGGCCGGGGCCGGTCGCTGGCCGTGTGGCCCGAGGGGCGCTGGTTCGCGCCGGGAGGAGGCGTGGACGTGGACGCGGAACTGGCCGGGGCGCTGCTCGCGGCGGATCCGCGTCTTGCGGCGGACGAGCAGGCGCACGGCACGGAGCATTCCCTGGAGGTGCTCGTCCCCTTCCTGATGCAGGCCGCGCCCGGCGCGCGCGTGGTGCCCATGTGCGTGTCCGAGCCCGGCTATGCGGTTCTCGCGGAGGTGGCCGCGAACCTGGCCGGGGCCGTCGAGGCCCTGGCGCGGCCCGTGTCCGTGGTGGTAAGCTCGGACATGAGCCATTACGTGAGCCGCGAACGGGCCCGGGAACTGGATTCCCTGGCCCTGGACGCGGTTCTTGCCCTGGATCCCGAGGCCCTGTACCGGGTCGTGCGCAGCCGGGGCATCACCATGTGCGGCGTCCTGCCCATGGTCCTGGGCCTGCTGCTGGCCAAGGCCATGGGCGCGTCCAAGGCGAGGCTGGCGGCCTACGCCACCTCGGGCGACGTCACCGGGGACAATTCCCACGTGGTGGGCTATGCCGGGGTCCTGGTGAGTTGAGCTGATTCCGGCCCGGGCCGAGCGCCCGGGGGCCGGTGAAGGAGAGATGACGATGAAAAGAGCGATTGCCATGCGCGCCACGGCGCGCCTCGTGCTGGCCAGCATGCTGCTGAGCCTGGTCGTGGGCTGCCAGCCCACGCAACCCCTGCCGCAGCCGCGCAAGGTGGTGGACCCCGCCGAGGTGGCGGGCTCCGTGCAGGAGCCGCGTTGGGACATCGGGGCCATCAACTACGAGCACTTCGGCCAGGGCATGGACTACACCGAGGCCGGGCTTGAGCCCGTGTTCCTGGTGCTCAAGAACAAGAGTCTGCAAAGCCCGGTGGTGCGCGTGGAGGAGGCCCGTGGCGTGGCCGCCGACGGCGAATACCTGCCTTACAGCCTGGACGAGGCCACGCGCCTGGTCTTCGCCTCCGAGACCTTCAAGACCACCACGGCCAACGCGGCCAAGACCGGCGCGGTGGGCGCGGTCCTGGGCGCGGGCCTGGGCGCGCTGGTGGGCTTCATCGGCGGCGGCGACAACATCTGGAAGGGAGCTGCGGTGGGCGCGGCCGGCGGAGCCCTGTTGGGCGGCGCGGCCGGGACCTACGCCAGCTCCGAGCGCGACCTCAAGAACGCCATCCGCCGCGAGCTGGCCGACTACCAGTGGACCGACGAGGCCGTGCCCGCGGACTACACCAAGGTCGGGTATATCTACTTCCCGGCGGACCGGGGCATCGAGAAGGTCAAGCTGGTGCTGCGCGTGGACGGCCAGATCATGCGCTACACCGTGACCTCGGCCCACGTGGACAAGGACGCCAAGTAGGGCGGGGCATATCCATACCAACTGAGAAGGGGCGGGCGACCGCCCCTTTTTCGTGTCTTGCTGCCGGGTTGACGGCTCCGGCGATTGATCTTAGTGTCCGCGCATGGACTTAATGACTGCCTCGGCCCAATCGCGCGCGCGGGAGCAGGCCCGCATCTTCAAGGTGCTGTCCGTGGACACGCGGGTGCGCATCGTGGCGCTGCTCAGGCAGCGGCCCCACTGTGTCAACGCCCTGGCCCGGGTCCTGGACATCACGCCTGCGGCCGTGTCCCAGCATTTGCGCGTGTTGCGCGACGCCGGGGCCGTGGTAGGGGACAAGCAGGGCTACCACGTGCATTACCGGGCCGACGAGGGCGTGCTCAGGGATTGGGCCCGCGTGGCCGGCGACCTGCTCGGCGGGTAGGCGGCTTTTTTTTGAACCTTTAAGAAAGTATCCGCGCGCATGCTTAAATGGATTCGCGCGGGATCGAGGATGCAGATGCAAGCACAGCCGCATGGGCGGCCTCCGCAGGAACGGGCCATCGTGGTGCGCGACCTGGAAAAGAGCTTCGGCGACGTCCAGGCCGTGCGCGGGGTCTCGTTCTCCGTGGCCCGGGGCGAGGTTTTCGGATTCCTGGGGCCCAACGGCGCGGGCAAGACCACGACCATCAACATGCTCACCGGCCTGGCCCGGCCCGACGCGGGCGGCATCGAGCTGGCGGGCGTGGACTGCACGCGCCGTTCGCGCAAGGCCCAGGCCCTGGTGGGCGTGGCCCCGGACGAGAGCAACCTCTACCCGGAGCTTACGGGCTTCGAGAACCTCTGTTTTTGCGGGGCGCTGTACGGCATGGGCCGCTCGGCGCGCGAGGACCGGGCCCGGGAGCTGCTGGATTCCTTCGGCCTGAACCAGGCCGCCGGGCGCAAGTTCCAGGGCTATTCCAAGGGCATGAAGCGCAAGCTGACCCTGGCTGCGGCCATCATGCACGACCCGGGGATCCTGTTCCTGGACGAGCCCTCCACGGGCATCGACGTGGCCAGCGTGCGCCAGATCAGGACCCTCATCGAGGAGCTCAACGCCCGGGGCACCACCATCTTCCTGACCACCCACTACATCGAGGAGGCCGAGCGCCTCTGCGGCCGCGTGGCCTTCATCGTGGCCGGGCGCATCGTGCGCGACGAGCCCCTGGAGGACCTCCTGGCCCCGGTGCGCGGCAGGCACGTCCTGGCCGTGGCCTGCGACCCGATACCCGGGGAGGGCGCGGCCCGGGACCTGGAGGCGGCCTTTCCGGGCTGGTCATGCTCGGTGCAGGGCGACGGGGCCCTGCGCGTGGAGGCCGGGGAGCCCGTGGGAGTGGGGCGGCTGGTGCGCTTTCTGGAGGAGCGCGGCCTGGAGGTGCTGGAGGCGCGCAGGCAGCGGCCGTCCCTGGAGGACGTGTTCGTGGGCGTCACCGGCCTGGCCGCGGCCGACCTGGCCAGGGGCAACGGGACCAAGGGCCCGGGCAAGGGAGGCAAGTCATGAGATCGAGCTTGGTCGCCTTCTGGAACATCCTGGCCAAGGACATGGGCACCTATTACCTCAAACCGCCCAACGTGAGCTGGGGCCTGCTCTTTCCCCTGGCCTGGACGGGCATGTTCTTCATCCGCTCGGGCAAGGGCGTGGACAGCGTGCTCTCGCTGCTGCCCGGCGTGATCTGCCTGTCCATCCTCTTCGGCACCACGTCCATGCTGGCCGTGACCGTGACCTTCGAGAAGAAGCACCGCTCCTTCGAGCGCCTGCTCCTCGCGCCCATCCCCCTGGAGGTGCTGATGTTGGCCAAGACGGGCGGGGCCGTGCTCTTCGGCGTGGCCAACTCCGTGGTGCCCGTGGCCATGGCCTGGTTCCTCACGGACCTTTCGGGGGTGTGCTGGAGCCTGTTCCTGCCCGTGGTGCTGCTCATCGCCATGTCCTCGGCCTTTCTGGGGCTGTTCATCGCGGTGGCCGTCTCCGAGGTCTTCGAGGCCCAGACCTTCTCCAACTTCTTCCGCTTTCCCATGGTTTTTCTCTGCGGCCTGTTCTTTCCGGTGGCCAGCCTGCCCGCGCTGCTCCGGCCCCTATCCCACGTCCTGCCCCTGACCTACGGCGCTGACGTGCTCCACGGGCTGTTCCGGGGGGCCAACGCCATGCCCTACGCCCTGGACTTCGGGGTCCTGGGCCTGTTCTGCCTGGGGCTGTTTATGGCCAGCCTCTGGAACATCCGCCGCCGTTGGATACTCTAGCGGGCCGTCCATAACGGCCTGCGGGGCAAATGAAAACGCCGGGAACGTTTCCGTTCCCGGCGTCATTTGTTGCTTGGGACGAGCGGGGCTTTTAGCGCCTGCCGCCGCGATCGCCGCCGCGTCCGCCACGGTCGCCGCCGCGTCCGCCGCGATCACCGCGTCCGCCGCGATCGCCACGGTCGCCGCGCGGGCGGGAGGGGCGCTTGTCGAAGGTCGAGTAGTCGATGACCTCGCCCCGGGCCTCCATGAGCACGGCCTTGCGCGAGAGGCGCACGCGGCCGTTGGATTCCACTTCCAGGACCTTGACCTTCAGGGAGTCGCCGAGCTTGACCACGTCCGTGACCTGCTCCACGCGCTCCTCGGCCAACTGGGAGATGTGCACCAGGCCGTCCAGGCCGGGCAGGATCTCCACCACCGCGCCGCAGTCGATGACCTTGGTCACGCGGCCCTCGTAGTCCTTGCCCACTTCGGCGGTCTGGTCGTGGTACAGGACCATCTCCTTGGCCTTGGCCATGGACTCCGCGTTGGGCGCGAAGATGAACACGCGGCCGTCGTCCTCGATGTCGATGGACGCGTCCGTGGCCGAGGTGATGGCCTTGATGTTCTTGCCGCCGGGTCCGATGACCGAGCGGATCTTGTCCGGGTTGACCGTGACGATCTCCAGCTGAGGAGCGTACTTGGACAGCTCGGGGCGGGGCTCGGCGATGATCTTGTTCATCTCGCCCAGGATGTGCAGGCGGCCCTGTTTGGCCTGGGCCAGGGCGTTGCGCAGCACGTCCGAGGGGATGCCGGTGATCTTGATGTCCATCTGGATGGCCGTGACGCCTTCGGCGGAGCCGGCCACCTTGAAGTCCATGTCGCCCAGGGCGTCCTCGTCGCCGAGGATGTCCGTGAGCACCAGGTACTCGTCATCCTCCTTGATGAGCCCCATGGCCACGCCCGCAATGGGGTGGGACACGGGCACGCCCGCGTCCATCAGGGACAGGGAGGCGCCGCACACCGTGGCCATGGACGAGGAGCCGTTGGACTCCGTGATCTCGCTCACCACGCGCAGGGTGAAGGGGAACTCGTCCTGGGGAGGCAGGATGGGGCTGATGGCCCTGAGCGCCAGGGTGCCGTGGCCGATGTCGCGGCGGCTGGGGCCGCGCATGAACTTGGCCTCGCCCACGCAGTAGGGCGGGAAGTTGTAGTGGAGCATGAAATGCTTGATGTCATCGCCCACCAGGGAGTCGGTGCGCTGCTCGTCGCGGGTGGAGCCCAGGGTGGCCGTGACCATGGCCTGGGTCTCGCCGCGCGTGAACAGGGCCGAGCCGTGGGTGCGCGGCAGCACGCCCGTCTCGATGTTGATGGGCCTGACCGTGGTCAGGTCGCGGCCGTCGATGCGCACCTTCTCGGTGCGGATGCGGTTGCGCACGATGGTCTTGGTGATGTCCTTGAGCACGTCGCCGACGCAGCGCAGGCGCTTGGGCTCGTCCGGGAATTTCTCGGACAGGGCCGCCATGACCTCGTCCTTGATGGCGTCCTTGGCCGCGTAGCGCTCCTGCTTGCGGGTGATGGCCATGGCTTCCTTGAGCTTGGAAGTGGCGATCTCCTCAACCAGGGTCTTGACCTCGGCGTCCTCCTCGGGCTCGGCGACCTCCTGCTTGGCCACGCCGGCCTGCTCGCGCAGGGCCTCCTGGGCGGCCAGCAGGGGCTGCATCTGCTCGTGGCCCCACTCGATGGCGTCGGCGATCATGGACTCGGGCGCGAACTTGGCCTCGCCCTCGACCATGCACACGGCCTCCTTGGTGCCCGCCACCACGATGGCCAGCTCGCTGGCTTCGCACTGCTCGTAGGTGGGGTTGAACACGAACTCGCCGTTCACGCGGCCCACGCGGCAACCGGCCACCGGGCCCATGAAGGGAATCTTGGAGATGTGCAGGGCGGCCGACGCGCCGCAGATGGCGAGCATGTCGGGATTGTGCTGGTCGTCGGCGGAGTGCACTTGGGCGATGATCTGCACCTCGTCGCGGAACCCGTTGGGGAACAGCGGGCGGTGCGGACGGTCGATGAGGCGGCAGACCAGCACCTCGCGCTCCGAGGGGCGGCCGATCTCGCGGCGGAAGAAGCTGCCGGGAATGCGGCCGGCGGCGTAGGCCAGCTCCTTGTATTCCACGGTCAGGGGGAAGAAGCCCTTGTCCTCGGGCAGGGGCTGGGTCACGACCGTGACCAGGACCACCGTGCCGCCGCATTGGACCCACACGGCCCCGTGCGCCTGCTTGGCGATCTTGCCCGTCTCCAGCACGATCTCGTTGCCGCCGATGACGGCGGACGTGCGGATGGGATTGAGTTCCAGTGTCATTGCTTGTCCTTTGTTAGGGGTATGCGCGGTCTCGGCCGCGCGGGCCCCTGAAAGGACGTGGCTGTAAAGTTGAAAGGATGTGACGTCCTTGGACGCCCCATCGTGGCAACCTCACAGCATCGGCCCTTCAGGGGAACGGGGGCCGCGCGCGCGGCCCCCGATTTTCCTTCTGCTACTTGCGCAGGCCCAGGCGCGCGATGAGATCGCGATAGCGCTGGATGTCCTTGCGCTTGAGGTAGTTCAGCATCTTGCGGCGCTGGCCCACCAGCTTCAGGAGCCCGGTGCGGGAATGGAAGTCCTTCTTGTGCTCCTTGAAGTGGTCGGTGAGGTAGGTGATGCGGTGCGTCAGCAGCGCCACCTGGACCTCCGGGGAACCGGTGTCCCCGTCGCCCTGCTTGTACTCCTCGATGATCCGTGCCTTGTCGTCGGCAGTCATGACCACAGCGATATCCTCCGTCGTTTGGATGCGCCGCCCATCGGCGCGCGGGCCCTTACGCCTCCTGGCGCAGGCCCCTGAGTATGAACCACGACAAACCGCCATCGTCCGGCCGGGCTTCGGCCAGGGCCAGAGGGACGCTCCCGGGGCCCATGAGCAGGGCCCGGTCCCCGGGGGCCGCGTCGGCGCCGGTTTCGGCCACGGGCAGGCGGGCGCCGTTTCGCACCCTGTCCGCCTGGTCGCCGTCCAGCGCCGGTCTCGGCCACTGGGGCAGGGCGTCCGCAAGGGGAATCACCCTGTCCGGGAATCCCTCGGGGTCGGCCAGGACCGTTTCCAGTCCGTGGGCCTGATCCAGCCCGAAGGGATGGCAGTGCTCCCGCGTCAGCGCGGTGAGCATCGCGCCGCACCCTAAGCGTATCCCCAAGCTGTGGACCAGGGACCGTACGTAGGTGCCGGCGCTCACCGTCACACGGAAGCGCACACGCGGAAGCTCCGTTTCCAGAACCTCGGCGTGAAATATTTCAACAGGTTTTATCTTCACCGGGACGTCTTCGCCCGCCCTGACCAGGGCGTACAGGGGCTTGCCCTGATGCTTGGCGGCGGAGACCGGGGGGACCTCCTGGTCCATCCGGCCCGTCCAGGCGAGAATTGCTTCCTTTACATCTTCAGGGGCCAGTAGGTCAAATGGCTTTTGCGTAACGATTTGCCCCTGGCGATCGTAGGTGTCCGTGGCGGTGCCCAGCTCCAGCTCGCCGAGGTAGGTCTTTTTGCCCTCGGTGAGGTAGGGGGCCAGCTTGGTGGCCTCGCCCAACAGCACCAGGAGCACGCCCGTGGCCATGGGGTCCAGGGTCCCGGCGTGGCCGATCTTGCCCTGGTCCAGGCCGCGCTTGATCCGGGCCAGGCAGCCTGCGGACGTGGGGCCCTCGGGCTTGTCCAGGACCAGCAGGCCGTCCAGCTGGTTTCTGCTGCGCTTGCGGCTTCTACCCACGGTCCTCCCCGGGGAACAGATGGCGGGCCGCGGCGTCCAGCACCACGGCCTCGGCCTCGGCCAGGGACGCGTGCACGGTGCAGCCCGCGGCGTTCTTGTGCCCGCCGCCGCCCAGAGCGGCGGCCACCGCCTGCACGTTGACCTCGCCGGAGGAGCGCAGGCTGGCCTTGGTCAGCTCGTCCCCGTCCTCGCGCAGCAGGATGGCCGCGCGCACGCTTTTGACGCGGCGCATGAGGTTGACCAGCTGCTCCGTGTCCTCCTTGCCCGTACCCGTGGTTTCGAGCATCTCCCGGGACACGCGCATCAGGCCCACGGCGCCGTCCATGTGCAGGCTGCAGTCTCCGAGCACCATGGACCAGAGCTTCAGGCGGTTCAGGCTCCACTGGTTCTGGAGCCGGTCGTTGAAGGCCGCCGGGTCCAGGCCCTGGCGCATGATCTCCGCGCAGGCCTCCAGGGTCTCGGGCCTGGTGGAGCCGTAGCTGAAATAACCGGTGTCCGTGACGATGGCCAGGTAGGCCGCCATGCCCAGGCCGCCGGACAGGGGCACGGACAGCTCACGGGCCAGGTCGCAGATCATCGCGCCCACGGCCGCGTAGCGGGGGTCCACCCAGTTCACCTCGGCGTATTCCGGGTTGCCCAGGTGGTGGTCGATGTTCATGCTGCCCTTTTCCGGGAAGCGTTCGCCCAGGGCCGCGCCCAGGCGGGCCTGATCCCCGCAGTCCAGGGCGATGGTCCAGTCGAAGTCCTCGTCGGGCACTTCCGCGACCACGGGGCAGGGCAGGGGCAGCCAGGCGTACTGGTCGGGCAGGCCGGATTCGTTGTAGATCGCCACGCGCTTGCCCAGGGCCTTGAGCAGGAAGCCCAGGGCCGCGCTGGAGCCCAGGGCGTCGCCGTCGGGGCTGGAGTGCGAGGCTATGAGGAAGCTCTCCGCGCCGGAGATGAGCGCGCTAATCGTCCTGGCCGGGCTTGTCATAAACCACGTCCTCCAGGAAATCGTCGCGGCAGAACGCCAGCGTGGGGATGTATTTGCTCTTGAGCTGGCGGCCCAGACGGGAGCGGAAGAATCCGGAGGCCTTTTTCAGGCCCGCTTCGATGGCGGCCGGGTCCGAGCCGGAGGGCGCGGTGTAGAGCACCTCGGCCGTGGACAGGTCCTTGCTCATGCGCACGCCCGACACCGTGACCATGGCCAGGCGCGAGTCCTCGACCTCCGTGGCCAGCAGCTCGGCCACGAGGCGCATGATCTGGTCGCCCATCTTGTGGGCCCTTCGTGAACCTGAAGTATGCATTTCTAGAGGAAATCCTGTGCGTCGTCCCCGGCGTCGCCGGAGCTGAATAGTTCCATTTGGGAGTCCGCCAACTCTTCGCCGGTGGCGGCCAGGGCGTGGGACAGGGCCTTTTCCAGCACGCTCTGCACGCGCCGGGAATCCCCGGACACCGTGACCACGGCCAGGACCAGCCGCTCGTGGCTGTCCTGGGCCTCGGTCTCGCTCACGGCCACGTTGAACTTGTTGCGGAGCTTCTGCTTGAGGCTGGCGGCCACCTGCCGCTTGCCCTTGAGGGAGCGGTTGCCGTGGAGTCTGAACTCAAGCTTCAGAACGCCCAGTATCATATTCCAACAAGTATTAGACAGTGCCTTTGACAGGCTGTTCGGAAATGTGCGGGTGCGAGGCGCTAGGGAAAGGCAAGACCGACGCGTATCCCGACGCTGTCGCCACGCGAGGGTTTGCCTTTTCCGAAGCAACGAAGCAAACGTGCATTTTTCAACAGCCTAGTCCAGGGTCGCCGCGGACTCCACTTCGATGAAGGCCTCAATGATGTCGCCGGTCTTGACGTCGTTGAAGCGTTCCAGGCCCGCGCCGCACTCGAAGCCCTTGCGGACTTCCTTGGCGTCGTCCTTGAAGCGCTTGAGCGAGGACAGGGTGCCCGTGTAGATGACCACGCCCTCGCGCAGCAGGCGCACCTTGGCGTTGCGCTTGAGTTCGCCGTCCACCACGTAGCAGCCCGCCACCGTGCCGACCTTGGGCACGTTGAAGGTCTCGCGCACCTCGGCCTGGCCCAGGTATTCCTCGGAGATGACCGGGGCCAGCATGCCCGCCATGGCGTCCTTGATCTCGCCCACCAGCTTGTAGATGATGTCGTAGAAACGGATTTCCACGTTCTCGTGCTCGGCCACTTCCTTGATCTTGGCGGTGGGGCGCACGTTGAAGCCGATGATGATGGCGTCGGACGCGGCAGCCAAGAGGATGTCCGACTCGGTGATGGCGCCCGCGCCCGAGTGCAGGATGTCCACCTTCACGGCGTCGGTGGAGAGCTTGTTCAGGGCGTCGGCGATGGCCTCCTGGGAGCCCTGCACGTCGGCCTTGAGCACCAGGTTCAGGGTCTTCAGGTCGCTGTCCGGGCTGGAGGCCAGGAAGCTCTCCAGCGTGACCTTGTGCTCGCTGGCCAGCTGGCGCTCGCGCACCTTGAGGGCGCGGTTCTGGGCGATGCGGCGGGCGACCTTCTCGTCCTCCACGCACACGAACTCGTCACCGGCCTCGGGCACGCCCTCGAAGCCCTGGACCTCCACGGGGGTGGCCGGTCCGGCTGTCTTGATCTTGCGGCCCTTGTCGCTGTGCATGGCGCGGACCTTGCCGCTCTGCACGCCGCACACGAAGCAGTCGCCCTGGTTCAGGGTGCCGCCCTCGATGAGCACCGTGGCCACGGGGCCGCGGCCCTTGTCCAGGCGCGCCTCCACGATGTGGCCCACGGCGGGCTTGCTGGGGTTGGCCTTGAGCTCCAGGACCTCGGCCTGCAGGAGAACCATCTCCAGCAGGGTGTCGAGGTTCTCTCCGGTCTTGGCCGACACGTTGCAGAAGATGGTGTCGCCGCCCCAATCCTCGGGGACCAGGTCGTGGTCCGCGAGCTCGCGCATCACGCGCTCGGGGTTGGCGCCCTCCTTGTCGATCTTGTTCACGGCCACGATGATGGGCACGCCAGCCGCCTTAGAGTGGCTGATGGCCTCGCGGGTCTGGTCCATGACGCCGTCGTCGGCGGCCACCACCAGGATGACCAGGTCCGTGACCTTGGCGCCGCGGGCGCGCATGGCCGTGAAGGCCTCGTGGCCCGGGGTGTCCAGGAATACGATCTTGCCGCGATCGGTGGTCACGTCGTAGGCGCCGATGTGCTGGGTGATGCCGCCTGCCTCGCCAGAGGTGATCTTGGAGTGGCGGATGGCGTCCAGCAGGGAGGTCTTGCCGTGGTCGACGTGGCCCATGATGGTCACGACGGGGGCGCGGCCTTCGAGAGCCTCGGGGGTGTCCTTTTCCTTGGGAGCCAAGTATTCCTCTTCGGAGAAGCCGACCTTCTCAACCTCATAGCCGAATTCCGAGCAGACCAGCACGGCCGTGTCGAAGTCCAGGGAAACGTTGATGGTGGCCATCACGCCGAGGTCGAACAGGGCCTTGATCAGCGCCTGGGCCTTGATGCCCATCTGCTTGGCCAGGTCGGCCACGCGGATGGCCTCCTCGATGCGCACCTTGCGCTTGGCGGCCTTGATGGGCTGGGTGGAGGAGGAGACAGCCATTTCCGGCCTGCCGCCCTTGCGACCCTTCTTGCCCTTGCCGCGTCCCGCGTTGAAGCGGTCCTCGTTGTCCCTGCGCGAGAAGTCCACCACGCGCTTGTCCTTCTTGCGGCGCTTGCGCGGATCTCCGCTGTCCGCGCCGGGGGCATCGGGGGAGCCGCCGGGAGCCGGGGCTCCGCCGGGACGCGGGGTGAATCCGCCGGGGCGCGAGGGCCCGCCGGGGCGGGGGCCGCCGGGGCCTCCGGGACGGGGACCGCCGGGACCGCCGGGACGGGGACCGCCGGGACCGCCGGGACGGGGGCCGCGCCGGTTCTCGGACGGAGCCGGGCGGGCCTGGACCTGCGACGGGTCGGGGCGGGAAATGATCTTGACCTTGCTGGCCGCGGCCTTGGGTTTTTTGGGAGCCTTGGGTTCCTCTTTCGCTTCGGCCTCGGATGCCTCTTCGGCTTCCTCGCCGGCTTCGCTTTTGGGGGCGGCTTCCTGGGGCATTTCGGCCTCGGGCGCGGCTTCGTGTTCGGCCTCAAGGACGGTTTCCTCGGAAGCGGGGGCTTCTTCGGGACCGGAAACGGCTTCGGGTTCGGCTTCTTCCGCCTGGGGCTCGGGCTCGGCTTCGGGTTCGGGCTCCTCGCTCACTGCGGGCTTCACGATACGGGCCTTGGGGGTCTCCTTCCTGGGGGCCTTCTTCTTGGGGGCGGGCTCGGCCGCGGGCTCCTCTTCGGATGCGGCGGGCTCCTCCAAGGGGGCGGGCTCCTCCGCGGTCTCGGCCTCGTCCTCGACGGGCGGGGTGTCCTCCTTAGCAGAGGATTTTTTGACCTTCTTCCTGCGGCGGCGCACGACGACGCCGGGCTGCACTTCCTTGGTGACCACTTCCGTGGACGTGGAGGCTGCCTTGACGTGTCCGCGCAGTTCCTCGGCTTCGTCTTCCTCAAGGACGCTCATGTGGCTCTTGACCGGGATGTCGAGTTCCCGGCAGGCCTGGATGAGTTCCTTGTTTCCGATGCCGAGTTCTGCGGCGATGTCTTTTACCCGAAGCTTATTCGTCATTCCTTACCCCTTGTGCTCCTTCGCCGGCCCTTGTACGTGGCGATTCGTTCAACGCAGGCCCTGTCGTCGCAGACGTAGAAGCCTCGGCCCGGCAGGATTTGTTTCTCATCCCGCATGGGCCCTCCCGCTTCGACGGGGCATACGTATCGCGTCATCTCGTGCTTGGGAAGCCGTTTCCTGCAGATGACGCACATGCGGATGGGGACATGCCTTGCGTTTGCGTCGTGCATGTTCTTTCCGCTTTCGTCGGTGAGCGCGCGGGCGCTACTCGACGTCCTCTTGTTCGTCCTCGCCAGGTTCTTCCTGCGAGGTCGCTTGCGTTTCGTCGTCGGCCTCGGCGTCCAACGCCGGGGCGTCCGCCTCCCCGTCCTCGCCGGACTCGGCGCGGAAGGTGGAGAGGAGGTTGATGGCCGAGCGGATGTCGGCCACCTTGGATTCGCTGATGGCCTCGATGTCCAGGAGATCCTCGTCCGTGGCGGAGATCAGCTTCTCCATGGAATCGTAGCCCGCGGCCAGGAACTTCTCCACGGGCACCTCGGCCACGCTGGCGATCTGCTCCAGGGCCTGGAGCTCCGCGTGCAGTTCGCTGTAGCGGGTCTCGGTGAAGATGTCGATCTTCCAGTCAAGCAGCTTGGAGGCCAGTTTGACGTTCTGGCCCTTGCGGCCGATGGCCAGGGTCAGCTGGTCGTCGGGAACCACGACCTCCAGGAGATTTTCGTCCTCGTCCACGGTGATGCGCGTGATGTAGGCCGGGGACAGGGCGTTGACCGCGTAGGTGGCCACGTCCGGGCTCCAGACCACGATGTCGATGCGCTCGCCGCGCAGCTCCTGGACCACGTTCTGGATGCGGGAGCCGCGGATGCCCACGCAGGCGCCCACGGGGTCCACGTCGCGGTCGTGGGAGGTCACGGCCACCTTGGCCCGGCTGCCCGGGTCGCGGGCCACGCCGATGATGGACACCGTGTTGTCGGCCACCTCGGGCACCTCGCGCTTGAACAGCGTGATCATGTACTCGGGGTGCGAGCGGGAGACGATGACCTGCGGGCCTCGGCCCTCGCGGCGCACGTCGATGAGGTAGGCCTGGACGCGGTCGCCGCGCTTGTAGCGCTCGCGGGGGATCTGCTCTTCCTTGGGCAGCAGAGCCTCGGTGCGGCCGAGGTTGATGATCCAGCCCATCTTGTCGCGGCGCTGGATGATCCCGGACACGATCTCGCCGATGCGGTCCTTGTATTCCTCGTAGATGATTTCCTGCTCGGCGTCGCGCATGCGCTGGATGATGACCTGTTTGGCGGACTGGGCGGCGATGCGGCCCAGTTCCTCGACCTTCAGGCGGAAGCCCAGTTCGTCGTCGATCTGCGCGCCGGGGTCGTGCTCGCGCGCGTCCGCCAGGGTGATCTCCGTGAGTTCGTCCTCGACCTCTTCCACCACGGCCTTGAATTGGTAGACCTCGAGCTCGCCGAGCTCCTCGTTGAAGGAGACCTCGATGTCGATGTCTTCGCCGAATTTGCGCGTCACAGAGGTGCGCACGGCCTCTTCGAGGGTGTCGACGAGCAGGTCGCGGTCGATGCCCTTGTCTTTGCTGATCTGGTCGATGGCCTTTTTCAGTTCCATACCCATGGATGATCCTCCAGAAGCCGCCCTCGCGCCCGGTGTCCCGGTCGCCTGCGGTTAAGCTTTCCTGCCCTTGGCCTTTTCCGGGAACGTATAGCGCAGGTGCGCCTTCTTGACCTCGTTGAAATCGAATTCCAGGACCCGGCCCTCCGACTCGATGCTGAAGGACTCTTCGCCCACGCGGGTCAGGGTGCCGATGAAATTCTTGGAGCCTTCGCGCGGCTCCGCGATGCGAACCTTGATCTCCTGGCCTTCGTACCCCTGCATCTGGCCGGGGTTGAAGAAGGGCCGGTCCAGGCCGGGGGAGGAAACCTCCAGGTTGTAGCGGCCGGGGATCATGTCCTCGGCGTCCAGCAGTACGCTCACGTCCCTGGACAGGCGCGCGCACTGGTCCACGTCCACGCCGCCTTCGCAGTCCACGTAGACTCGCAGAACGCTGCGGCCTTCCTGTTCCGCGAACTCGATGCCCCACAGGGTCAGCCCGAAGGCAGCGGCCATGGGGCCGATGTAGCGCTCAAGCTCGGTGATCGTGTCGTGTGTATTCATAGCCGATCCGATTTCTTCTAAAATAAAAAAGTGGACCGCATGGTCCACTCGTATCGTCAGAAAACGAGAGGGTTAAGAGGTTGTTGGAGCGGGCGACGAGATTTGAACTCGCGACCTTCAGCTTGGGAAGCTGACACTCTACCACTGAGTTACGCCCGCCCCGGGGACAAGGGTGAATAGCAGAATCCTCACGCTTGTCAAGCTGGTTGTGGGGCCGGCGCAGGGGAATCTCGCCGCCAGATCGGAAACCTCCGCGCGGTATCGGAGTTGACCGATCATTCCATCACTGCATATACCTTCGCATCATGAATCGCAATCGTCGTGTTGCGGCTTTGGCCCCCTGTCGGCGGGGATGGTTCAGGGCCGTGTTGCTGCTGCTTCTTCTGCCGCTGTTCCTCGCACCCCCGCAGGCGTGGTGCGCCGAGCCCCTGCGCCTTGTGACCCTGGACAGCCCGCCCCTGGAGTATCTCGGCGAGGACGGCCCCCGGGGCGCGAACGTGGACATCTCCCTGGAGGCCCTCGGGCGCCTCGGCCTGTCCGCCACGGTGGAATTCGTGCCCTGGAAGCGGGCCCTGGAGATGGCCCGTAGCGGCGCGGCCCACGGCATCATCGACGCCGGGTACTCCCCCGAGCGCACCACCTTCCTTCTATACCCCGGCGAGAACATCAATTTGGAGGAAGTCTACGCCTTCCGCAGGACGTCCTCGGACGTGGTGCTGGACGAGATGCTCTCCGCGGCCGGGTTCTACCGCGTGGGAGTGGGGCGCGGGCATTTCTACGGAGCGCGCGTGGACAAGGTCCTGCGCGAAGGGCGGTTCAAGGGCGTGGAGGTGATCTGCGAGCTGGAGACCGCCGTGAAGATGCTCCTGGCCGGGCGCATCGATCTCTTCCTGGGCGTGCGTCAGCCCGTGGAGCACCTGCTTCGGACCATGGGCCTGGAGGACGCCGTGGAGGTGGTCCCCGATGCCCTGGGCAAAGAGGTGATCCTGGACTTTTCGCCCACCTATCTGGC
Organism: Desulfocurvus sp. DL1XJH-121; assembly: GCF_054819825.1. Taxonomy (NCBI): domain Bacteria; kingdom Pseudomonadati; phylum Thermodesulfobacteriota; class Desulfovibrionia; order Desulfovibrionales; family Desulfovibrionaceae; genus Desulfocurvus; species Desulfocurvus sp. DL1XJH-121. The sequence continues at coordinate 49,217 of NZ_JBTVWW010000025.1, forward strand.
CTTTTCCAAGGTTTCCGCCCCCCCGGACCTGGCCCGCGACGTGGAGCGCGTGCTCCGGGAGATGAAGCGCGACGGGACCGTGGCGAGGATCCAGCGGCGCTATTTCGGGGGCGGGGGGATGTAGCCCCGCGATCCTATTCCTTGAACACCGCGTCCATGACCTCCAGGGCGAAGCGCGCCGAGACGGTGGCCGGGCCGCCGCCCATCTCCATTCCCACCTCCACCGCTTCCAGCACTTCGCGGCGCGTGGCCCCGGCCTCGGCGGCCTGCTCGATGTGCCACTGCATGCAGGACTCGCAGTCGATGACCACGGAGATGCCCACGGCGATGAGTTCCTTGTGCTTCCTGGCCAGGTCGCCGTCCGCGTAGGCCGCGCGTTCGAAATCCAGAAACGCCTCGTAGGTCTTGGAATGCATGCGCAACAGCTTGGTGTGGGCCAGCTTGCGCCTGCGGGACATGTCTTCGAGCTTTCCCATGGTACCCATTCCTTGTTCACGTTATTGTCGGGTTCAATGTCCGCATTTCGCGTCCGCTGTGGCGATATGTCAACCTATTAAGCTTTTTGCGTTGACGTGTCTTATCAATCCACCTATTCTATAATTGTCAAACTCCCCTCCAGACGTATCCCGCTTGGATCAAGCCAAGGAGGCGGCATGGACGGTGTGGTCATCATCCTGCTCTCCATGGGTATGGGGCTCGTGACCGTGGAGATGTTCGGCAAAGCCTGGCTAGGGTTTCTGGGGCTTCTGGCCCCGTTGATCCTGCGTTTGAAAGGGATCATCAGCACCCGCCGCATGGCCGGACGGCTGCACCGCAGCCTGGCGCGGATGCTCCTGTGCTGCGGCGTCCTGGCGCTGGCCTTCTTCGCCTACACCCGCCATCTTGGCCTGGGCTACGAGGAACACCACGTGATGGCTTATTTCGTGGCCGCCGTGGTGCGGTTGGTGGTGTTCATGCGTAGCCTGCCGCAGGAGATTGATTATCTTTTTCGGCCGGGGCGGCCGCGTTGAGGGGGGCGCGGGGCGTGGGCGTTTTGGATTATCGTGGTGCAAAACCAATTGTGCCCTCCCGCCCCACCCGCCGCGTTCCCTCGCGGGTAGGGCGTTGGTTTGTCGGGAGTGTTGGAATGGGTGGCGCGGTCCTCCGTTGATTTCTCTCCTCGTGTCGCGGCACAGGTAGTGCCGCCCCGTCGCACGAGCCCGGCTCCGCTTCGCTGATTTCCATCACAGCCGCTGCGCCGGGCAGCGCGCCGGGGCTTGGGGAGCAGGTGAGGCAGCATCGCAAATAGCATTACGCCATGGGGCATGTATGTTTTCAGGCAGCGCCGCCATCCCATCGTCAGGTAGGATACTTCTTTATTTTCCCGTCGCGTTCTCGGATAGGGAGGCTTTCCGCCTGTGACTTGGCGCGAGGCGCGGGAGGGGCTCGCGACCGCCTGGCTTTGTCCCGCCCCTGCGGCGCAGTCGCGCGGCGGGGGAAATCCTTCGAAGGGAGCGCGCCTCTCCCGCGCCTCGCGCTCGCAGCACTACATACCATCCCCCCAAACCACCCTCTCATACCTGTTGCGGAACGCGGCGGGAGGGCGGGAGGGCACGATTGGTTTTGCGTTACAGCAGACTGGCGTTCGCCCAATCAAATCATCGGGGCGACGCGGAGGCGTATCGCGAAGCCCC